>JAQUVY010000012.1 GCA_028693155.1 Eubacteriales bacterium
TCCAAGCCCAGCTTCTCGGCCAGCAAAATGGCGTTGCGGATGTCCGTGTCATAAGCGGCGGCCTTGGCCTTATCCGGGTGCACCGGGTTGCCGTGAGCGGACAGCGCGCTCACGGTCAGATGATGCTTCTCGATAGTTTCCTTGAACTCCGCCAGCTTTTTTTCATCGGCCAGCAGTTCAGCCGGCTTGCAATGCGCGTTGCCGGGATAACCGCCCACGCCGATCTCGATGGCCTGAACGCCCATGTCCTCCAGCTTTTGGCAGGCCTGATCCAGCGTATCGCCGGCCAGAACAACCGCAAAAACACCAAGTTTCATAAAGGGATCCTCCTTAATTGGTTTTTTGTTTCATCTGCTATGATACAACCTTTCCTCCATTTTGCCTAGATGACAAACTTCATTTTTACAATTTTCATCAATCATCTATGCTATAATGCCCCCATGGAAACATGGGAGGACTTTTATGGGCAAATGGTTTCGCGCGGGCGCGCTTTTGTTGGCCTGCCTGCTGGCGTCAGCGGGGTGTTCCCTGCGTCGGCGGGTGTATACCCGCGATTTTTTTGATACGTTTGACACGGTTGTGACGGTGAGCGCCTACTCGGCCTCCCAGGCCGAGTTTGATGCCCTGTTTTCGCTTGTGCAGGGCGAATTTACGCGGCTCCATCACCTCTACAACGCTTATGAAACCAGCCCCGGCGGCATTGGCGCGCTCAACGCGGCAAACGGGCAGGCCGCTGCGCTGGATCCCGATGTGCTCTCCCTGCTGCAATGGGCCACGAACTGTTATGAAACCGTTTCGCCCCAGGTGGACATTACGCTGGGAAGGGTGACCGCGCTGTGGAAGGAAAAGCGTGACGCGGCGCTTCAAGGCGATGCTGCGGAGCTGCCCGAGGCAGCCGCGCTGCGCGAAGCCGCCGCCCACACGGGGATGGATAAGCTGGTGGTGGACACCGCCGCGGGCACTGCCCGTCTGGCTGACGGTGCGCTTCTGGACGTGGGCGCTGTCGCCAAGGGCTATGCCGCCCAGCTGGTGTACGAAGAGGCAAAGTCCGCGGGCTATGACAGCTTTCTTCTCAACGCCGGAGGCAATATTTGCGCGGCAGGCGCGCCGGCCGGCCGGGAGGCCTGGAACATCGGCGTGGAAGCCCCGGATCACTGGGGTGACGACGCGCTGGCCGACACGCTGCTGCTCAACGATCAATGCGTCGCCACCAGCGGAGACTATCAGCGCTATTATGAAATAGACGGCACGCGATACTGCCACATCATTTCGCCCGATACGCTTTATCCCCCCGCTTACTGCCGTGCGGTCACGGTGGTATGCGCCGACGCCGCCCTGGCTGATTTTCTCTCCACGGCGCTGTTCACCCTGCCGCCCGAGGAGGGTGAAGCGCTGCTGCGCAAAACCGGCGCGCAGGCTCTTTGGCTGCTGCAGGATGGCAGCATACGGTATTACCCCGCGCGGACGCCGTAAGGCTCTATTTTGCGTGGCTTTTTGTGGCTTTGCGCCTTTCTTTTCCCCGCGCAGGAATCTGCCCGTCCCTCTTTGCCGCCCGTTAGCGCTTCTGCCCACTCTGCGTATGCGCGGCACTTCATCCCCCCAATAAAATTCCCGCATTTTCTCCGGCTGGGCCAAAGGAGTCACCGCGAAATGCCCGGCAGGCGCTTTTTTATCAACAATTGGCTTCCGTTTTTCCCCCTCCGCATTTTCTCCGGCCGCGCCAAACGCCTTGTGCCCCGCCCCCACGTCAAACCTTTTCCCGTGCCGGTTCATAGGATGGGTAAGAGAAACGAAATGGAGGTCGCACCATGGAACAGACGCATTGCGCGCCGCTTTTGGGCAGCGCCGCGCCGCAGTTTACCGCTCAAACCACCCAGGGCCCCGTTTCCCTGCAGGATTATCGGGGAAAGTGGGTCGTTTTCTTTAGCCATCCGGCTGATTTTACGCCAATTTGCACAACGGAATTTCTTGCCTTTGCCCAAGCCGCGCCGGAATTTGAAGCGCTTAACGCCTAGCTGCTCGGCCTTTCCATCGACAGCAACCCCTCTCACGTGGCATGGGTATTGAATATTTACCGCAACACTTCGGTCATGATTCCCTTTCCCATCATCGCCGACCGCAGCGGGGACATTGCGCGCGCCTATGGCATGCTGCCCGCCGGCGTGAACCAAACGCAAACAGTACGCACGGTATTTTTTATTGATCCCGAAGGCATTGTGCGCGCAAGCCTCAACTATCCGCTGACCAACGGGCGCTGCATTGCCGAGATTCTGCGCCTACTGAAGGCCCTGCAAACCACCGATTCCACCCACATGGTGACACCCGCCTGCTGGCAGGACGGTGACCCGCTGGTCTATCCGCCGCCCGCCACGGTGGACGCCGCGCTGGCCGCCGAATCCAACCCGGATAAATATTGCGTGGACTGGTACCTGTGCTATGATAAGCCGCCCATTCTCCCCGCCAAAGGAAGCGGCCAGTACTGACAGAAAAAGAGCGTCCGCAGCGCGGACGCTCTTTCTTTTTGTCGGGTGTGTTTATTTTGCGGTGCGGCTTGCCGCCTTAGACCGCGCGATGAGGAAACTCGCCAGCCCGGCCACCGGCACGACGCTGAGCAGCCACCACCAGGGGGACGCTCCGTTGTTTTCGCTGCCGGGAGCCAAGGGCACCTGCCCGTCTTCAATGTCCGTATCGTCCGGCTCAGTCGTCTGCTGCGGCGCAGGGGTCTGCGTGGTTCCGGGAGCCAGAGGAACGTTGTTGTCGTTGATCTGGGTATTGGCATTGTTGTCCGGGTTGGCATTGTTGGCAGGGTTAGCGTTGTTGGCAGGGTTATTGGCGTTATTGTCGCCGGTCTGGATGGCATCCTGCTCGGCGTCGCCGGTCACCTGCTTGTAAAAGACGGTGTACACACGGCGAGTGCTGTCGTAGTCGTGCGCAACCACCTGGTTTTGCGCCGCTGCAAGCACATAGCTCACGCCGTTGCTGATGTAGTCAGGCGCGGCGATGTGAGTGGCCGTGCCTTTTACCGGCACGCTCAGCGTGGTGGTATACAGCACTGCATTGGTCGCTCCGTCCGCATAGCGGATGGTGATGTCGTAAGGTGCCAGCGGCGTGCTGCCGGCCGCGTTGTAATACACCGTGTAGCTGGTTTGCGCAGCGCCAAACTGATGCACGATGGCACGGTTCTGCCCGGCGGCGATGCTGTAGCTCGTGCCGCCCAGCTGATAAGTGGCCGGAGCGTCATGGCGCACTGTGGCGTTCAGCGCAACGTTCAGCGTGGTGCTGTGCAGGGTTTGGTTGGTCGCCGCATCGGCATAGCGCACCGTGATGTCATAAGGCGCGGTGGGAATGCTGGTGTTTTTCCGGAAGTAAACGATGTACTGGCGGGTAGGATTGTTGGCTGCATGCACAACGGAGGTGGACTGCCCGCTTACCAGCGCATACCGGGTGCCGTCGGCCGTGGCGCACTCAGGAGCCACGTTGAAGGTCACGGTCTGCCCCACGGGAACCGTCACATTGTTGGAAGCCAGCACCAGACCCGTATCCTGATCCTGATAACGGATGTTGATCATATACGCCTTGGCGGGGGCGGGTGCCTGCTTGTCATAATACAGGTAGTATTCCTGCATGCCGCTGGCGTAGGCGTGGCGGATGGTGGTTGCCTGACCCAAGGCCAGCGTGTACGCATCGTTTCCCTCGGTAATGCTCTGCTTGGCGGTATAAACAGCCGTTTGGTCGACCGGCACCGCCAAATATTCGGTGCGGATGGTCGTCTTGGCGGAGGCGTCGGTCAAAATGATCTTGACCGAGTACGCTTCGGGCACGATCTCGCGATAGGTAAAGGTCAGCGTGCGCTGCGCCAGCGTGCAGCCCGTGTTAAAGCTGTGGCTCTGGCTGGCGGCGGAGACTCGCTTATAATCGACACCGTTGGCCTGGTAGGTAGCGGGCGCGTTCACGCTCATGCTACCCGCGCTGCGCGAAATGGCCTTGCGGTCGGTTGCCAGCAGCGTGCCGCTTTCCGTTTCATAACGAATGTGCACCCAGTAACGATCGGCGCTGTTGCAGAAAACATCTTTCTGGGCGCCGTTGACGGTGTGGGAAACCTTGAGCAGCACACCGGTCAGGCCGGGGTTGCTGACCGAGACGCTTTTCTTCGCGCCAGCGGGAATGGTGACCGTACCCGAGCTGCCGCCGGTCAGATCCTTCCAGGACGCGGTGACATCTACGCCGTTCCCGTTGGTGATCTCAAACACCTGGGCGTTCAGATCCGAATCAGAGGGCACCGAGACCACGCTCACGCTCTGCGTTGCGTCGTCTGCCAGAGCAACGCCTGCGCCCCCCAGAACGAGGGCGGCTACGAGAGCCACGCTCAGAAACCCCATTACAAGCCTTTTCATCTTACCCCTCCTGACGTCGTTTTAACGTTCTTAGTCCCAACTGCTGCGGTCTGCGCTTTCGCCGACCGCCTCGTCCATCAGCCGGATGAGCTCCAGCGTGCTGCGGAAATTCCGCGTCAGGTTTGCCTCGAGCCACTGGATGCTGCCCTGCCAGGTCGCGTTCTGCCGATACTGCACCTTGACCACAAAAGTGGGTTTCTCCGCGGCGGCTCCTGATTCCTTTGCTTTTTCCATCATATTTTTCTCCTTGCCGTCAACCGCGCCTTCCTGCGCAAAGGCGCGCAGGCGATGGGTGGGTTGAGGATAATCCAACAGATCAAACAGACCTTCCAGCAATTCCATCAGGGCGACCATACTGCCGAATGTCCAGGTTCTACCCGTACCGGGGTGAACCATCCATCCTTGGATCTCCCGGTTTTCCCGCCCGGTCACGCCGATATGCACCTGTTCATAAATGGCGGGGTACCGCCTCTGTTCACCCAGCACGTGTGTTCACTCCTGTTCTTTACACGTTTATTATACCCCGCATGTTTTCATTCTGATTGCATGTTGATTTCATTCCAATCACAAGCTCAGTTTTTTCCAGCTTTTTGGATTTTTTTCTGTGATTGAAAGCAATTGACCCTGCCATGCGCCGCACAGCAGGGTCAATTTTCTTCTTTGTCAGCGTTTCTGCCGGCGTCTGGCGATGATCATCCAGGCTGCGCCGCCCATGCAAAGCGCTGCAGCGCCCGCCAAAAGGATCCACAGCCACAGCTTGCCGCTGTCGCCGGTGCGCACGCCCTGGCTCTCATACACGCCCGCGTCCCAGGTCATGTCGAAGCGCTCCGCATCCAGGTAGAGGCTGCGGGTGCTGTACACGCCGCCGCTTCCGGTGCGGATCACGTCCGAGTCGCGCTGGTACGCATCGCTCCCCGTGCCCGCATTGAGCAGCGTGGGTACATATTGCGTACCCAGATCGAATTTGACCCTGTAATAACCCGCGGGGAGATCGGAGAAGCGATAATATCCCGTGGCATTGGTGGTCGTGCGGGCATACTCTGTCCAATCCCCGGCAATGTCGATGTTTCCGGTAAGGTTCGTCTCCAGCACCACCGGGATACCGGCGATCCCCCATTCGTTCTCGTCCTGCATACCGTCCTTGTTGCGGTCGTACCAGACATAGTCGCCCAGCGCGCCCACGGAAGCGATGATCCCGGCGTCCCAGGTCAGGTCGATCTGGCCGTAGCCCAGCTCAATGGCCCGGGTAGGATAGCCCAGGTTTTCCACCAGCATAGCCTGCGCATCCGAATCCAGCGCGGCATCCGTGCCCGCATTGGGGATGGTAAGGCGATACCCCGCCGGTGTCAGGAACAACACGCGGTACTGATACCCCGCATCCAGACCGCCGGGAAGGTTGTCAAACTGATAGTGACCCGCCGCATCCGTCACCGTTTCGGCATAGAACTCCCACAGCCCTTGGCTGCCCGTGCGGCGCTGCAGCGTGGCCTTTACATTGGCTACGCCGCTCTCGTCGGCATCCTGCACGCCGTCGGCGTTGGTGTCAAACCACACCGTATCGCCCAGCACACCCAGCAAACGCGCTCCGGCGTCCCAGGTGGTGTCCACCGTGTCATAGGGCAAGTCAATGACCGCGGTATACCCCGCGCTCAGATCCGCCGTGAGCTCGCGCTCCACGTTGGAATCCAGATCAATATCGGTACCCACCCCTGCCTTCACCGCCTGGTACTGGCCGGGGAACTGGAAATGCACCTGATACTGACCCTCTATGAGTTGATCGAAGAAATACGTGCCGTTGGCGCCCACCGTGACAGCCGGTCGGCAGGGCGTATCCTCACGAACTCCCGCCACCACGCGATACAGCGTCACCACGGTGCCGGGCAGCGCAACGCCCAGATCCTGCACGTCGTTATAATTTCTGTCGTCAAAGCAGTAGCCGCCCAGCGCCGACACCACCGTTAAGCCCGCATCCCAGGTATCATCGCGCTGCTGCGCCACCAAGGTGATGGTCTGCGTGCGGCGGATGCGGTCCTCGCTGTCCACCGCCGTCTGTGCGTCGGAGTCATCGGTGTCCGCCGTGCCGGCGTTTGCCGTAGTAAAGGCATATTGGCAGTAACCATCGCTCTTGCGCAGCGCCGTTAGATCGAACTCCACGGTGTAGTCGCCCGGCACCAAGCCATCAAACCAGTAGCTGCCCTCTGCCCCGTTGTTCGTTTCGGTTTGCGCGGTGCGCAGAGGCGTGGTTTCGGCAGCGCCGTCCACCACGCGATACAGGTTCACCGTTACGCCGTTAACACCCGGTTCGTCGGCATCCTGAATGCCATTGCGGTTATAATCCAGCCACACCCGGTCTCCCAGCGCGGCAGGCATGATGTAGCCTGCGTCAATGGTCAGATCCTGGTTGCCTGTCAGCTCTCCGTTTTCATCCACCCCTACCCACAGCTTCAGCTCGGGCGTGTTGCCGTTGCTGTCCACATCCGAATCGATGGCGTCGTTGTCCCCGATGTCCTGATAGGTGGGGCTGAGCAGCGGGTCGGGCTGCACAAAGGACACGCGGTAGGTATAGTACACGCCGCCCACATAGTCATCGGGGTTGGTGGAATCGGCGCTGGCCCCGGTCTTGAGAAGGTTGTTGGGCAGGTCGGTAAACTGATAGTGCCCGGTGGCATCGGTCGTGGTGCGCAAGGTATAGTTATTGGTCGTGCCGCCCGTGTGGTGATCCGCACGGTACAAAATGACCTGCACATCGGCGATGGGCAGATCGCCATCGTCCTGGATGCCGTTGTTGTTTATATCCCGGAACACATAATCTCCGATGGTTCCGGTGGGCAGGCGCATGTAGCTCTTGACCTGGTTGTTCTCGATGGGGTGCATGGGATCATCCACACCCAACGCGGTGACCGCGCTGGCTGCCGAGTTGGCCATGACCTTATTATAGTAGTCGTTGATCTCCGCCGCGGTAAAGCCCGGAGCCCGCATATGCAGCTCAACGCTCAGGCTATCTCCGCGTTTCAGGCAGTTCGCTTCCTCGGTCCCGTAGTCCATTTCAATGCCGATGGCCGTTACCGTGGACAGATCTGCGGGCGCTGTGGTGGTCCAGCCGCTCCAGCCGCCTGCCGCGTTGCTGTAAAGCATGGGCAGCTCCGCCGTCATGGCGGTCTGCGTGCGGGTGGCGCTGTCCCAGCTGACACCCACGCGGTAGTAAATGACCGCTCCCGCCGGTGCCGATACCGATACCAAAACAGGCGAGGTGGGCACTTCCGTTGCCCGGTTGGTCACGCCGCCCGTTTCCTGGTTGCGAACCACATAACTGTCGCCCTTGGCCGGGAAAATATCCACGATCTTGACATTGCGCAGCGCGGTGTTCTGGTTGTTGCTTACCGCGATACGATAGTAGATGTCGCCGTTGGGGTAGGTATAGGAGGTCTGACCGGCGTTCAGATAGTCGGCATCCAGCGGTCCTTTTACCTGCTTGACAATGCTGATGGAGTCGGTGTCGATTACGGTGATGCCTTCGTTGGCGTTGGCGTAGCGGTTCTCCCCATCGTTGAGCGTGTCGTCCAGCCCGGGGTTGAGCACCGCATTGCCGCCGTCCACATAGAAGCTCAGGCCCAGCGGATTTTCTGCCGAAGCGGGCAGGCGGTAGCCGCTGGTCATGTATGCCAGAGAAGTCAATTCGGTGGCGTTGCCCGGCCGGTTGGTGTTTACGATGGTCTCGTACTGAATCTTGATCTGCTCACCGGGCTGCAGGTCGAGGCTGTCAAAGGCAAAGGTCATGCGCCGGGTGGTGGCGTTGGGGATGTCCTCCACGCCGCCTGCGGCCGTGGGGCGCTGTGCCTGCACCGTCTCGCTGTAGGTGGAGGTGGGCGTGAGCACGTTTCCGCTGCCGTCGGTGATGATAAAGACCTTGCCCGAGCTGTAGCTCTCATCCAGCGTGGTAAAGGCAGGAACATCGAAGGAAACGATGGGCTTTTTCAGCACCGCTGCGTTGGTGCTGGCGTTGGTTCCCGTTACGGTGAAGTGCACGGGACGCCCGCTAACAAAGGCCTGGGTGTCGCCGTTGCGCGCCACGTTGGTGACCGCCACCTTGGCCATTTTATCCTGGCTGGAGGGGATGCTGGCTTCCACCTGGTTGCTGAGCTTGGCCACGCTTTGCGCCCGGCCGGCACCCTGCTCGTTGCGAATGGTATAGGTGTAATCCAAGTTTGCCTTGTTGGTGATGTAGCGAATCTCGTGGGTCGCGGCGTCGCCCGTTCTCTGGGCAAAGGTCACGTCCAGCTCGATCTTGTTCGCCGTGAACCCTTTGCCCGCGTTGATATAGCGCACGCGAACCGCCATAATGCTGCCGGCTCCCGGCACGGCGGTATCCAGATTCACGCTGCGGTAAGCGCCCGCGGAAAGGGTGTTGAGCCCCTGCATCCGGAACGCATTGTCCAGCGCTGTCCAGTTGTCGCTCCCCAGCTGGGCAAAGGTCTGATATTCCACGACGGCGTCAATGGTGCCGCCCTGGGCATCCGACGCGCCGTATACCCGCACCTGGCGGAAGCGGTAATCGCCTGCCGCAAGGGTGATGGGCTGCCGCGTGCTGTTCACATATTCCATGGTGATGGTTCCGTCGCTCACATCAAAGGTGTCGTAGGGCAGCGGATTGGAACCGTTGGTGAAGCCGCTGAGGGTAAAGGTCGTGTCAAAATCAGCCAGCAGCAGGCTCTCGTCCGCCGTGGCAGGCGAAATGGCCTTGCTGATCGTGCCGGGGAAGGGCTGCAGATCGCTAGAAAGCCGGTTTTCAAACGTCACCGTGTTGGTGGCTGAGGCAGCCACGGGCACCTGCAGCGGCAGCACAGTTACCGTCTTTTCCCGGGCAATAATTCTGTCATCCAGCGTGTAGCCATCCGGCGCCACGACCTCCCGCACCAGATAGGTGGTGCCGGTGGCGGCGGCGGGCAGCAATTTGGAAAGCACCGTGCCGTTCACGTTGGTGATGAGTCCCGAATCCACCTTCTGTGCGGCGTTGCCCTGGGCATCCACCGTCCAGATCTCAAACTCTGCGCCCATCAGGCGGGAATTCGGCAGGTTTTCCTGGGTTTTGGTCATGAGCACACGCCCCATCACCGACACGTTGCTTGCGGCGGCGGGGTAAACGATCGCCGTGCCGCTTTGCGCCACATCCACCTGAATGGGCACAGTGGAGGCGGCTGTATAACCGGTCGGGGCCTGCGTTTCCACCAGATAATAGGTGCCGGCGTCCAGTCCGCTCCAGGTATAGGTTCCCTGCGCGCCGGTGGTCTGCTCCGTGCCCACCTTGTTCTGCTGCGCCACGCTGCCGCGATACAGCTGGAACTTGGCACCGGCCAGGCGAACATTGCCGTTCAGGTCGTCTGCCGTCTTGGTTAAGGTAATGCTGCCTTGGGCATCGTTGGCCATGCTCAGCTGCACGGTGGTGCCGCTGGTAATGGTGAAATCGATGGGGGTGCCGTCCAGCGTATAGCCAACCGGCGCTTTGGTCTCGATGAGGCGATACTCGCCTGCGGGCAGCATGCCCGAGGTGTATTCACCGTCCACCTCAATGGTGGGCGAAGCGGTGTTGAAGATCACATAGCTCCCGTCCACCTTATGGTAAAGCGCGAACTCGGCATCGTTGAGGAGCACCTGCGGATTGGAATCCGCAGCATATTTGACCAAGGTGAACTGCCCCTTGTTGGGGATGTTCGTCACAGGCGCGGCAACCAGATCCGTATTGGTTTGTCCGGCGGATACGGTGACCTGATAGCGGTTGTTCGCCGCAGGCGGCACCGCGTATCCATCGGGCACCATGGTCTCCACGACCTCATACAGACCGGGATCCAGCAGCTCGGACAGCCCCAAGCCGCCGGTGCCCGTGGTGATGACGGTCACCTGTTCGCCGCGCTCACCAGTGCTGAACGAGTCCGTCGTCCAGGCATACACGGTGAACTGGGCACCTGCCAGCTCCCGCACCACGGGCGTGGTGCCGTTCACCCAGTTGGCCATCTTTTTTACCTGGATGCGTCCCTGGGGCACGTTGAGCACCGCGGGCATGGTGACCACGGCGTCGTTGGCCGTCGTCACTTCGTAAACGGCGGTGGTGTTTTTCACATATCCGCCGGGGGTGCTGGTCTCGCGCACATAGTAGGTCTGGTTGGGACGCAGCCCCGAAAACTCCGCCGCGGAATTTGCGGCAGTGACCGCCGCCTGCAGGCGATTGGCATCTGTCAGCGCATCGGCGCGGCTGCCGTAAAGGGCGAAGCTCACACCGGCCAGCTTGATCGCGCTGTTGGTGCTGTCGGCCTTAGGCACGCGGATGGTAATGGATTTTTCATCGTACACCGTACCGGCAGTTGTCAGCACGTCCGCCGTCACCGTGATGGGTCCGACGATCTGCGTATTGAGCAGATAACCGGCCGGCGGTGTGATCTCCTTGGCCCAGTACTGTCCCGGTGCCAAAAGCTTTGTGGTGGCCGACCCATCGGCACCGGCGGTGGTGATGGTATCCACCGCGGTGCCGGTGCACGCGGGGTTGTCGTAGAGCTGAAACACGGCACCGGTCAGGTATGTGGTGCGGGCGTTGTCGTCGGCCTTGACCATTTTGATCTTGCCGTACACCGCGTTGTTGACCAGCTTATTGCTGCCGGTGAGGCTCTTGCTTTCGCCCACGGCAAAGGTCAGGCTTATGGGCGCGAAATTGGCAGCGCTGTAGCCTGTATTGCCGCCCACCGAGGTCTCGCGCAGCCAGTATGCCCCGGCGTCGATGTAGTTCAGCGAAGCGTTGCCGCTGCTGTTGGTGGTCAGGGTGCGTACCGCCGAGGCGGTGACCGCCGCGGTGTAGTCCGCCAAGGCGTCGGCGGAGACCCGAGGATACAGCGCAAACACCACGCCGTTCATCGCGGCGCCGTTTTGCCCGGCAAAGGCGGAGACTTTGTTCAGCGTAAGCTTCGCCTGCCGATTGTTGGATACCAGAATGGGAAGCACGCCCGTCACGGTGTCTGCCGGCCCGCTGCTCATGGTGATTTTGCCGGCAGCAATGGTGAACTCGACCGGCGCATCCAGCGCCGTATAGCCCGTAGGCTTCGCGGTCTCCACCACGCGGTACTCGCCCACGGGCAGATATGCCGACAGGTAGTCCGCATTGGTGGCCGTGGTAAAGGTATACTGCTTGCCGTTCACCAAATAGGCCGTGTAATTCCCGTCAACCTTTACCTCCACCTTGAAGGTAGCCGCCAGGCGGGTGTTCTGGTTGTTGTCGGCGTGTTTGCGCAGCTGGAAGCGGCCGTACAGCGCCGTGTTGGCAACAGGGCTGTTGACCAGCAGCTGGTTGGTCTGGTTGGTCAGTATCTTTACATGGTACAGCGTGGTCGCCCCGGTAAAGCCGGCAGGCGCGGCGGTTTCCTCCACAATGTATTCTCCGGGGGGCAGCAGGCCCGAAAGGATCTGCCCTTCCGCCCCGCCGTCGGTTCCGGTCACGCCGGTGTAGGCCACCGTGCCCTTTTCATAGTTGCAGTCCGCGCCGCAAACGTGATTGCTCTCGTCCACGCCGGAAGCGCCGTTTTTAAGCACTGCATGGTAGATGGTAAAGGTTGCGCCATCCAACGGATAGGTCACGCCCGAGAGCGTGGTTTCTTTGCGGATCGCCACGCGGCCGTACCGGTTGTTGACGATGGTCAACGGCGTATCCAGCGCGGGTGCGCCCGCCACGTTATCCCAAACTACCTCGCGCTGGTACACGGTGGTATCCCGCACATAGTAGGTCGGGGACAGCACCTCCAGCATATAGTAGGTCTGCTCCGGCACCAGGTCGGTAAAGTTGAAGCTGCCGTTGGCGTCGCTCTGCGTCACCTGCACCATATTGTGCGCAGCCAAGAAATCCGCGTTGGCCAGATCTTCCGCTGTCGCCGTATTGGCTGCCAGCCAGGTGTTCATCGTGTTGGCGTCGGCCAGCGTGTTGAACATGGCCACATAGGCGTTCGCCAATACCTTGCCGCTCTGATCCACCTTGGTGCCTTCCACGGACTGTAATTCATAGTTCAGGATCGTGGTCTCCGTCACCGCGCCCGCGGTCACCGAAATCGGCCCGGTCCACTGTGTCACCATTTCATAACGGTTGTGGGGCAGCAGCGGTGTGCGGGTCTCCTGCAAATAGTAGTTCAGTCCCGGGGTAAGCGCGATGGTCATCGCGCTGCCGTCAATGCCGGTTTCCGTGCCCGACTCCAAAGTAGGCTGCCCGGTCACGGCGCGAAGGTTCTTCGTCACACCGCCCACATCGGTGGCGGTGCCGTTGGCATTGTCCTCCACATACAGGGTGAACTGCGCCCCCTCCAGGCGAATGTGGGAAAGCTGATCTTCCTTAAAGAGGCGAATGCGGCCGGTCTGCGGCGTGTTGTTCACCGTGATGCTCACCTGCACCGCGCTCTCGCCCACCACCGCCGGATACACCGTAGTATCTGCGGTGAAGCCCTCCGGCGGCGTGATCTCTTTTACATAATATGTGCCCTGATCCAAATAATCGGAGGTGATGGTGCCGTCCGTCCCGGTGGTCAGGCGCGCCAAAGGCTCACCCGCGCAGGTGGGATCGGTGGCGGGATAAATGCCGAACACGGCGCCCGGCAAAAAGTCCACCAGATCTCGGCCGGTTACGCCGGCCACCAGCCATGTGCCGGTTTTGGTGATCTTGATCTGTCCTTTGCGCGCGTTGGGCACGGAAATAACCGGGGAAATGCCTGCCGTCACGCCCGCCTCTACGGTGACCAGCCGATCGTCGGCCAGGGTATAGTTCCCCGTCACGTCGGTTTCCACCAGCTTATAGACGCCCGGTTTCAGCCAGCCGCTCAAGCCAATGCCGTAAGCGGCAGTGGTGCTGAAGGTGGCGGAGGGTGTGGTTTCATAGGTCTCGGGATTCGCCGAGGTTTGGCGGTACAGCGCAAATGCGGCGGCCACACCGACACCGCTGTAGGCGTCGGTCTTAACCACCCGCACCTTGCCCATGTCGGCGGTGTTGCTCCAGTCCGTCACGTTGGTGCGGTAACCGGTCACGTTATCGCCCGATTGCAGCGTCACGGCCAACGGCGTGCTCTGCAGCGCATAGCCCGTGGGCGCGGTTGTCTCCTGCACCCAGTAGCTGCCGGGGGTCAGGCCGGTCTTCTGGGCATAACCCGTGCTGAGCGTGGTCATGGTAAAGCGATTTGCCGCGGAAGCCGCGGTATAATCGGCCTGAGCATCGTTGCTCACTTTGGGCCACACGGTGAACACTGCGTCCTTCAGCGCCGCGTCCGTGCCGTCGAAGGTGCCGTGCTTATAAATGCGCAGCGCGGCGGTGTGCGGGTTGGTGCGCACCACTTCTTTCACCTGCGCCTCGGCGCTGGTAGGCGCGGTCACCGTAAAGACGGTGTGATCGGCCAGATATCCCGAAGGAACGGATAGTTCTTTTATATAATACGTAATGCCAGGCTGCAAACCAACGAAGTCCAGCGTGCCGGAGGCATTGGTGGAAAGCACCTGAAGCGCGCCGGCACCCGTATTGCCCGTATCCGCCGCCGCAGCCTCAGCCGTGGCATACAGCGCAAACTTGGCGCTGCGGATCACGATGGTCTGCCCCGCCGCGCTGGTCGCTTCATCCTGCTTTTTGATGCGGATGGCAACGGCGGGGTCGTTGTTGACGATCAGCGTCAGCTGACCGCCGGCAACCAGCTGCAAGCCTGCGCCGCTGCCCGTGGCGATCCCCTCGCTCACGCCGTTGATGACGGAAATGGTCTGGTAATACCCGGTGGGCACCGTTTCTTCCTTGATGTAATACTTCTTGCTCTCCACCGGCAGCAGCTGCGTCAAAGCCGTGCCGTTGGTGCCGGTAACCACGCGATCCACCTGGTGGGTGCACGCGGCGTCGTCATAGATCAGGAAAACCACGCCCGCCATGCCCGCTCCAGTGCGCGCGTCGCGCTTATCCAGCTTGATGCGGGCCCAGTCCGCATGGTTTATTACGTCTTCTTCATGGACGTCGCCGGCGTTCAGGGTCACCTTTGTGCGCCCGGCAATGGCGGCGTAGCCGTCAGGCGTATTGGTCTCTTCATACCAATAGTCGCCCGCGTCCAGCTGAATGTACTGCTCGGTGGTCACTTGGCCGGTGGCATCGGCCACGCTGGTAAAGGTGGCAACCGGCGTGCCGCCGGTCTGCGCGGTGTACAGGGCGAAGGTCACCCCGTTGAGGCGGGTGTAATAATCATCATCGCCCCAGGCGCCGTATTTGCGGATGGTAAACTTGGCCTTCTTGGCGTTGTAAACAGTCTGGTTCTGGGTATGGTTGGCGCTTACCGCCACCTGCACCCATGCGGAGTTAAGCGTATATCCTTCGGGTGCCTCGATCTCCTTGAGCCAATAGGTGCCGGGGATCAGCGGGTCGGAAGTATACCCAGCGGCGGGCACGGTTACCGTGGCGATGGGCTGAGCCCCCGCGGCGGGTTGAACAGCCGACGGGCCGTATACCTCAAACCTTGCCCCGGCGAGCGCGGTGGTCACGGCGTTCGCGTCCCGTTTGTCGATATGGAACACGCCCTTGGCGGAGGTGTTCAAGAATACCGAAACCTCTTGTGCCACCTCTGTGGTGATGTGATTGACCGCGTTGCCGGCCACGGTGATCGGGCGCCCCTGCGCAGAGATATCGTATTCCTTTTGCAGGGCAGCGGTCAGCCCCGTTTCATAGATGGTATAGTCGCCTGCGGGGATCGCGTCAAAGCGCACATAGCCCGCGGCGTCCGAGACAGCGGTGGCCACCACCGCGGTGCCCTGGCGCAGCTCAAAGGTCACCCCGTTGAGCGGGGAAAGCGCATTGGAGGCAGCCCCCATTCCTTTTTTCCAAAACTCAACAATGCCCACGCCGTCGTCTTTGGCGGTGTTGACGATCTCCACTTCGTTGGCGCCGGTCACCGTTCCGTAATTGACCTTGCCCGAGCTGAGCAGCTCCACCTGAGTCACGGTTCCCGCTTCAAAGCCGCTCAGGGTATTTTCTTCTTTGAGATAATAGGTGCCGTAGCGCAGGTTGGCAAAGGTCACCTTGCCGCTGGCGTTGGTGGCCACGTTATAAACCAGCTGTGCGTCTATGGCATTGCCGTTGACGTCCACCGCGTAGGTGGTGCACTGCGCATCGCTGTACAGCGAGAAACGCGCCGTTCCGTACTTTGCCGCCATGGCCGAGGTCAGGTTAAAGGTCAGATCGCCCACCTTGAGCTTCTTCTGCACGGTCAAAGCGCGAGCCTCCGGGGTCGCTTCCCGCCACCCCAGCTCCACCACGGCGTTATCGGTTACCGTCACAGTGTCCGCCACAGTGGCCAGGCTATACTTCAGCGCAGCCTGATTGTCCAACGGGTGCATCACGACCTGCGCAACGTTGGAGGGTGTTTCGTAAAGCGCCTTTGGATACTTCACCGTCAGCACATACTGGCTTTTCATGGAGGTGCCGGCCGGCACGTTGCTCGTGCCTGTCGCGGCGGTGCGGTAGGTATGAATGGCAACACTGGTCAGCGTGCCGTCGCCGGCGGTGGTCAGTTCATAATCCGTGCCCTGGGTCAGCGTCATTTCTTCCCCGACCAGAGACACAAATCTGGCACCGCTGCCGACAGGCAGCGTATCCACCAGCTCAAAATAATCCAACTCCAGGCGGCCATTGCGGTCATAAGACGCGTCGTCCTTCAGGTCGGCGGTCAGCGTATACTGCACAAACTGATAATCCGCGTCGCTGGTCGTGAGCTGCCCGGCTTTGTCCAGCGTCCACTCGTCGCCGGCAGTCACGGTGATGTTGACGGGGGTCGTGGTTTTCTCCAGCGATTCCTGGTTGTCCGGCGCGGCGGGGTCGGCAATGTATGCACCGTTGATCTGCGCGGACAGGGTGCCCACCGTGCCGTTGGCCGTGGTCATGTTGGGGTAATACATGGGGACGGTCAGCGTTTTTTCCGTGCCGGGGCTGACCTCGCTGTAAAACGCATACAGAATGGTTTTATAGCCGTTCTCCGCCGGAAGCACGGTAATGCTTTCCACATCGTCGCTCTTGCCCGAATCCAGGTCTATCTGGTTGAGCACCACCGCCTCTGGCACCTTCACGCTCAACACTACATTGAGGTACTCTCCCTCGCTTGCTGTGGGCAGGAAGTTATACAGCACCTGATAGCGAAAACGCTGTCCGGACTGCACCTGCGACACCAGTGTATCGTCCGTCCCGGCGTAGAGCCGGTTGCTTATGACGATGTTGACCTCCTGTGCTAAAGCCGGCAACGCCGGCAACAGCTGCCAAAAAAACGAAAACGCCAGCGCTGCTGCCAGAAACCTTCTCCATCCTTTTACATTGTCCATTGTGCTGTGATGAAGCATAAGCCCCTCCCATGTGGTCGATATTGAACGCCGGCTTCCAAAGCAAAGCGTAGCCGACACAGTCATACACTCATATATAACGAATTATATTCAAGCCAATTCCATTTTGATTCCAGCATTTGCCTCATCCCATGGTAAATCATGCCGAAATCGTAAAAAAACGTCGATTTTGTTTCTAAATTGTATCGTATGGCCATTATTTTGCTTTTTTCCTATCGCCTTGTCAAGCTATGTAAAAAAGCTTATAATTATAATATATTTATTCAAAATATCTGCATTCTTAGCATTTTTTAAATAAGGAGGAATGCGCTACGGCTGCAACAAACGAGGTTTTATCCATTTACACGCTGGGCTCTTTTTCAGTGCGCCGTGGTTCCACCGTGCTTTCCAACACCTCCCCCAGGGCGCAGCAGGTGTGGAAGCTGTTCAAGTACATTATCACCAATCGCACTACCCCCATTCCCACCGATCGCTTAGTCGATGTGCTGTGGCCCGAGGGTGACTGCGAAAACCCCACGAAGGCGCTTTACAGTCTGATGTACCGCCTGCGCTCCATTTTGGCAAATGGCCAGGAGCAGCCCTGCGACTACATTATCTTTCAGCACAACAGCTATGTCTGGAATGAAAACGCTCCCTGCTTTATCGACGCGGAAGAGTTTGAGCGCAAGTGCGGTCAAGCCGCCGCGGCCACTTTGGAGATCTGCGAGCGTATCCGCCTTTATGAAGAAGCGCTTGTGCTGTACACCGGTGACTTTCTGGCGGAATCCGCGCTGGACGACTGGGTTTTCCCCTGGACAAATTATTATAAGCGCATGTACAACGGCGCGGTGCTGGAGATGTGCGAGCTGTATCGGCAGATCAAGAATTACGCTGCCATCGTGACCGTGTGCAGCCGCGCCATCGAGCGGGATCCCTTTGTGGAAAAGCTCCATGTGGCATTGATCCGCGCCCTGCTGGATCAGGGGCAGGCAACCCAGGCCTCCGTCCATTACGATCACATCAGCAACCTGCTCTATAAGGAGCTGGGCGTGCAGCCTTCGGAGGATCTGCAGGCGCTTTACCGCGAGATCCACCGCAGCACGCAGGACATCCAGTTTGACATGAACTACATCAAGGCTTCCCTGCAGGAAAGCAGTTATTCCCCCAAGGCGTTTTACTGCGATATGGATGTGTTTCAGCACCTGTACCACTTAGAGGTGCGTTCCATGATGCGTTCGGGGCAGGCGGTCTATCTGGCGGTGGTCTCTTTGACCACGCCGCAGCACCGCATTCCCGAAGGGCGGGATCTGACCACGGCCATGGGCATCCTCAAGGATGTCTCCTTGAGCGGTCTGCGCCGCAGCGATGTGGTGTCGCGCTATTCCAAAGCCCAAATGATTTATTTGCTCAGCTCGCTTACCATGGAGGATGCCTCTATGGTGATGGAGCGCATCAAAACCCAGTTTTATCAAAACTACCGCGGTTCGGGCATTCTTTTCCGCTCGCTTTTATCCCCGGTAGACGCTGCCCGCGCGCAATAACGTTCGGCGGGTGAGCCCGCCGGGATCATATGGAGTCAACTTATGGCCTTGCGCTTTTTTCATCTGCGCCGCTTGCTAGCCGTACTGCTGTTGCCGCTGCTCTTTTCGGGCTGCGCCAGTGTGCCGGCGGGCAGCGGCGCTGTCATTACCGACGCGCCCTCCGTTCCCCTCTCCTCCCCCATCGCCACTGCGGCAGCCAAGCGGGAGGTGGCGCTGGCGCAGCCCAGCGGCGAGACGCCCGTGAGCGCCAACGGGGCGGAGGCGGACGTGGGCAATGCTTCCCTGGGATATGTGCGGGTGCGCTGTGCCTCGCAAAAAAAGCTCAAGGTGCAGATCCGCTTCGGCGAAACCCTTTACACCTACGATCTGGCCGGCGGCTCCCAGTGGACGGTCTATCCGCTTCAATGCGGCGACGGGCAGTACACCGTCAGCGTATTTGAAAACATTTCCGACACCCGGTATTCCACTTTGCTCACCGCACAGGCCGTCGCGCAGGGGATGAACGCCTACGCGCCCTATCTGCTACCCAATCAATATGTGGATTACGACGCCGACAGTGCAAGCGTGCTGCAGGGCTTTGCCCTTACCGAAAATGCGCAAAACGATCTGGCCGTCGTCAAATCGGTTTTTGAGTATGTTACGCAGCACATTTCATACGATTATGACAAGGCTGCCACCGTTACCTCCGGCTACATCCCCGACCCGGATGCGGTTCTTCAGGAGGGCAAGGGGATCTGCTTTGATTATGCTTCGGTGATGGCCGTCATGCTGCGCTCGCAAAACATTCCCGCCAAGCTGATCATGGGCTATGTGGAGCCGCTGGATATTTATCACGCCTGGAATCAGGTCTATATCACCGACGTGGGCTGGATCGACCTGCATATTTATTTTGACGGGAAAAATTGGCAGTTGGTGGACGCCACCTTTGCCGCCAACGGCAGTTATGATCCAAACAACACTTATATTCCCGTAGGGGAATACTGACCAAAAGGAGATTCGCATGGGAAAACACGCGACACCCGGCGCCACGCTGAGCAGCGCCCAACTTTCCGCTTTTTGCGCGCAGAGCGCCATGCTGCTGCGGGCCGGCATCCCGCTGTATGGCGGCGGGCTGGACTCTCTGCAAGCTGACCTGCCAGCCGGCGCCCTGCGCAGCGCGCTGGAAGCCGTGACGGCCTCGGTCACCCAGGGGCAGTCCTTTTCTCAGGCGCTGCACGCCTGCCCCGCTTTCCCTGCCTACCTGGCGGACACGGTGGCGCTGGGCGAGGAAAGCGGCCGCACAGACGATGTGCTGGAGGGCTTAAGCGCCCACTACCAGCGCCAGGCACTCAACGAAAAGCGACTGCGCAGCGCTGTGTTTTACCCCGTTATGCTCATCGCCATGATGGCCGTGGTGGTCACCATTTTGCTGTGGAAGGTGCTGCCCACCTTTGAGCAAGTCTATCGTCAGTTGGGCGGAAGCGCCGCCTCCTTTGGCACAGGCTGGGTTCCCGCTTGCCTGGGCGTGCTTTACACGCTGCTGGTCGTTGTGGGTGTGCTTATTTTGGTCAGCCGCACGCGCCGGGGCGGCGCATGGCTGGCCCGCCGCGCCGAAACCTTTGCGCCCACCCGGGCGCTGAGCGAAAAAATGGCGCTCACCCGTGTGGCCTCATCTCTGTCGCTGCTGCTTTCCAGCGGCATAGACCCCGCCCGCGCCCTCGCCCTTACCCAGCCGTTGGTTGCGCACCGAAGCGTGGCCGCTCGGCTCAGCGCCTGCGCGCAGGCCATGGAAAATGGCCAGGGCTTTGGGGAAGCGCTTCAAAACACCCGTCTTTTCACCGCGCTGGGCAACCGTTTCGCGCTGCTTGGGCTGCGCACCGGGGCGCTGGACAAGGCGCTGGGCAAGGTGGCGCAGCTGTATGACGAGGACGTGACCGACACGCTGGATCGGCTGATTTCGCTGACCGAGCCTGCCCTCACCGCGCTGCTGGCGGTCATTTTAGGCGCGGTGCTGCTGTCGGTCATGCTGCCGCTCATCCGCATCCTGTCCGCCATTGGTTAGGGGGCCGGTTTTATGAAACAACGCTGGTGGTTCTGGGTCGTCCCGGTGTGCGCAGGCGCGCTCATCGCGGCGTTTTTGCTGGTTTTTACCTCGCGGCTGTCTGGCACGGCGCGCACCCAGAGCCTGGAGGCCGTGCGGCAGAATGTTTCGCGGTGCGTGGTGCAGTGCTATGCCGTGGAAGGGCGCTATCCGCCCAGCGTGTCCTATCTGGAGGAGCATTATGGGCTGACAGTCGATCATGACCGGTATCTGATCCATTATGAAGTCTTCGGGGCAAACCTCATGCCCCGTTTGATGGTTGCAGAAAAATAAGGAGGGTTCATGCTTTCATCCGAACAAAACAGGCACACGCCCGACATGGCCTTTGTGCTGGTGTTGTTTTTCCTTTTTGCGCTGACGGTGTTTTCCCTCAGCGCCGTTTCGGGCGGCGTGTATGCGCGCACCACCGACTCCATGCAGGAAAACTACCAGCTGCGCACGGCTTTGGGCTACCTCTCCAACAAGGTGCGCCAGTGCCCCAACACCCCCTACTGCGCCGTGCAAAGCGGCACGCTGTGCCTGGTTTTGCCCGAGAAAACGGCAGATGAAAGCTATCAGACCCTGATCTATCTCTCCGACGGCTGGCTGTGCGAAAAGCTGACCGCGGCCTCGGATGACTTTGACCTCTCCGCCGGCATGCCCATTGTGGAGGCGGCCGCCTTTGCGCCCGCCGTGACGGGCGGCCTGCTGCGCATTTCGGTCACCGCGCCTTCGGGCGCAAGCCTGAACACGGCCGTGGCCTTACCGGAGGTGGCGCCATGAAGCTGAGCCACTCCCGCGCCGCGCTGTACCTGATGGAATGCACGCTGGTGCTGCTGGTTTTTTCGCTGTTTTGCAGCGTGCTTTTGCAGCTGTATATGAAAAGCCATACCCTTGCCCAGGACGCGCGCGACCTGACCGGCGCGGTCTTTACCGCCCAATCCGTGGCCGAGCAGATCAAGGCCGGCGACACGGAGGGTCTGTCCTGCGGGCAGGCGCTTTCCTTTGACGGCGGATGGCAGCCCTGCGCCCCCGACGAGGCCGCCTTTACCGTTCAGCTGGCTCTCACCTGGGAGGATGCGCTTTTTTCCGGCAACATCCTCGTTTTTCGCGTCAGCGACAACCGGGAGCTGCTCACGCTTCCCTTTGCCTGCTATGCACCCCAAGGAGGCGCAGAATGAAAAAGAACGAACCGCACAGCTTTCCCGTTACGCTGGGCGCGCCCTCGGTGTTGGCAATTTTTCTGGTGCTTTGTCTAGCCGTGTTCGGGGTACTTTCTCTGGTCACCACCCGCAGCGAAAACCTTTTGGCGCGCAGCACGGCCTCCTCGGTGCTGGCATACTACGCCGCCGACGCGCAGGCGCAAACCCTTCTGCGCGATTTGGACGCAGCCGCGGCAGCGCATTCCGCGGCCGAGCTGCCCGCGGCGCTGGCAGGCCTGTCCGGCGTAAGCGATGTGAACGTAACCGACGGCACGCTTACCGTTTCTTTTTGGATCAAAGGACAAAACGATTTCGTGATAAAAGGGCAGGCTGAGCTGCGGGAAAACCGGTTTCAGCTGCTGTCCTATGCCTATGCAAACACCAATCAGAGCGGTTATGATACGCCGGTCAACGTGTTGGAATAAGGAGTCTCTATGGAACTAAAAGTGGAAGCCATTTTAAAGGAAGCACTGGCGCTGGGCGCGTCGGATCTGTTTTTGATCGCCCACCGGCCCATTTCGTTTAAAATTGACGGCGAGGTGTACTCTCAGGGAGACAAACTGCTCACCGGGCAGGACACCGCTGCGCTGCTGCAAAGCATCTATAGCCTTTGCCAGCGCGACATGGCGCCTCTGCTGGAAAAAGGCGACGACGATTTTTCGTTTTCTCTGCCCGGGTTGGGGCGGTTTCGCGTAAACGCCTATCGCCAGCGCAATTCCCTCGCCGCGGTCATCCGAATGGTCATGTTCACCCTGCCCGATCCCGCCACGCTGGGCATCCCTGACAGCGTCATTTCCTTAAGCGGGCAGAGCAAGGGGCTGGTGTTGGTTACGGGCATGGCCGGCTCGGGCAAGTCCACCACGCTGGCCTGCATTGTAGATGCCATCAACCGCGCGCGCAGCGGGCATATCATTACGCTGGAGGATCCAATAGAGTTTATCCACCGGCACAACAAGAGCATCGTCAGCCAGCGCGAGGTCTTTGCCGATACGCAAAGCTATTCGGTGGCGCTGCGGGCTGCCCTGCGCCAGTCTCCCGACGTGATCCTGCTGGGCGAAATGCGCGATTTTGAAACCATCAGCATCGCCATGACCGCCGCCGAAACCGGCCAGCTAGTGCTTTCGTCCCTCCATACGGTGGGCGCGGTCAACACCATCGACCGAATCGTAGATGTTTTCCCGCCCAACCAGCAGCGGCAGATCCGCATTCAGCTGTCCATGGTGCTGCAGGCCGTCATTTCGCAACAGCTGCTGCCGGCGGTGGGCGGCGGGCGCGTGCCCGCCTTTGAGATCATGCTCACCACCCCCGCCATCCGCAACCTGATCCGCGAAGAAAAAGCGCATCAGATCGACAGCATTCTGTATTCCAGTCAAAATCTGGGCATGATGACCATGGACGGCAGCATTTTACAGCTGGTAAAAGAAGGCCGCATCACCCGCGAAACGGCGCTGATCTACGCCTCCAATCCCGAAGAGCTGGCGCGCCGCTTAAACTAAAAAGCTTAAAGGAGCCATCGCAACACGTTGAACACACATTGCCGTTACCGCTGGTTTGATATTTTTTGGATGGGAGCCGGGCTTGTGCTGGCGCTGGGGGGGATTGCCGTGTGGGCTGTCTCCAGCTTTAACCTGGGGCATGTGCTGATGCTGTGCCTGGCCGCTTTTACGGGCGGATGCGGTGCGTTTGGCCCCTGGCTGCGCGCCCACGCGCCGCTGTGGCTGCGCGCCGCCGTGCTGACGTTGGTGGGGCTGGAGCTGTGCCTTCGCGCCTTTCTTTTTACCTTTGGGCGGGTACCCACCGTCACCGGGCAGGAAGATGCCATTCTTGTGCTGGGCGCGGGGATCCGGGGCGAACGGGTGTCTTTGCTGCTGGGCCGCCGCCTGGATGCGGCTTATGACGCCTGGATGCAAAACCCTTCGGCGCTTTTGGTGCTCTCCGGCGGGCAAGGGCCGGATGAAGCCATTCCCGAAGCCGTGGCGATGAAGCGCTATCTGCTGGCGCGCGGCGTACCCGAGGGCTGCATTTTGACCGAAGAGGCTTCCACCAGCACGCGAGAAAATTTTAGTTTTTCCAAGACTTTGCTGGATCAGCGCTTTCCGCAAGGCTATTCGGCGGCGTTCGTCACCACCGACTTCCACGCCTATCGCGCCGACCGCATTGCCCGCGAAGAAGGGCTTCATCCCACGCGGGTCTGTTCCACCTTGCTGTGGTACCAGATCCCCATGAACTACCTGCGCGAATCGGTGGGCGTGCTGAAGCTATGGACCTGGGATCAGTTCGCTTTCCAAGGAGTAGAATGATGGAAAAAAAGCAAGAGAAACGCTTTCTAATTTTGGCCTGCGAGATTCTTTCACGGGAATGCGCGCTGTGCGCCGCAAAAAGCCCGCGCATCGTAGATGTGCACTTTCTGGAAAAGGGATTGCACGACATCGGTCAGGAAAAGATGAACGCCCGCCTGCAAGCCGAGCTGGGCGCGGTGGATCCCCAGCGCTACGAGGCGGTGCTCATGGGTTACGGCCTGTGCAACAACGGCGTTCAGGGGCTGCGCTGCCCCGTGCCCATGGTCTTTCCCCGCGCCCACGACTGCATTACGCTGCTGATGGGCTCCCGCCAGCGCTATGACGCATACTTCCGCTCCCACCCCGGCACCTTTTATTACTCGCCCGGCTGGGTAGAGCGCGACACGGACATTGCCCGCAGCCAGGGAACTCTGCTGGATTCTCTGGGACTGAACAAGACCTACGCCCAGTATGTGGAGCTGTATGGCCGGGAAAACGCCGACTTCATTGTGGAAAAGTTGGGCGGTTGGGAAAAATCCTACAGCCGCATTGCTTTCATCGACACCGGTCTTGGCCCGCGGGAGGCCTATTTGGACGCCTCCGGGCAGGAGGCGCAGCAGCACGGCTGGGCGTTGGAAGAGCTGCCCGGCGATCTTTCCCTGCTGCAGAGGCTGGCCGACGGCCAGTGGGATCCATCGGATTTTTTGATCGTGCCGCCCGGGCAAACCCTGACGCCCAGCTACGATCAGGGCGTCATCCGCCTGGGCTGAGGAGGAATTTATGTATTGGGGAAGCACCTATCTCATCGTGAAAGATTTTGAGCGGTCGATCCGCTTTTACGAAGCCCTGCTGGCGATCCCCGTCACCCATCAAAACATGGAGCGCTTTGCCATGTTTGAGTTTGACGGCAAGTGTCTCGCCCTCATGAACGGCTATTTTGACACGCAGCATCCCGACAAGGTGGTGCACAAGGGCAGCTTTGACGCCTATTTTGACGATCTCCCGCACATCGCTGCCCTGCCCAACACGCGCAAAGCGGTTCTGAATTTTTGCGCGGACGACCTCGCGGCGGAATATGCGCGCATCCAAAGGCTGCCCACGGGCAGCCCGCTCACCGGCATCAAATACGTCTGCAACGTTCACCCCTATTATTATTTTCAGCTTGCCGACCCGGACGGAAACATCATTGAGATCACCGGCGGCTATACGCCCGCCGAAGGCGAATTTGAGAAATAAAACACGCCGGGGAGTTCCCCGGCGTGTTTTTTTTGCGCTGCCCTTGTTTCCGCTCAGCGCCCCCTGATCACCGATTTTTCTCCCAATATTCCTCGGCTTCTTCATAATCGGTAAAATCATCATAGTTTGCGTCGTAAAAATCCTCGGCCGTGCCATATTCGTCGGCGTCGTAATCATACGGATCGCCGGCCTTGGCGGAGGGATGCGGCAACGGCGTGGGCGTGGGCTGAACCATGGAGAAATGGCACAGCTTTCCGTTTAGCAGCCGCGCGAAGGCGATCCGATTCCCCGCGTCGTCTCTCCACTCCACGCAACCCAACGCAAAACCCGTTTCATCGGGCACGAAAAAGGAGTGACCTAGCTTGGTGTCGTCAAGATACGTCTCCTCCAAACCGTCATATGGCAGGCGATTTTTTAAGCTGCTCCGGGTCTGGGCGATGATCTCGGGCGTATGCGACGCATCATAACTTTCCATTTCCGTTTTCAGCGCGGCGATCTCCTGAGCATAGCGCTCCCGAATTTCCGGAGGCACCCGCTTCAGCAAACGCTCCGCTTCGTCCGAACGGTGACCCATCTCCCACATAAATTGCAGGTGCGCATAGGCGCTCAGCCCCCGCGCGTCCCGAAAATTCCCCAGCTCCTGAAACTGCAGCCAGGCCGCTCCCCACTCTGCCCGCTGCAGTTCCCTTTGCGCGGTGTCATAGGCGCTGCTTTTTTCGCTCAGCTGCTTGATGCCCAGCAGCGCCCACAGTAAAAGAACCGTCACCGCCAAAAACAGCAGCACCCGCTTTCCCGAGCACCGTACCATCTGCGGCTGTTCCTGCGCGTCCTGCCCGTCTGCGTCCTTCATCCGTGCGCCCTCCCCTCAGTCGTCCTCAGGGCCATCGTCCCACCCGTCGGCGTCATCGTCCTGGGAATCATCGTCCCAGCCATCCGAGTCATCGTCCTCCTCGGCGTCATCGTCCTCCAACTCATCCGCATCGTCCTCGTCTGCGTCGTCAGCCCATTCGTCCGCGTCGTCATCCTCTGTGCCGGTGCGCATAGACTCCCCGGAGGTATCGTCGTCCTCTATCGCCTGCAAATAATGGGCGTACCCTTCCAGCCCTTTCCCCAGATCACCAAAGCGATCGTTTTCTTCCATCTCCGGCGCCTCCTATTTTTCTTATTCACAGCGTACCACGCCCTGTGCCCCATAAAACGGACTTTGCAACAAAAAATAAGCCGGCGAATCCAATCGCCGGCTTTTATTGGTTTGTTAGCGGGAGCCTGCGCGGCGACCGCCGCGTTTCATGATGGCTTCAGAGAAGATCACGCCCTTGATAAACTCTTCCCGCGTATAAGGTGCCGCGCCCCTGCCAAGGCTGCGCGCCGTGGTCGGCTGTGCGCTGATGGGGCGCACCGACATGGGCGTATCGCACCCTTCGCCGGCATAACCCACGCCCAGGCTACCCTGGCTTTGCCAGGTTTCCACGGCGACTGCGTTGCCCTGCGCCGGATGGCGATGGGCTTCCTCATGCGCAGTTTCGATGGTGGACATGGGCTCTTCCAGCCGATGCTCCATGCGCTGCGCCACCTGAGGACGGGAGGTCGCCGCCGGTCGGGGTTCTGCTGTTTTGCGCGCCCCGGCGGGCATTTCCATGCGCATCTGCACGGCCTTGCGCAGCTGGGCATCCTGCGGCGTCTGCGCCGCGGGCGCTTTGCGCGCGGCCTCCGCCTTTTGCGCGGCCTGCGCCTTCTGCTTTGCTACGTTCACCGCCAACACCACCGCCACGATGATGAGGCCAAACAAAAATTCCATGCTCTTCGCTCCGTGTCAGGCGTTAGGCCTGTTCGGTCGTTTTGGGCTTGTCGGTGCTTTCTCCCGAAATGGATTTACGCATGGCCGTATCCGCCTGCAGGTTTTGCAGGTTGTAATAATCCATCACGCCCATCTTTCCGGTGCGCATGGCCTCGGCCAGCGCCTTGGGCACCTCCGCCTCGGCCTCTACCACGCGTGCGCGCATCTCCTGCTCCAGCGCGATGTTCTCCTGCGCCTGGGCCACAGCCATGGCACGGCGTTGCTCGGCGCGCGCCTGGGCAATGCGGCGATCGGCTTCGGCCTGATCCATCTGCAGCTGAGCGCCCACGTTCCGTCCCACGTCGATGTCCGCGATGTCGATGGACAGAATTTCAAACGCAGTGCCCGAATCCAGCCCCTTGCCCAAAACGGTGCGGGAAATGCTGTCGGGGTTTTCCAAAACGGCTTTATGCGTATCCGCAGAGCCTACGGTGGTAACAATGCCCTCGCCTACACGGGCGATGATGGTTTCCTCCCCAGCGCCGCCGACCAACCGGTTGATGTTGGCGCGCACGGTAACACGCGCCTTGGCGCGCAGCTCAATACCGTCCTTGGCGATGGCCGCCACAACGGGAGTCTCAATGACCTTGGGGTTTACGCTCATCTGCACGGCGTTGAGCACGTCGCGCCCTGCCAGGTCGATGGCGCAGGCCTGCTTAAATTCCAGCGGAATATTTGCGCCCTGCGCGGCGATCAATGCGTTGATAACGCGGTCTACGTTGCCGCCGGCCAGATAATGCGCTTCCAGCGGAGCGATCTTCACGTCCAGACCGGCCTTGGTGGCCTTGATCATGGGACGGATGATGCGGTCGGGCGCGACCCTGCGCAGCTTCATGCCGATGAGGGAGAAGATGCCTACCCGCACCCCCGCGGCCAAAGCCGTGATCCAAAGGCGAATGGGGATGATCGAGAGAAGGATGATCAGCGCTACAATGGCGATTACAATGTAGATGATGGCCGAAATCAGGCCTGCCGCTACCGGATCCATAGCATGTACCTCTTTTTCATAGATTGATTGGTTAAATATGGTTTTGCACCGCCGCAACCACAACCGTATTGCCTGCGGTCTCAATGACCTCAATGGGGGTTTCCCTTGGGATAAACTCGCCCCGGGTTACCACGTCCACCCGCTGCTCGCCGAACATGCCGATGCCGGCGGGGCGCAGGGGGGTAACGGCGACGCCCGCCTGACCCGACAGATCCTGCCGCACCGGAGAAGGCACATAACCCTCCGCCTTTTCAGCGCGGTTTTTGAGCACCAGCGGGCTGCGCTCCAGCTTCCCCTTGGATGCCAAAATAAGCATCGTAACGAAAGCCGCCAGCAAAACCAGCACGACCACCGCCGCGATCGCCACCGCCTGCACCACCGAAGTGGCGGCCAGCGCGATACCCACGATCAAAAGGATCAGTCCCGTAATGCCCGGGATCCCAAAGCCGGGGGTAAACATTTCCACGATCACCAGCACGACCCCCGCAACCAGACAGGCAATGGCCCATCCGCTGAAGGATATGGCGGCGACCTGCGTCATAACATCCATTTCTCCCTCTCCTCTCCCCGGTTAAGCGGCTCAGCGGTACGCCATGGCAACGATGCCCGACAAAGCGGAAAAGCTTTCCGTTTCCGTGTCCAGGGTGTTCCCGGGCAGCTTCTGCACCGGGCAAAGAGCCTCCAGCGCGTCCAACCCCGCCACATTTACCCCGCAAACATCGGTTTTATAGTGCATGGCAACGGCGATGCGAGGCTGCACCATGGAAATGACCTCCAGCGCCTGCGCCGCGTCAATCGTATAATTGCCGCCCACGGGAATGAACATGACATCCAGATCACGCAGGGCCAGGCGTTGGTCTTCATCGGGCAAATGCCCCAAATCGCCCAGATGGCCGATGCGCAGGCCGTCCATCTCCACCACGAAGATCAGGTTTTCCCCGCGCAGCGCGCCCCGCTCGCCGTCATGAAAGCTGGATACTGCTCCCACCTTCACCGATCCGATGCGGTATTTGCCGGCAGCGGAGATCACCTCGGGCTGGCCGGGCACCGTTTCCAGCGCGTTGTGGTCGTGATGGCCGTGGCTGATGGCCACAACATCCGCCCGAGGAGTGTCCATGGGATACCCCACCGATTCGTCGTAGGGGTCGATGACCATCGTCGTATCCTCGTTTTGCAGCACAACCTTTGCGTGCCCCAGCCAGGTAATCTTCATCCGTCTTGTTCCTCCTTCAGGCCTGATTGATTCTGCGATAAACCAGTGAAAGCAAATTGGTCCCCACAAAATGGCCGCCCAGCTCCAGCTGGTAGTCCAGCTCGATCTCCCCCTCTTGATCGTTCATTTCCACCCGCACCAGCGTGGGGAAAATGCTCATTTCCATCGGTCCTATGGGGGTTTCGTAGGTG
This sequence comes from Eubacteriales bacterium, assembly GCA_028693155.1. GTDB lineage: Bacteria > Bacillota > Clostridia > Christensenellales > UMGS416 > STF2-111. Next base: position 29,289 of record JAQUVY010000012.1, read on the forward strand.
TTGTAGCTCTTTTTGCCGGGCACGAACACCATATGCGTGGTGCGCTCTCCCCGCCGCAGCAGCGACACCATTTCGCCGTTTACCGACAGTTGGGTGTGCATCTGCCCGGGGCCCAGTTCTTCCTGCTCGTCATATTCCACATAATGAACGCCGTCCTTTTCGTAAATGCGTCCTTCGCTCATCATCTCCAGGCGGTTGACCTCGCCGTTGGGGTCGGTCTGCTCGCCCACGATGCTGACCATTACCTGCTCCATGCTTTTCTCCCTTGGTTATATTACGGTCATTATACCACAAAAGCGCCTCTTTCAGCGGCGCTCCCGCAAAAAACACGCAAATCTCCTGGTCATTGGTCAAATTGAGCGTCATATTTGCGGAAAAACTGCGCATAAGTGCGCATGGCTTCCAGCTGCGTCCATTTTTTCACCTGTGCCGGGTCCGCATCCAAATCGTAAATGCGCGCGCCCGGCAAGGCAAGAAAAAACGGCGAGTGGGTAGAAATGACAAATTGGCAGTGAAAAAAGCGTGCCGCATCGGCGACAAGCTTGGCCAGCTCAAGCTGCCGGTCGGGAGAAAGGCTGTTTTCCGGCTCGTCCAGCGCGTACATCGCGTCCTCGCCGATCTTCTCTACAAAATAGGCGAAGGCGCTCTCCCCATTGGAGCGCTCCCGCGTGTTGCCCATGAGGTTATCCCGCACATAACGCGATTGGGTCTTGCGCCGACTCTCGTTCACCTTTTTCAGCGACTCATAGTCCGCGATGGAGTGCAGTTGGAAATGGGCGAATTTCGTGTCCAGATAATCCTCAAACATCTCCTCCCGCCGCCTGTCGATGCCCTCGTTGATGCTGCGCAGATCCAACATATATTCAAACACGTCGTCGCTGGTGATGATGCGGCTGCCCGGCGGCAGAGGCTTGGCCAGCTCCGCCCGGCACATGTTGATATAGTCCGTGAAAAAGCTGGAATGGTTAAAGGGCGCCCGTCTCTCCAGTCCCAGCTTCTCGGCGATCACATTGAGCACCGTGGTCTTGCCCGAGCCATTGCCGCCGTACAGGATGGTGATGGGCTCAAACTCCAGCCTCTCAAGCCCCTTTTGCCCCAGCACGCCAAAGGGGTAAAACGACGTATAGCACTTTCGCTTGATGGACATAAAAAAGCCGCTTTCCTGCTCTGCATCGGGAAGCTCCAGTGCGCGCAGATAGATCATACGACTTCTCCCCCCTTCAGGTTATGAAAAAGGCCCGAACCGCCACCCGGTCGGGCCCGCTCATTGGCTCAGCGGTTATAATTGTACTGCACGATATACACGACCACGCCGCGCCGGCGTCCCCACTTGATACATTCGCTGGTTGTATTCATAAACACATCGCTTTGCATAGGCCGTGTGCCTTTAAAGCTGCCGGTATCCTCGGTTCGGGCGTAGCCATAACCGGTTACGTACACCAGCGTTCGGTAAGGGATGGTGTCGGGATCCACCGCCAGTGTGCCGGGTTTTTCCCGGGTGCGGGTGTACTGCGGCCAGCCGCCGATGGCGACCTGCCCGCCGGTGTGCGTATAGGCGGTCACTTCCATCACCAGAGAGCTTTCAAAGCTGCCGGGTGCCGCCGGTATTTTGAGGTCCGCCGCCGTAACATGGCTGTATTTCCCATCGGTCGTGGGCTGCTTCGTCGCCGTGGTGGGCTTTTGGGTCGTTGTGGCGGTGGGCTTTTTGGTGGTGGTCGTGCCGGGTTTCTTGGTGGGGGTGGGTTTTGGCGTGGGGGTGGGCGTCGGCTTGGTGCCGTTCAGAATGACCTTGTTTACCGGTTCCTTGGTCATCACCTCGGAAAGCTGTGTGCGCTCCACCTCTTCCCCGTCGTGCATGGTGACCTTGATTTCGCGGGTCTTTGTGCCTTCCTGCCCCTTCTGCCCCAGCAGAGTGGTGCCCAGCTCCACCGTTCCCGCGCTGCGGTACTCCACCTCGTAGGGCACGCGGCTGTACTCACTGACGATCTTATACTCCACCGCCACATGCTTGATGCGCATGCCGGGCAGCAGCGCCGTGTCCAGCGCAGGCGTCACAATATCGTCCGAATCATAAGTGATGTTCGCCTTTTTCAGCGCGTCGGCTACCGTGCCAGTGGTCATATACACCTGGCGCATTTCGCCGCCGGTGGTGACAAAAAGCACCATGGCTCGGTCAATGGTCACAACCATGTTGGCGGTCAATCGGGTGTTTTCCGAGGGGGTAATCGAATCATACGGCCCCAGCGAAATGACATTGTTGTCGATCAGCTCGCGCACGGTGCGGGCCGACGTGGTCACCTCCGTCACCTTGGAGCCGTTATCAATGCGAATGCTCACCTGCTTGGAGCGAATATAGGCGGTGATGCCGGCGCTGATGCCCACGGCCACCACCAGCCCCAGCAGGCAAACCAGCGCCACCTTCTTTAAAAAGGCGCGGGAAATACCGCTGCTCTCGCCGCGCTGTGTGCGGTGCAGCGCACGCTCAGCTGCCCAGCGCTGAAGCATGTCAAACAAGCCCGCTCGGCGCCTGCTGCGCAAGCCGGGATTGAACTGCTCTTCCGGCCGACGGGGACGCCGACGGCCGCTGTTGGAAGCGTTTTGTGGTTTCACGCGTTTTTCACCCAGTTTCATGATCTCTCCGCAGTAGTTATGATGATATTACTATGAATTTCCCCCGTCTGTCAAACGTTGGGGACAGTTGCTTTTCCCATCATACCCATGTTTTTTGATGAATATACGAAAAAAGCGTCTCCAAAATGTAAAAACTGCGCGCAAAAAGGCCTGCGCATAGGCGACGTGTTCCAAAAAACAAAAGCCCTCCGAAAAAAAGCGATTCTCTCGGAGGGCTTTTGCCGGTTGCCCGAAACCGTGTGATCCCGCCAAGGGGGAAGCTGGCGAAATGCTTTACCGTCCGCCGGAGGGCTCCTCCAGCACCCATGGCAACACCACATAAAACTCCAAGTCAAAATGTGGAAGCGGAAAATCAGGCGCACCGTAAGGATACACCTCATGTCCGCAATCCATAGCTCCCCAAGCCTGAGAAACCGTTCCGATCCTGCCCTCATTCAGAATATGACCTGCGATGCGATAGCTGAACTGATAGTGAAACCCCTCCCCGTCGGAATAAAGGTTGCATACATAGGTGGCCTTTTCGGGTGGAATACCCAAGTCAGACAGCGTTTCCATGACCGGAACCGGCAGTCTTCCCTCCTTTGCGATCTCTAAAAAATTGCGGCAATCTCCACAATCGCAGTCCCACATTTCTGCCCGGGCATACCACTCTTTGGTTATACGTTCCTCTATCTCAACTTGGAAACCCCAAAAGCAATACCTTGCCATTCATTTTTCCTCCGCATATTTCGACTTTTCGCTTAGTCAGACAATAAACTCTTACCAACCCCGATTCGTCCGCACCGTATTTACGGTATATCATTTTCCCCACGCTTTCACAAGAAGGAAATTTGAGGGAGAAGTGAAACAAAAGGGAGCGGTGAAATATTTCACCGCTCCCGCTTTTTATTCTCACGAACACGCCGCACAGGTGCGCCTAGTTTTCTTCGAATCAATGGTTTTTTCAAACCATCAGATCACAAACTTGTCTTCCTTTTTCTCCTGCGCGTCCAAAGCCTTCTTTACGTCCTCATAACCCGGGCGTCCCAGCAAGGCATAGGTGTTGATCTTGCCCTCTTCCACGCCGGGCTGGTCAAACGCGTCAATGCCCAGCAGCTCGCCGCACACGGTGGTCTGCACCTCAAAGAAGAACATGAGCTCACCTAAGGTAAAGGCGTTCACCTCGGGCAGCGTGATGGTCTGGTTGAGCTTGCCCGCATGGGTCAGCGCCATTTCGGTGGCGAACTGCTCGCTCTGGATCAGCTCGTTCATGGTGTGCCCGCTCAGGAAGGACAGCGAAGGCATTCCCTCGAAGCCCGTGGGGATGGTGTAGGTGGTGCGGTAGGAATCCACCCCCAGGAAGGTGATCACCTTGTCAAAGGGTCCCTCGGCGTACAGCTGCACCTGAGAGTGCTGGTCGGTAACACCCAGCGCCTTTACCGGGGTTTGGCCCGTATGCACAACCTTTTTGCGGAAGGAATATTTCTTGCCCAGGCTCTCGGCCCACAGCTGGGCATACCAGTCGGACATATACTTCAGCGAATCGCTGTAGGGGATCATGACCTGGATGTTTTTGCCCTTCTTCATGGTCAGGTAGGCGATCAGACCGGCCATATAGCCCAGGTTCTTAGTCAGATCGGCTTCGCGGCACAGCTCATCCATATAAGCGGCGCCGGCCAGCATCTCTTCAATGTCGATGCCGCAGGCGGCAGCGGGCAGCAGGCCTACCGGGCACAGCTCGGAGAAACGACCGCCTACGCCATCGGGTACGACAAATTTCTTCAGGCCGTAATCGGCGGCAATGCGCGCCAGATTGCCCTTGGCCTTGTCGGTAACGGCGATCACCTGATGGCGGATGCTGTCTTCACCCAGCTTGTCCTTGAGCGCGTCAAAGGCGATGAGGGTCTGCGACATGGTTTCCGAAGTGCTGCCCGATTTGGTGATGATGATGAAGCAGGTCTTTTCCAGCTCGATCACGTCAAACAGGGCGCTCATGCGCTCAGGATCCACATTGTCCACCACATACAGCTTGGGCCCGTTGCGCTTTTCAGCCGGGAGGTCGTTATAATGCAGATGGTTCAGCGCCTGCTGCACGGCGATGGGGCCCAGCGCCGAACCGCCGATGCCGAACACCACCAGATACTCAAAGTTCTTGCGAATGCCCTTGGCAGCGGAAAGGATGTCCCGCACCACGGTCTTCTGGTTGTAGGGCAGCTTGGTCCAGGCCATCATGCGGGAGGGCTTCCCCCACTTGCGGGCGATGGACAGACGCGCTTTTTCCAGCGCGGGCATGGCGGCGTCGATCTCCTGAGCGGTCAGCGCGCCCACCTTTTTCTGAAACGAAGGATGCTGCGACTCCACATCAACCTTGCCCAAAAGCATGTTGTTGTAGTCGTAGCGCAGTTTCATGGACTGTTTCCAGTCCTTGGATTCATATCTGGACATATCTTCACCTCATGATTTTTTTCAACCTATGTATTATACATGATTGCAATCCGCGAGAAAAGACAAAATTCCCTTTTCCCCACAGGAATTTCAAAATCGTGCCCCACATACCATAATGTGAAACGGAGGGAGACCATGCGCAGCAAAGAAATCCTGCGTCCACTGGCCATTTTATGCGCCGTGGCGCTGCTGGGCTTTGCCCTATATGTTCTGATCACCCTGCCAGCGGACGATCTGCCCGCCTTCGACCCGGAAAACCAGCCCTGCGGCAGCCTGGTGATATCGGTGCAAAACGGCCTGACCAAAGAGCCTCTGGCCGGTGCCACCGTCGTCATCCCCGAAACCGGGCAGCGCTGCACCACCGGCAGCGACGGGCGCACCCCGGTCATTCAGGTGCCCATTGCCGGCGACGCCGCCTATGCGGATATTCTGCCCCAGACCTGGGGAGAAATCACCGTTCTTGCCTATTGCTCCGGCTACGCGGACTACGCGCTGCTGCACGTTCATGTGTGGGAAAACCAAACGCGCTGCGGACCCACGATTCTTATGTTTGAAAAGGGCGCCACGGACACCGACCAGTCCTTTATCCTGACCGAAGGGCCCCACCGGCTTTGGGTGCAGCAGCTGCTGGATCGGTATCGCCAATAAGGCCCGCCGCGCCTAGCGGAACACCACCGAATCCCACACCGGGGTCAGGTCGGGCGAAAACCCGTCCAGCATGGTATAGGTGATGCAATACAGCGTTCCGTCCACGGGCACGAGCTGCTGGCAGATGGTCGTATCCGTGCCCTTGAGCTGCCCGCCGTAGGTAATGACGGCGGCGGCGCGGTTCCCCAGCATTTTGTGCTCCAGCGAAAGAAAAGACAGGCTGGAATCGCTGTTCTGGTTTACCTGCTCCACGATCTGCTTGGCTGTTTTTTCACTCACGCCGGTAGCCGAGGCAAAGTAGGCTTTGTTTTTCAGCACGTTTATGTTGGCCGAGCCATCCGGGGCAAGAAACGCGACAAAGGGCGTCTTGTCCGGGGCATCCGCCGTTTCTTGCGTCGTCCAATCGTCAAACATCTGCAGGGTAAAAACATCGTTTTGATAAAAGGACATATCTTCCTGCAGCTCGGTGATCTGCGCGGAAGCGGGGAGCTTGGCCGCGCAGGCGCACAGCGCCAGGCACAGGGCGACGATCCATAGTGCGCAAAATGTTTTTTTCATAAGGTGTCACTTCCCATCTGCAATTTTTTGTTTATTTTATCATACTATGTCCCTTTCTTCCCTGCAATCCGTCCGCGCGACATATTGCCCCACCTGCGGCACATGCTATAATAGAGATAATCTTAGGCAAGGGGGTACTCTTTCATGGAACAACATCAGCTATGTGCAGGCCCTCTTCTCGATGGAGCGGGTCATCTGTGCCAAAGGGGCTACGCCACGCAGCTTGTGCGGCGCTACGACCGCGCGGCCATCCGCGGCAGGGCGCTGCGCATCAAGGAGTGGGATTATTATCTCATCACCAACGAGCACTTCGGCATAGCCCTCACCCTGGCGGACAACAGCTATATGGGGCTGGCAGGCGCTTCCATCCTGCGCTTCGACGTGCCCTGCGAGCGCACCTGTTCGGTGATGCGCGCCTTCCCCATGGGACACACCGGTATGCCCGCAGATTCCTCCAAAGATGAGGTGCGCATCGAATGGCGCGGCGCGCACGGCCGCTTCTCCACCGTAAAAGGCGAGCGCCACCTGCGTCTGCATCTGGAGAACTTTGAAAACGGGCTTCCCTTTGACGCCACCTTTGACCTGACCGATCCTCCCCAGGACACCATGGTCATCGCCACGCCCTTTGCGGATAAACCCAAGGCCTTCTATTACAACCAGAAGATCATCGGCATGACGGCGCAGGGCACGGTGACGCTGGGAGACGAAACTCTCGATTTTTCCGCGAAGGATACCCAGGCGCTGCTGGACTGGGGACGGGGCGTATGGACCTATGACAACACCTGGTACTGGAGCGCCGCGCAGGGCAGGGTCGACGGGAAAAAATTCGGCTTCAACCTGGGCTACGGCTTCGGCGATACCTCGGCGGCCACCGAAAATATGCTGTTTTATGAGGGGAAGGCGCACAAGCTGGAAAATGTCGACTTCGGCATTCCCCAAAAGGACGGCACCGACGATTTTCTGGCACCCTGGCACTTCACCTCCAGCGACGGGCGGTTCGACGCCGCCTTTACCCCGCTCATCGACCGCAGCGGCAAAACGGCCTTTGGCCCCATCAGCAGCGACCCGCATCAGGTATTCGGACACTTTGACGGATATGCCGTGCTGGATGACGGCCGGCGCATCGAGCTTTCGCACTTCCCAGGCTTTGCCGAAAAGGTGCACAACAAGTGGTAGACCGGCCCGCACCTGATTTGACAGCGTTTTTTTCGGTTCTATCGCCGGGGAATCCGGTGAAACAAAGGCATTCGCGGAAAGTCCAGCCGTTGAAAACGGCTGCATATCCAGAAAATGTGCGGTTATCGATCCGGCGATAACCGCGCCGGATGCGGAAATGATACGCTTTGCCCCAGCGCGTGCAGCCGTACTTTGCCAATAAACAAGGCTCCCCACCCATTGAACCGCCCCAGAGAAAATAGACAGAAAAAAGAAAGCCCAATCGTAGAATATCTAAGTCTTAAGCCGTCTGGCTCCGTTTTTGAAATGGAGTCAGACGGTATTTTAGTTGGTAACGTTCAAAATTG
>JAQUVY010000106.1 GCA_028693155.1 Eubacteriales bacterium
GCGATGGGCATAGACTCCCTGCGTCGAAAGCGATGCAGGGAGCTTTTTTATGCGTTGCTTCCGCAGATAAACTGTGAAAATCCGGTTTGCACCAAAGATGCACCAAAGCTCAAAAAATGCACCAAAATACTGCTCGTTAACGATTTGCTGGATGCGCGGTGACAATTGGAAGGAAAATCGGCGTTTCAAAGGTTGAAATCAATGTCCGCTGTGACTTTCGACGCTCACAGTCAAACACAAAAACAGCCCAAAAAGCCTGCAAATACGGCGTTTTCGGGCATAAAAATGTCGCAGAGAACGAATACAAGTATTGTATCAATTCTCTGCGACATAGTTGGTCGAGGTGACAGGATTTGAACCTGCGGCCTCTGCGTCCCGAACGCAGCGCTCTACCAAACTGAGCCACACCTCGAAAAGTGGAGCCAATAAAGGGGCTCGAACCCTTGACCTGCAGTTTACGAAACTGCTGCTCTACCAACTGAGCTATATTGGCACGGTGGATTTCACCACTGCGGATGAAATTATACCACGGAAATCAAGCGGTGTCTACCTTCTTTTTCATATGTGCATAGAAAAAGGGCGGCACACCCGAGCCGTCCTTTTGAACCGCAATGTTCTATTTCGCCGCCTTCAGCACCGCTCTGATCTGATCCTTTGTTGCGGCGCCTTCGTGCATTTTTTTGCCGTCCACATAAAAGCTGGGAACATAATAGTAATCATATTGACTGGCCAGTTCCCCCTCCGCCGCTTCGTCAATCATGCGAATCTGGGCTGCGGCATAGGCCGGATCTTCTCTGCGCACCTCCTCCACATACCTCTTTGCTTCCAGGCAGTAGGGGCAGTTGGGCAAATGGAACATCCAAATCTCTTTCATAGATTCTTCCTCCCACATTCAGGATAACTCTATTATACCCGCTATCGGTTCGTTTTATCTCTCATCTGCAGCTGCTGTTCGTTTTGCGGGCCAAGCAGATCGGCATACAGCGCGCGCATCTGCGCCATGGCCGCCGCTGCGCCGGGAACGCCGGTCTCCTTCAGCGGGCGGTAATACAAACGCATAGGGACGCCGAAAATGACATACTCCACCGGCTCTGCCCAGGTAAAGCCCAGCCGCTCGTAGAACAGGATCCTTCTTTGGCGCGTCACCCGCTGGGTCTCATCCGCGGCAAGCTCGGGACATTCCACTTCCACATACATCCCATCGCGCCGCTTCTCGCGCTCCAGCACCTCCCGCACCAGCGCCGTGCCCCGGCCTTGGCCCCGAACCCTTTCCTCCACCGCCAAAAGCAACAGCAGGCAGGCAGACGTGTCTTTCCCCGAGGCAACAAACGCATAATCCTCATCCTGCAAAAAGGCCGCCACCAATCCCCTGCGGATATGCCGGCGCATGGCCGGCAGCGGGGGATACTCCTGCGGCGGAAAATCGCGTTTTACCCGTTGGTAAACGCGCTCCAGCTCCTCCGGTGGCATCTCTGGGATCATTGCCTCTCCTTATATTGCTGCCAGGCCAGCGCTGCGCACCGCGTTGCCACGCAAACGACGGCGCCCGGCCAGGCCGACCCCGTCAGCAGCGCCAGAGAACCCAGGGCGATCCCTCCCAGCAGGCCATACAAAAGAGCCAGTACGCTCCTGCCTTTCCAGCGGGTGCTTTGCATCAAAAGCGCCGTGTGCAGGCACGCCACCACAAAAAGCCCCGGCGTCACCACCAGCAGACCGGCCATGGTGGACACATTTCCCAGAACGGGGAACTGCTGCAGCATGGGCAGCAGCAGGCCAAAAAAGCTCAGGTTGTCCAAGACCGGATCCAGCACCGCAAACTGCAGCCGGTTTTCCGCCCCGCGCCGCAGCGCCGGGCAGCGCAGCGCCCATACGGCCATCCACACCAGCAAAACCAGCAGCAGCGGCAGGCCGGACAGCGTGAAATAAGGCAGCTGCCAAATGTAGTTTTCACGGAAAAAAAACACCGTGAGCACCATGAATGCCGCGCGCAGCCAGGCGCTGTAGCGCTCCAGCTCCACACGGCTGAACAGCCATCTGTCCCACAGCTGCCAAAAGCACAAACACGCCGTCAGCGCCAGTCCCACTCCCAGTCTCATTCGTTCTCCTTCTTGCTGCGCCGCTGCCGAAAAAACGCTCGCATCAGCGCCGCGCACTCCTCTTCCAAAATACCGCCGCGGATTTGCGCGGTGTGCAGAAACCGCCCGGATCCCGGCAGATCCAGCACGCTGCCGCAGCAGCCGGCACGCGCATCCCGTGCGCCGTAGCAAATGGCGGGAATACGCGCCTGAATGGCCGCGCCGGCGCACATGGGGCAGGGCTCCACCGTGCTGTACAAAACACAGCTGTGCAAATACCAGCCGCCCAGCGTCCTGGCTGCGTCGCGCAGCGCCAATATTTCCGCGTGGGCGGTCGGATCTCCCTGTGCCTCCCGGCGGTTGAATCCCCGCCCGACGACCGTGCCGTCCCGCACCACCACCGCGCCCACCGGCACATCTCCGGCCTCGCCGGCTTGAGCAGCCAGCGCCAGCGCTTCCCGCATATAAGAAATGTGATCCATCCCGTCCAGCTCAATGGGGCGGATCGGGGTATCTGCGTGTGCCATCAATCTCTCACTTTCCCAGGCAAAAACGGGAAAAAATCGTATCCACCACTTCTTCCAGCGCCGTTTCTCCCGTGATCTGCCCCAGGCTTTGCCAGGCTCTTTGCAGGTCGATCGCCGCCGTATCCGGCGCAAACCCTGCTTCCAGCGTATGCTGCGCTTCTTCCAGCGCCTCCCGCGCCTCCAGCAGCGCTTGAATATGCCGCGCGTTGGATACCTCCACCGAAGCCGGCGTGACCTCGCCCGCGCAAAGCGCGTAAATGGCGGCGCGCACCGCCTCCACTCCCTCGCCGGAGATCAGAGAAAGATCCAACGTCTGTTTTCCCGAAAGTTGCTCCAGCTCCTCCCGGCTGATCTTGGACGGCAGATCGCATTTGTTGCGCAGCACCAGACAGGGCATTTCCCCCGCCTGCGCCAGCAATTCGCGCATCTGCGGCGTCATCTTCCCGGATGCGTCCACCACCGCCAGCACCAGCTGCGCCTCGCCCAGCGCGCGATACGCCCGCTGCACCCCCAGCTGCTCCACCTCGTCTCGGCTGCGGCGAATGCCCGCCGTGTCGATCAGCGTGACCGGCAGGCCGTTGATCTCAACCGTGCTTTCCAGCGTGTCCCGGGTGGTGCCCGCCACCGGCGTCACGATGGCCCGATCCCAGCCGCTGAGGGCGTTGAGCAGGCTGGACTTACCCGCATTGGGCAGTCCTACAATGGCGCAGCGCACGCCCTCGCGCAGCGCGCGGCCTGCGTGCGCACCGCGCAGCAGTTCGTCGATCCGCGCGCACAGCGCGGTAATTTCCTGCCGGCAAAAATCACCCGTCTCCTCCTCCACGTCCTCCTCGGGATAGTCTACCGTCACGCCAATGCGCGCCAGCAGCTCCTTTAAGTCGTCCTGCATCGCGGAAAGGGCGCGGTAAAGCGCGCCGTGAAGCTGGCGCTGCGCCACCCGGTGGGCGCCCTCGGCCTGGGCGGAAATAACGTCCATCACCGCTTCGGCGCGGGTAAGATCCAGCTTGCCGTTTAAAAACGCCCTTTTGGTAAATTCACCCGGCTCGGCCATGCGCGCGCCCGCCAAAAGCGCTGCGCGCAGCGTTCGCTCCACGCTCAGTGCCGATCCGTGGATCTGCACCTCGGCGCTGTCCTCCCCGGTGTAGCTGGCCGGGGCGGCAAACCAGACCGCCAGGCCGTCGTCCACCTTATCCCCGTCCTGCACCACGTCTCCGTAATACATGACCCGGGGCTTCCACGCGGCCTTGGGGGCACGGAATATCTTTTTCAGCACCTCCAGCGCCCGCGGGCCGCTGATGCGCAGCACGGCGACCGCCGCCTGCCCCGGCGCGGTGGCCGGCGCGATGATCGTATCTTCATTCCACATGGATGTTTTCTTCCTTTTTATGAATTATGGTCTGCGCACGCATGGCCGCGGGCAGCCGACGCAGCGCGCCCCCGGCCGCCAGAGCCGTGGCCGTAGCCGTAAGGCAGCCCACCGCCAGCAGTGGCCCCAGCCACAGGTAAAGCGCGCCCTGCCCCACCACCAGCGCAGCCACGCTGACCTGCGTCAGGTTATGCGCCGCCGCGCCCGCCATGCTCACGCCCCAGAGGCTGATGCCCGCGCCGCCCAACCTGCGGGCAGCGGCCATGGCCAGCAGCGCCATGCACCCTGCGCTGAGCGAATAAAGCAAAGAAAAAGCGTTGCCGCCCAGCAGCATCCCTCCCAGGCAGCGGCAGGCCACCACCAAAAAGGCCGCCGGCAGTCCCAGCGTCTCCAGCGCCAGCAGGGTGGCGATGTTCGCCAGCCCCAGCTTGACCCCGGGCACCGGAACGACCGCCTGCAGGGGCAGCAGGCGCTCCACATATCCCAGCAGCATGGCCGCGGCCGTCAGCAGCGCCGCCCAAGCCAGTTTTTTTGCGCCCGCCTTCATCTTGTCACCCCATCCAGCGCTTCCTCGCCGCCGCTGACGCGCACCACCAGCCGGTTGGGCAGGCACACCGCCGTTTGCCCCGGCCGGGAGATCCAGCCCGTGCGCACGCAAACCTGATCGGGGCAGTCCGACGCGCAAACGCGGGCGCGGCCGTCCTTGACCTCCACCTGCACCCCGGCGCTGATGCGGTAAACCGCATCCTGCGCCAGCGCAGCAGAAAAAAGAAGGCTCCCGTCCCGGTAAATATCTGCACGGGTCCCCCGGGTCGCCGCGCCGCCCAGCAAAGGCAGCAGGGACGCGGCCATCATCAGCAGCACGATCCCGGCAACGACCAGATCTCCGCGCTTTACATGAGGTTTTTTGCGCTTTTTCTCCATTATGAAATATGATACCACCGTACCGCGCCCCGCGCAACCACGGCACACAGCCATTGCTATTTACACTTTTCCATGGTAGAATAATAAATTAATTATCCCCCATGCACCGGCACCGAATCGAGAAAGGAGACGCTATCCATGGCTGCCAAACCCAAGCCCCGCCGCACGCCCCGGCTGCTTCTCCTGCTGCTGATCCCCGTGGTGCTGTTTGTCGCGTATCTGTTTGTGCGGCACTATGTGCAGTATAAGGCTCTCAAAGCCGAACAGGCTCAGCTGCAGCAGAAGCTGGATGACCTGCAGTACGAAAACGCTCTGCTGGACGGCGAGCTGGAAAGCGCCGGAAGCGACTCGTTTATTGAGCGCATGGCTCGGGAAATCCTGGGCTGGATCAAGAACGGCGAAGAAAAATTCATGCAGGATCCCGAGGCGACCCCTGCGGATGCCGCAACGCCCTTGCCAGAGGCATCTCCCACACCCTCGGCTCCCTAAAACGAAAGGACAGACTATGACTTCGGATAACATCCGTTACGGCGTCATTGACATCGGTTCTAACTCCACCCGCCTGCTGCTGTGCGACGCAGACGGACAAAACATATTGCGCCCCCTGCGCAAAAAGCTGATTACCACCCGGCTGTCTCAGGGAATCGTATCGACCGGCGCTTTGAGCAGCGAAGCCATGGAACGCACCCGTGCCGCGGTGGACACGCTTGTGCAGGAGGCACAGGAAGCCGGTGCTGCGCCGATATTCGCCTTTGCCACCGCCGCGGTGCGCGAGGCGGCCAACCGCGATGAGTTCATCCGCATCATGCACCGCAGCACCCGGCTGCTCATCGATGTGCTTCCCGAGGAAGTCGAGGCGCAGGCCGGCTTTATGGGCGCTTACCGCCCGGGCAGCCGCTGCGTGGTGGACATTGGCGGTGCCAGCACCGAGATCGCACTGGGTGAGGGCGACACGCTGCACCATGCCGTCAGTGTGTGCATGGGCGCGGTGCGTGCACTGGAGAAATATCCGCTGGGTGACATCGCCGACCCGCTTTCTCTGCAGGCCATGCAGCAATGGGCACACAACGTGCTGCGCAGCGAAGCGCCCGACCTGCCCCAATGGCTTGCGCAGACCCCGCCTCAAGCCGCCAGCGGCGTAGGCGGTACCATTACCACCCTGGCCGCCATGGACCGTCAGCTGCTGCGCTACGACCCGGCCATGGTGCAGGACTACGCGCTGACCCGCCACACGGTGGACCGCATGATCAAAAAACTCTGCGAGATGCCGCTGGAGGCTCGCCGACAAATTCCTGGGCTGCAACCCGAGAGGGCTGATATTATCATCGGCGGCGCGGTCATCCTGCAGCAGGTGATGCGCGCGATGGATCTGACCCAGATCATCGTGTCCGACCGGGACAACCTGGAAGGCTATTTGCAGCTTCGGCTTAACGCACAGGAGGAAACTTGAGATGCTTCGACGCATTGTGCTATGGGAATTTTTGCCCCAGGCTCAGGGACATACCCGGATCGAAAACATGGCAAAGGTGAAGGCAATGCTGGAGGCGTTGCCCCCGGTCATTCCCCAGATCCGCTCGCTGACCGTAAACCCCAACCTCGAAAACGAGCCGAAGTATCATATGGCGCTCACCCTGACGGTGGACACACCGGAGGATCTGCGCATCTATAAAGACCACCCCGCCCACCGAGCCGTATCGGCCTTTGTATCCCAGGTGCGGGGGGAGCGCGTCGCGGTGACCATGGAAGAACCCTGACCGCGCCGATTAATACGATAATTATTTTGATAATTATAAATTTTCACGAAGTGAGGAGGAACATATCATGGCTCGAGTCATTTTTAACACCGAGCAATGCAAGGGCTGTGGGTTGTGCGTGAACGCCTGCCCCAAAAAGATCCTGTCCCTGGATAAGGGCACCATCAACTCCCGCGGTTATTATCCCGCCCACTGCACCGATCAGGACGCCTGCATTGGCTGCGCCAGCTGCGCGCGCATGTGCCCCGACGTGTGCATCACGGTGGAGAGATAAGCAGAATTTTCATTTTTGCGCAAGGAGGCAATCATGGCGAAGAAACTTATGAAGGGCAACGAAGCCATTGCCGAGGCCGCCATACAGGCCGGCTGTCGGTATTTCTTCGGTTACCCCATCACCCCCCAGAATCAGATCCCTGAATATATGTCCCGGCGGATGCCCCAGGTGGACGGCTGCTTTTTGCAGGCCGAGTCCGAGGTCGCGGCCATCAACATGGTCTACGGCGCAGCGGGAGCCGGTGCACGGGTCATGACCTCTTCCTCCAGCCCCGGCATCTCGCTGAAGCAGGAGGGCATTTCCTATATTGCCGGCGCTGAGCTGCCCTGCTTTATCGTAAACATGGTGCGCGGCGGCCCCGGCCTTGGCAGCATTCAGCCCGCCCAGTCCGACTATTTTCAGGCCACGCGCGGCGGCGGCCACGGCGATTATCGCCTGGTGGTGCTGGCCCCGGCCAACCTGCAGGAGGCCGTAGAGCTGACGCAGGAGGGCTTTGACATTGCCGATACCTACCGGATGCCCGTCATGATGATGGGCGACGGCATGCTGGGGCAGATGATGGAGCCGGTAGAGTTCGGCACCTACACCCCCCGCAAGGTGCCCGAGAAATCCTGGGCAACCGTGGGACGCGGCCAGCGCGATCACAACAACATTGTCAACT
>JAQUVY010000107.1 GCA_028693155.1 Eubacteriales bacterium
CAATAATGATGGTGACTATGAGTTCCCTGACCCGCCCACTGACGGGGGAAACCCCTCACCGGATGACGGCACTGGCTCTAATGGTGATTCACAGGACGGTCAAGAGCCGTTAGGAGAGGATAGCAAACGAGATCCTGATGCACCTGCGGCGCATCGTCCGCCTGCGCGCCGAGGTGTCTTTTGATGAACCGCTGAATACGGATTGGGACGGAAATGAGCTTTTGCTCTCCGATGTGCTGGGCACGGAGAGTGATCTGGTATATCGAAATATGGAGACTCAGGTGGATCGGGAAATGCTGGATCAGGCCATGGGTCGCCTTGGAACCCGGGAGCAAAACATCGTGCGGATGCGCTTCGGCCTGAACGGCTGCGACAAAAAAACGCAGAAGGAGGTGGCCGATTTGCTCGGCATTTCTCAATCCTATATCAGCCGCCTGGAAAAGCGGATTATTTCCCGCCTGAAACGAGAAATGCTCAAGCTCGCCCAATAGACCAACGGTATAAAAGCGCCCTTCTTCGGAGAAGATAGCTCTGTGCAACAACAGGGAGGAGGGCGAAATTTTGCCGGGATATAAAGTCGATTTATGTGGGATTGATACATCTTCGCTGCCGGTCATGAAAAACGCCAGAATGATGGAATTGATCCCCTTGGCGCATGAAGGCGATCTTGACGCAAGAACGGCGATCATTCAGGGGAACCTCAGGCTAGTTTTGAGCGTCATACAGCGCTTCAGCAACCGCGGGGAAGCGGCGGATGACCTGTTTCAGGTGGGCTGCGTGGGGCTTATGAAGGCGATAGACCGCTTTGACGTCAGCCAGGGCGTACGCTTTTCCACCTATGCGGTGCCCATGATCATGGGTGAACTGAGACGCTATCTGCGCGATTCAACGAAGGTCAGAGTGACGCGTTCTCTGCGCGACCTGGCCTACAAGGCTTTGCAGGCCAGAGATGCTTTGCTGGAGGAGCATCACCGCGAACCCACCATCACGGAAATTGCGGAAAAAATGGGGGCCGAACGCGAGGAGATCGTGTTTGCGCTGGAAGCCATTCAGGAGCCGGTCTCCTTATACGAACCCATTTATAACGATTCGGGGGACGCAATCTATGTGATGGATCAGATCCGCGACACGACGGTGAGCGATGAAACCTGGATTCAGGAGCTGACGCTAAGGGAGGCGCTGCGCCGCCTGAACGAGCGAGAAAAGAAAATTTTGGCCATGCGGTTTTACCAGGGGCGTACGCAGATGGAAGTTGCCGATGAAATCGGCATTTCGCAGGCGCAGGTTTCCCGGCTGGAAAAAAACGCGCTGCTTAAGGTGAAAAAAATGCTTTGAGCGCCGCCCATGGCTGTTGCAGCGAACCCCTGCCCACAACAATGCGTGAATGGGCAGGGGTTCGCTTATTTTTGCTGCCTTCTCACGGCTTATTTTTATCAAAGGATCTTTCGTCTACCATTTGCTTGAGCAGGGTTCGCACCGCCTGCGGATCGGCCTTTCCCTGGGCGGCGCGCAGAACAGCCCCTACCAACACCTGGAACGCCTTTTCTTTGCCGGATAAATAGCTTTGCACCGCGTCGCCGTGATCCCGCAGCGCTTTCCGGCATAGTTCCTCCAGCACACCCTGTTCGGGCGGATGTTCGGGCAACCCGGCCAGCGCTTGCGAAAGGGTACATTCTCCGCGCAGCGCCTGCCCCAGCATCGCTTTTGCCTGGGCGGGGCTCAGCGCGTGAGTATCCAGTTTTTTGCATACCTGCGCCAGCTGCTCCGGGTACACGCAGGGAGAAAACGCTTCCCGCTCCTGTTCTCCGGTCTTTGCCTCGAAATAGGGTCCGATCAGCATCTTTGCCGCAAAAACGGGCGACGCGCCGCAGCGGATCGCCGCGTCGAAGTAGTCTGCCACGGCTCGAAACCGCACCAGCTCCTGCGCAATTGCCGGGGAGACACCCAGCGCTTCATAACGCGCCGCGCGAGCATCGGGCAGCTCGGGCAAGTCTGCGCGCAAGGCGTTCACCCATTGCCCGGGAAGGCTTACCGGCAAAAGATCCGGTTCGGGGAAATAGCGGTAGTCTTGGGCATTTTCCTTGCTGCGCATCACCCGTGTCGTGCCGCTGGGCACGTCGTACCGCCGGGTTTCCTGCTCAACGGCGAACCCACTCCGCAGCAGAGCGATTTGACGCTGCGCCTCATAGGCAATGGCTTTGCGCATATAGGAAAAGGAGTTCATGTTTTTGATCTCGGTGCGCATACCCAGCTGCGCACAACCGACCGGCCGAACCGATAGGTTCACATCGCAGCGCAGAGAGCCTTCCTGCATCTTACAGTCAGAAATGCCAAGATAACGCATCAGCCGCTGCAAGGTTTCCAAGTATTCACACGCTTCCTCCGCGCTGGACAATTCGGGAAGGGACACGATCTCGATCAGGGGGATACCGCCTCGATTGTAATCAATGTACACCCTTCCCGGTTCATATACCAATTTCCCGGCATCCTCCTCCATATGAAGCTGCTGAAGGTGAATTCTCTTTCCAGAGCGCAGCGTGACATACCCGCCCCGGCACAACGGGTGGCGGTGCTGAGAGATTTGATAGGCCTTAGCGAGGTCGGGATAAATGTAGTTTTTGCGCTCCATCACTGAAACCGGATTGATTTGGCAATGAAGCGCCAATCCCGCCGTGACCGCGCTGGCTACGGCCTGCTGGTTGAGCGTGGGCAGTGCTCCCGGCAACCCCAGGCAAACCGGGCAGCAGCGCGTATTGGGAGCAGCGGCAAACGTGACCTCGCATCCGCAAAACATTTTTGTGGCGGTGGAAAGTTCCACATGTGTTTCCAACCCGATCACAAGTTCATACTCCATCCGAAACCTCCTGCTTCAGCATTTGAAAGTTTGCTTGCTGCTCGCAGTGCCATGCGACGTTGAGCAGGGTGCTCTCGTCAAAAGGGCGTCCCAGCCACTGTATCCCCAGCGGCAATCCGGCATGGGAAAGGCCGCATGGCTGGGAGAGAGCCGGTAAGCCGGCCAGATTGGCGGGTACCGTGCAGATGTCCCAGGCGTATCCATCGGCGGGATGAAGCGCACCCTGGCCAAGAGCAGGCGCCGTGCGGGGGCACGTGGGGCAGGCGATCACGTCGCACGAAGCAAAGGCCTGGGAAAAAATTTCTTTTGCACGCTGGCGCAGGGCGCAGGCATTGCCGTAATATTGCTCATAGTAGCCGCTGCTGAGGGCGTAGTTGCCCAAGAGGATGCGCCGTTTAACCTCAGCCCCAAACCCTTCGCTGCGGCTGAAACGGATGCGTTCTTCGCGGGTGACGCCGCGGGTGCTGCACTGTCCGTACCGTATGCCGTCATAACGCGCCAAGTTGGAAGCCGCCTCCGCGCAGGCAATGATGTAGTAGGCGCTCAGCATTTCCTGCAAATGGGGTATTTTGATCTCAACGAGCTCCGCTCCGTGGGATTCCATTTCTGCCAGCGTCCGTTCGATGGCACCGCGGATCTCTTCCTCCGCGCCGTGAAAAAATTCCGGCGCAATGCCGATGCGCCGTCCTTTGAGCGGATGACGCAGCCCGGCGGCGCATCCCTCGCGCTTCCCATGGCAGGTGCTGTCTTGGGGATCCGCACACGCGATCTCATCAAAAACGATTGCAGCATCTTCCACGCTTTGGGCAATGGGGCCGACCTGATCCAAGCTGGAAGCATAGGCGAGCAAGCCATAACGGGAAACGGCACCGTAAGTTGGCTTCAGCCCCACCACACCGCAAAAAGACGCCGGCAAGCGCACCGAGCCCCCGGTGTCCGATCCCAACGCGTAAGCCGCCGCACCGGCGGCCACCGCCGCCGCGCCGCCGCCTGAGCTTCCTCCCGGGGTGTGCCGCTCGTTCCACGGGTTGCGCACCGGCCCATAGGCGGAGGTTTCGCTGGAAGAACCCATGGCGAACTCGTCCATATTTCCCTTGCCCAGCAAAACGGCTCCGCAGCTTTGCAGCGTTTTCCATACGGAAGCGTCATATACCGGCACATAGTCCCCCAACATGCGGGATGCACAGGTCGTTAAAATGTTTCGGGTAGAAAGGTTATCCTTGAGCTGCATGGGGATCCCGGCCAACGGGGACAGGGGAGAACCCGCGGCGATTGCCCGGTCAATGCGGGTGGCAGCGTCCAGCGCCGTCTCCGGCGTCATGTGAATGTAAGCATTCAAAGAGCGGGTCTCTTCCGCCCGCCGCAGATAGGCGCGGGCGAACTCGACGGTGGAAAACTCTTTTTTCAGCAAACCGTTATGCATTGTGCGAATGCTCATGCCGTTTCTCCTCCTGCGCTGTGAGGAATGGTTGAGAAGTATTCTCCCTGACGGGCGGACGCATTGCGCAGCGCGTCATCGCGCGGCAGCGAGGCGGTCACCTCATCTTTGCGCAGGGCGCTGCAAGGGCACTCTGCCGGGGGCTCTTCCCCGTCGAATCCCCCTTGCGCCACCACATCCGCCAAAGCCACCAGGCTTGCCAAATCGCGCAACAGACCTTCTTCTTCCTCCGGCGGGATCTCAAGGGCGGATAATTCGCCCAAACGTTGAATCTCTTTTCGCGTAATCACACTGATCACTCCAACACTTTTTTTATCAGTATAGCATGTTTCGGTCAGGGGAGAAAATGCGGGTTCCTTTTATCGGCCCGCAAAGTATAGTATAATAAGTACAGAAAATGGAAAACTGCGGACAGGAGGACTTATGCGAGTATTTTGGGTTGTGCTGGACGGAGCCGGAGTCGGGGCGCAGGAAGATGCGGCTCGGTATGGAGATGCTGGGGCAGACACGCTTGGCCATGTGCTGGCGCAAAACCCGCAGCTGTCTTTGCCCGTCATGCGTTCCATGGGATTGTACCATATAGAGGGGACTTCGTTTTTTGCGCCCCAAGGCCATGTTGTGGGGTGCTTCGGCCGGCAGCGCGAGTTGTCCGCGGGAAAGGACACCACAACCGGGCATTGGGAGATGGCCGGTTGTGTACTGCGTGAACCTTTCCCCACGTTCCCCAATGGGTTTCCTCCTGCGGTGCTGGAGCCTTTTTGCCGCTTAACGGGGCGGGGGATACTGGGCAACAAACCTGCTTCGGGTACCCAGATCATAGAAGAGCTGGGCGAAGAACACCTGCGCACGGGGAAGCTGATCGTTTACACCTCGGCTGACAGCGTTTTTCAGATCGCGGCACATACGGACGTGCTTTGCGAGGAGGAGCTTTATCGCATCTGCCGGGAAGCCAGGGCGCTTTTGCAGGGCGATTACCAGGTGGGCAGGGTCATCGCCCGACCTTTTTGCGGAACTCCGGGCAATTTTTACCGCACGCCGGGGCGACGCGATTTTTCGCTTGCGCCGCCGCAAAACAATCTTCTTTTGCAATTGCAGAAAAACGGCGTAAAGGTCTGCGCAATCGGCAAAATCAGTGATATTTTTGCCGCAAGCGGCATTTCGGAAAGCCTGGAGGCCCACGGAAACGATGAAGTACGCAGTGCGTTGGAGCGCTGCGTGACCCAAGGCGAGGCTGGCCTTTACATGGCAAATCTGGTGGATTTTGATATGCTGTACGGCCATCGCAACGACGTGGCAGGTTATGCGGCTGAACTTGCGGTTACGGATGCCTTCTTTGGCGCACTGCGGAAAAAGATGCTTCCGCAGGACGTGCTGATCATCACAGCGGATCACGGATGCGACCCCGCTTTCCCCGGCAGCGATCACACCCGGGAATTTGTTCCGGTGCTGATCTGGTCACCGCAGATGACGCAGGGCACCGATTTTGGAACAGCCGACGGTTATACGCATTTGGCCGCCACGGCGGCGAAGCTTTTCGGTTTGGATCTTGCGGGATACGGAACCCCTTATCAATGGTAAAAAAGGAGAGGAATACGATGAGCAAAGTACAGACGGCAGCGGATTTCATTTTAAGCAAAACGGCGGTGCGCCCCGAGGTCGCAATGGTGTTAGGCTCGGGGTTGGGAAGCCTGTCCGACATCATGGACATCGACGCGGAAATTTCCTACAGCGACATCCCGGGCTTTTTTAAGCCCACGGCCTACGGCCATGCGGGAAAGCTGTTTGTGGGGCATGTTTCGGGAAGAGCCTGCGCCATTTTAAGCGGAAGATTTCATATGTACGAAGGACATACCGCCGCGCAGGCCGCGTTTCCTGCCTATGTGATGGCCAAAATCGGCGTCAAAAAGATTATTTATACCAACGCTGCGGGCGCGGTGAACACCGACTTTTCCGTGGGAGATCTGATGTTGATTCAGGATCATATCAACCTGATGGGCGTATCTCCCATCGTAAACGAATATGTAGATGAGCTGGGCGTCCGTTTTGTGGATATGTCAACGGCTTACACACCCGCGCTGCTGGAAAAAGCGCAGCAGGCGGGGCGGGAGATGGGTATTTTGCTCCGCAAGGGCGTATACGGAATGTTCCTGGGGCCCCAGTTTGAAACACCGGCGGAAATCCGCATGGCGCGCTTGCTGGGTGCCGATGCAGTAGGGATGTCCACCGTGCCGGAGGTCATTGGCGCACGTCATTGCGGCCTTGAAATTTTGGGGTTCTCCTGCATGACCAATATGGCCGCCGGAATATTGGATCAGCCCATCACCCATCAAGAGGTCTTGGAGACGGGGAAGCGCGTGGAGGATAAGATGATGAAGCTGCTGAAAACGCTGGTTCCGCTGCTGTAGAGTCGGGAGATGTGACGAATGTATCCAAACAAAGAAACGGCCTTGTTGCTTTTAAACGAGGGTGAAAAAAGCAACCCGGGGCCTTGGGCGGCGCACTGTGGCCATGTGGCGCAATGCGCGGAAAAAATTGCCGCGTTATGCGGGCTTGACCCGGAAAAAGCCTTTGTGCTAGGGCTGCTCCATGATATCGGCAGAAAGTTTGGCCCATCTCAGTTTCGTCATGTAACCGATGGCTATTCGTATATGACAGAGTTGGGATATGACGAAGTGGCGCGCGTTTGTTTGACGCACTCCTTTTCGATTCAGAAAATACAGGACTATATCGGGAAATTTGATGTGCCTCCGGAAGAAGCAAAGCGGTTCGAGGCCATACTGTGCCGGATTTCATATGACGACTACGACCGATTGATTCAGCTGTGCGACAGTTTGGCTGGTGCGCAAGGCGTGACGACGATGGAAGAGCGTATGGGCGATGTCAAATGCCGCTACGGAAACTATCCCGAAGAAAAATGGAATGCCAACCTGGGCTTGAAAACGTATTTTGAGAAAAAAATAGGACAAGATCTGTATCAGGTAATCCGGGAATAGGGCAGACCAGCAGATAAAAAAGCGACCCGCTGAAATCGTTTGAAGTGACCCCAAAAAGTTAGACAAATATTTTTATTAAGCAACCGAGAGGGCTTGTTGTCTGTGAATTGCAGGCGGCAAGCCCTTTAGCTTTGCCTTGCTACGGCGGTTGTTGTAGTAATTAAGATAGTCAATCAGTTCGGCCTTGAAGTGCTCCATTGACTCGAACTCCTGTAAATATAGCAGTTCGCTCTTGAGCATAC
>JAQUVY010000013.1 GCA_028693155.1 Eubacteriales bacterium
CGTTGCACATGCGCTGGGGCGAGCGGCAGTCGGTGCAGCGGCCGGTTAGGGCGCAGGGCGTGGAAAGCCCCAGACGCCGGGCGTTGGCCGGGCAGGCTTCGCGCTTGATGCGCGCCACGGCGGCGGGTATGTCGGCGCACAGCTTGTTGCGCCCGCACAGCAAAATGACGCGCTCCGGCCCGTAAATCTGCGCCGCCACGCGGTTGCCGCTTCCGTCGATGTTCACCAATTCGCCTTGCAGGGTGACGGCGTTGGAGGAGGCGAGATATACATCCGCGTGGACAGCCGCATCGCGCTGGGTCTGCGTCTGTTCCGGGGAAGCCTTCCAGTGCCAGAACACTTCATGACCGCTTTGCTGCAAAAGCTCCCACAGCCCCAGAGACTGCACCGTTACCGATCCGCCGATGCCGACCGACGCGTCCGCGGGGATGCTTTGCACAACGCAGCGGGCTGCCTCCTGCCCGCAGGAAAATTGCTTTGTGACAAAGCCGTTGCCCTCCAGCGCGGCGCGGGCCTGTTCCAGCTGCTTGATATTTTCCATGCTTTCCTGCCTTCCGCCGGGTGTTCCCGGCAAAACGTTGATTTTTTTCTCCATCTATCTTATTATGGATGAGATCTTTTTTCAAGAAATGAGGAAACGGAATGCCCAACAGGCAATCAAAAGTCAGAAATTTTTGCATCATTGCTCATATTGACCACGGGAAGTCTACCTTGGCCGATCGTCTGCTGGAGCTTACCAACACGGTAGCCCTTCGCGATATGGAAAATCAGCTGCTGGACAGAATGGAGCTGGAGCGCGAGCGGGGCATCACCATCAAGTCTAAGGCTGTGCGCATGAGCTACATGGCGCTGGATGGGGAGAGCTATGAGCTAAACCTCATCGACACCCCCGGACACGTGGACTTTTCCTACGAAGTGTCGCGTACCCTGGCCGCCTGCGAGGGCGCGGTGCTGGTGGTGGACGCGACCCAGGGCATTGAAGCCCAAACCTTGGCTAATGTATACATGGCGCTGGAGCATGACCTGGAGATCATCCCTGTCATCAACAAGGTGGATCTTCCTTCGGCCGATGTGGAAAGCGTGCGCCACGAAATCGAGGACGTGATCGGGCTGCCGGCGGCGGACGCGCCCGCCATTTCGGCAAAGACGGGGCTGAACGTGCGCGATGTGCTGGAGCAGGTGGTCAAGCAGGTGCCCCCGCCCAGCGGCAGCGAGGAGAAGCCGTTGCAGGCATTGATCTTCGATTCCTATTATGACAATTATAAAGGCGCCATCAGCTTTGTGCGCATGGTCAACGGAACGGTGCGCCCGGGAATGCGCATCCGCATGATGGCGCAAAACAAGGAGTTCGACGTGACCGAGGTGGGTGTGTTTCGCCCGCAGCTCGTGGGGACGGACGCGCTGTTTGCCGGAGAAGTGGGTTATATCTGCGCCAGCATCAAAAACGTGGAGGATACCCGCGTGGGCGACACCATTACCGACGCCCAGGCGCCTGCTTCCGCGGCGCTTCCCGGTTATCAGGAATGCCTGCCCATGGTCTACTGCGGAATTTATCCCGCCGACGGCGCGCATTATGAAGAGGTCAAGCTGGCGTTGGAGAAGCTCAAGCTCAACGACGCTTCCTTTCAGTATGAACCCGAAACCTCGGTAGCGCTGGGCTTCGGTTTCCGCTGCGGCTTTTTGGGGCTGCTGCATATGGAGATCATTCAGCAACGCCTGGAGCGGGAGTTCGATCTGGATCTGGTCACCACCGCACCCAGCGTGGCTTATCAGATCCGCCTGCACAACGGCACCCTCATCACCATTCAGAACCCCAGCAATTTGCCCGATGTCAGCGAAATTGAAACCATGGAGGAGCCGGTGACACAGGCGCATATCATTTCGCCGCCGGACTATCTGGGCGCCATCATGGAGCTGTGCCAGGAGAAGCGCGGCGTGTATGAAAACATGACCTATCTGGATCCTACGCGGGTGCAGATCAATTATAAGCTGCCGCTGAACGAGATCATTTACGATTTTTTCGACCAGCTGAAGTCCCGCACCCGCGGCTACGCATCCTTTGACTATGAGGTGACGGGCTACGAGGCTTCCGATCTGGTGAAGCTGGATATTCTGCTCAACGGAGATGTTTGCGACGCGCTGTCCATCATTGTGCATCGGGAGAAAGCCTACGCCCGCGGCCGCAGCATCGCCGAAAAGTTGCAGGAGGCCATCCCGCGCCAGCAGTTTGAGATCCCCATCCAGGCCTGCATCGGCGGCAAGATCATCGCCCGGGAAACGGTGCGCGCCTATCGCAAGGATGTGCTGGCCAAGTGCTACGGCGGCGACATCAGCCGCAAGCGCAAGCTGCTGGAAAAACAGAAGGAAGGCAAAAAACGGATGCGGCAGGTCGGCTCGGTGGAGGTGCCCAGCGAGGCGTTCATGTCCGTGCTGAAGATGGATTAAGATGAAGGGATTGTATGTGCACATCCCCTTTTGCGGGAGCAAGTGCCTGTATTGTGATTTTGCGTCCTATCCCCGGCGAGAGGCGGATATGCCCGGGTATGTGGACGCGGTGCTGCGCGAGGCGGAAATGCGCCGGGCGCAGTGGGGTTCTTTCGCGCCGGATACGATCTTCTGGGGTGGAGGGACCCCTTCCCTTTTGCCGGTGAAGGAGTTTGTCCGGTTGACCAAGGGGCTGGGCGAGGTGCTGGATTTGTCTCGGGTCAGGGAGTTCACGCTGGAGGCCAACCCCGGCACGATAGATGAAGAAAAGCTGGCCGCTTATGCTGCCTGCGGGGTGGATCGGATGTCGTTGGGTTTGCAGGCGGCGCAGCCCGCGCTGCTCAAGGCGATCGGCCGGCGGCACTCACCGGAGGATTTTGCCCGGTCGGTGGTGCTGATCCGCGCGGCGGGGATCCGCCGGGTGAACGGGGATATGATGACCGGCCTGCCCGGGCAAACGGTGGCGCAGGCTCGGGAGACGGCACGCTTTTTGACGGATGCCGGGGTCAGTCATGTGTCCTGCTATGCTCTTAAGGTGGAGGAAGGCACGCCGCTGTACGGCCTGCGCGAAGCGGGAAAGGTACAGGTGCCCGATGATGATGCCGAGCGCGACATGTTTCACGCCGCCCGTGAGGTGCTGGAAAGCGCGGGGTATGCGCGCTATGAGATCTCCAACTTCGCCTTGCCCGGTGAAGAATGCCTGCACAATCTTTTGTATTGGCGCAGGGGGCAATATTGGGGGCTGGGCTGCGCGGCGGCGTCCTTCTGGGGAGCGGAGCGCGCCACCAATGTTGCGGAGATCGACGAATACAAAACGTTTATTGATGAGAATAAATTGCCAATTGCGGGGAAAGAGGAGCTAACGCCCGAGGATGCTGCCTTTGAGGAAATTATGCTGGGCCTTCGCCTGACCCGGGGGGTGGACTGCCCGGGCTTCGCTCTGCGGCACGGGTGGGATCTCCGCGAGCGCTACCGGGAGACCATCGAAGGGCTGAAGGCGCAGGGCTTAATACTTCAAGAGGGGGATCGTCTGCGCTTGACGCGGCTGGGGATGGATGTTCAGAACCACGTGCTGCTGGAGTTTATGTAGGAAGCGCCTTGCCAAAGGCAAGGCGCGAGGGTAGCTAAGACTTTCTGCTGACGATTATGCCGACAGGAACACCGCAGGTGTTCCGAAAGGCGGCGGCAAGGCGCTTGGGTAGCTAAGAGCTCCTGCGGACGCTGATGCCGACAGGAACACCGTAGGTGTTCCGAGAGGCGGCGGCGAAACGCGAGGGCAGCTAAGCGCAACTGCTGACATCGCGAAGAACAGATTCGCCGCGCGTTGTTTGTTTTCGGGAACAATACCCTGAGTGTCAAAGGGGCTTTTCCCCGAAGAAAGGGTCAAGGGGCGACTGCCCCTTGCAGGGGCTCTTCCCATCCCTTTTCTGCCCCACTCTCATATTGCCGCAGGAGCGGTACTGGTTTCTTGCGGAATTCCTCCTTGCGCTTCGCTGCCGTCCGTTTTTGCTTTGCGCCCGCATTGCGTCCGATTTTTCACATATAGTGGATGCAGGGGGGCGATGGGATGGAACTGGGAAGATCGGTATTGTTTGCCGCGATTGCGGGAATCGGCGGCACGGGGCTGGGCGGCTTGCTGGGCGCGTTGGGCGGCCGCAGCAAATATCTGCTGGGTGCTGCCATGGCCTTTACCGCCGGGCTGATGACCTCGGTGGTATGCTTTGAATTGATCCCCGAGGCGGCGTCGCTGTGCACACTGCCATATTTGGGCGCGGGGCTGCTGGCTGGGGGAATGACGGTTTATTTGGCGGCGCTGCCGGGGCGGGGGAAGGACGGCTGGCAGCGCGCGGGGTGGACGGTGTTTTTTGCCATCATGCTGCACAATTTTCCTGAGGGGCTAGCCATCGGCAGCGGATGGGCGGCGTATCCGGCGCTGGGGATTCGCTTGGCGGTGACCATCGCGCTACACGATCTGCCTGAGGGGATGGCGGTGGCGCTGCCCATGCACTGCGGGCAAAACGATGGAAAAAGCAGCATTGCCCGGTGTACTTTTTTGGCGGCGCTTTCGGGCGTGCCCACGGCGCTGGGCGCGCTGCTGGGCATGGCGATCGGCAGCCTGTCACCCCTGTGGGTGGGGCTGAGCCTGGGGTTTGCCGGGGGTGCCATGCTGTATGTCTGCGCGGGGGAAATCTTTCCGCGGCTGTACGAGCAGCCCGCGCGCCATGCCGTGCTGTGGCAGGCGCTGGGCTTTGCCGTGGGGTTGTATCTGGCTTTGGCTTAGGGGTATAATACATTCCATGCTTTTGCTTGGGGGGAAGCGATGAGATGTTTGTAAAAACGCAGCGCGCGGATCTGGAGAGGGTCATCGCTTTTCTGCGCCGGGAGGAGCTGCGCAACCATTATATGCTGGCTGACCTGTTTTGGTTCGGGGCTGCGCATCCGTTGATCGATTTGTATCATCAGGAGGAGACGGACGGCGTGCGCGCCGTGCTGATGCGCTTTGGCGGCGGTTTTACCGTGTATGCTCCGGGGGAATTTGACGCGGCGGGCGCGGCGCATGTGATGCAGCGCTACCGTTTTTCTCAGCTGGCGGGGGATACACCCGCCGTGCAGGCGGTGATGGCGTGCCTGCCGCCGCCCATTGAAGTGCGGCACCAGCATTTTGGCGTGTGGCACCCCTCAGCGGCACAGGAAGCACCCTGTGAGGTGCCGCTGATCTGGGTGGACGGCAGCAACGCGCGGGTGCTGGCTCCGGCCATGGCGCGTATGCGCCGGGATATTCGGGAGTTTTCGCATCCGCTGTCGGTGGAGCAGACGGTTGCCCAATGTGAACGGGGCAGCCAGAGGGCCGTCATTGCCGTGCGCGGCAACCGCGTGGCCTCCATCGCCATGACCAGCGGCGAGCTGCCCCGCACCGCCATGATCGTCAGCGTGTGCACCCACCCCGACTTTCGCGGGCAGGGCTGCGCCCCCGCGGCGGTGGACGCATTGTGCCGGCGCCTGGCCGGGGAGGATCGGCAGCCGGTTCTGTTTTGGGAAACCGAGCAGGCTGCGCGGATGTACGCCCGCCTGGGGTTTCGTCCGCAGGGGGAGTGGCGCATCGTGCGCTATGCACCGCAAAACTAGAAAACACGAACATAATACTGATAAACAATAGGAACGTTTGCCATTATACCGAACGCAGTCCCATAAAACCCATAAAAAATGCACTTTTTTTGCTCCGCGGCATGGACGCCGCGGAGCCTTTATTGTATAATAATCAAAAAAACCCGTACGGGAAAGAATGGAGAGCTTTGGCGCCGATGGAACAGCGATGGGAAGGCTTGGGGATTCGCCCCTGCGATATTCTGCTGCCGCATACGGATTTGAACCGATGGGCTGTGGTGGCCTGTGATCAATATACTTCTCAGCCGGAATATTGGGATGCGGTGGAGAAAACGGCGGGGGACGCCCCCTCTGCGCTACGCATGATGGTGCCGGAGATCTATCTGGGCACGGCGCGGGGCGAGACCATGCAGCGCGAAGCGGCGGGCAATATGCGCGCCTATCTGGAAAACGATCTGTTTACCTGCCTGAGCGGCAGTATGCTGTATTTGGAGCGCGCTACGCCCTATGCGCCCATGCGCCGCGGCTTAATGGCGGCCATGGATCTGGAGCAATATGACTATACCCCCGGCTCGCAGTCGCTGATCCGGGCGACCGAGGGAACCATTTTGGAGCGTCTGCCGCCGCGCATGGCGGTGCGCCGCGAGGCCGTGCTGGAGATGCCGCACATTATGGTGCTCATCGACGATCCCGACGGCACGGTGATCGAACCCCTGGGGCAGCGCAGGGACGCGCTGGAGCGGGTCTACGATTTTGATTTGATGATGGCCTCGGGTCATTTGACGGGCTATGCGGTGCGCGATGAAAAAAGCTTTGACGCCATCGCGGCGGCGCTGGGTGTGCTCAAGGCCAAGGGCGGCATGCTGTACGCCATGGGCGACGGCAACCACTCCCTGGCGGCGGCCAAGGCCTGCTGGGAGGAGATCAAGGCCGGGCTGACCCCGGCGCAGCGGGCGGCGCATCCCGCGCGCTATGCGCTGGTGGAGCTGGTTAATGTGCACGATGAGGGGCTGCATTTTCATCCCATCCATCGCGTGCTGTTTCACGCGCCGGAAAATTTCAAAGAGCTGCTGTGCCGAGCCATGGGCGCCCGGGAGGGCGCGGGCGGCGCGCAGACGTTTACCTGCCTGAGCGGGGAAACCCAGAGTGTTCTTTCGGTGGACGCGCCGGAAAACCCCATCGACGCGGGCACGCTGCAGCGGGCGCTGGATGACCTGATGCGTCAATATCCACAAATGCGCATTGATTACGTACACGGCGAAGAGACCGTGCGGGAGCTTGCCCGGCAGGCGGATACGGTGGGTATCCTGCTGCCGGCCATGGATAAATTCACGCTGTTTCCGGCGGTGGAGCGCCTGGGTGCGCTGCCCCGCAAGACCTTCTCCATGGGCGAGGCCCCCGAGAAGCGTTTTTATTTGGAGTGCCGGGTGATCCGGCCGTGAGGCGAGATAAAACCGGGCGTCAGCCCGTGGTCATTTTGAAGGAGCATTGTATATGAGCACAAAAGTTGTCAAGTTCGGCGGATCGTCGCTGGCCGACGCCCAGCAGTTCCGCAAGGTCATCGACATCATCCGTGCCGATGAGACTCGGCGGTTTGTGGTGCCCTCGGCGCCGGGCAAGCGCTTTGCCGGCGACGAAAAGGTGACGGACATGCTGTATGCCTGCCACCGGCAGGCGCAGGCGGGGGAGGACTGCACGGCGGCGCTGGAGAAGATCCGCGCGCGCTATCAGGAGATCATCGACGAGCTGGGGCTGAGCACCGATCTGACCGGGGAGTTTGACACCATCAGCCAAATGCTGGCCAAGGGTGCCAACGCCGACTATGCCGCCAGCCGAGGAGAATATCTCAACGGCATCGTGCTGGCCGACGCGCTGGGCTACCCCTTTGTGGACGCGGCCAAGCTGGTGAAGTTCCAGCAAAACGGCAACCTGGACAACCAGCTGACCTATAATCTGATCAAAAACATCCTGGGTGATATGGGACGGGCGGTGATCCCCGGCTTTTACGGCGCGCTGCCCGACGGAAAGGTCAAGACCTTTTCCCGCGGGGGCTCGGATATTTCCGGATCGCTGGTGGCCTGGGGCGTGCAGGCCGATCTGTATGAAAACTGGACGGATGTTTCGGGCGTGCTCATGGCCGACCCGCGCATCGTGAAAAATGCCAAAAAGATCGACGTCATCACCTACATGGAGCTGCGCGAGCTTTCCTACATGGGAGCCACCGTGCTGCATGAGGACGCCATTTTCCCGGTGCGGATGGCCGGCATCCCCATTCATATCAAAAACACCAACCGTCCCCAGGATGTGGGTACCCTTATCGTGGCGCAGACCGACGACAGCGACGCCGCCGGGCATATCACCGGCGTGGCCGGGCGCAAGGGCTTTTCCTTCATCAACCTGGAGAAGGACATGATGAACAGCGAGATCGGCTTTGGCTATCGGGTGCTGGGCGTGCTGGCCAAGCACGGGGTGTCCTTTGAGCACTTGCCCACCGGCATCGACACGCTGACCGTGGTGCTGGAATCGGCCTATGTGCAGCCCCTGCGCCATCAGCTCATCGAGGATCTGTGCGCGGCGGTCAATCCCGACTCGGTCGCCATCGAGGACGGCATGGCGCTCATTGCCACGGTGGGCCGCGGCATGGTGAAGAACAAGGGCACCGCCGCCCGCATTTTTGAAGCGCTCACCGAGGCGGGCATCAACATTCGCATGATCGACCAGGGCTCCAGCGAGATGAACATCATCATCGGCGTGGAGGAAAGCGACTTTGAAAACGCCATTGCGGCGATCTATCAAAAATTTGCATAAGGGGAGGACGCTATGAACCAGGTAAAACGGATCTTTGTGGAAAAGCGCCCCGAGCACGCCGTGGTGGCGGACGCTCTGCGGCAGGACGTAAAGACGACGCTGGGCATTCGCTCGCTGGAGAGGGTGCGGGTGGTAAACCGTTATGACGTGCAGAATCTGCCGGAGGATGCCTGGGGCAGGGCGGTGGATACCATCCTGAGCGAGCCGGCGGTGGACGACGTGACAGACGAGCTGACCATCGACACGCCCTTTGCCTTCGCGGTGGAATATCTGCCCGGGCAATACGACCAGAGAGCCGACTCGGCAGCCCAGTGCATGGCCCTCATTACCGAGGGAGACCAGCCTCTGGTGCGCAACGCCACGATCTATCTGCTTTATGGAACCTTAAGCGATGAAGAATTCGCGGCGGTCAAGAAGTTCATGATCAACCCGGTGGATTCCCGCGAGGCGTCCATGGCGCTGCCCGAAACGCTGAAGATGGCGCTGCCCGTGCCCGCCGATGTGGCGGTGATGGAGGGCTTTTCGGCGCTGGATGACAAGGGCATCGAGGCGCTGTACGCCACGCTGGGGCTGGCCATGACCGCGACAGACCTGGCCTTTGTGCGCAACTATTTCCGCGATGAGGAAAAACGCGATCCCTCCTTAACCGAGATCCGCGTCATCGACACCTACTGGTCCGACCATTGCCGGCACACCACCTTTCAGACCCAGCTCACCGATGTGCGCTTTGACAAGGGTGCCGAACTGGTGGAGGCGGCCTGGAAGGAATACCTGGCTACCCGCGATGCAGTGTACGCCGGGCGCAAGGCCAAGCCCATCTGCCTGATGGATCTGGCCACCATCACTGTGAAGGATCAGAAGCTGCGCGGTTTGCTGGACGATCTGGATGAGTCCGATGAGATCAACGCCTGCTCCATCGTGCGCGATGTGGACGTGGACGGCGAGATCCAGCAGTGGCTGATCCAGTTTAAGAACGAGACCCACAACCACCCCACCGAAATCGAGCCCTTCGGCGGCGCGGCTACCTGCCTGGGCGGCGCCATTCGCGACCCGCTTTCGGGCCGAAGCTATGTTTATCAGGCCATGCGCGTCACAGGCAGCGCAGACCCACGGGCGCACATCAAGGACACGCTGCCCGGCAAGCTGCCCCAGCGCAAGATCACCCAGGGCGCGGCGCACGGCTATTCCTCCTATGGCAACCAGATCGGCCTGGCTACCGGTCAGGTCACCGAGATCTACGACCCGGGATATGTGGCCAAGCGCATGGAGATCGGCGCGGTGGTAGGCGCGGTGCGCCGTGACGTGGTGCGCCGCGAAGTTCCCGATCCCGGCGATGTCATCATCCTGCTGGGCGGGCGCACCGGCCGCGACGGCATCGGCGGTGCCACCGGCTCCTCCAAGGCGCACACGGGAAAGAGCATTGAGACCTGCGGCGCTGAGGTGCAAAAGGGCAACGCCCCCACCGAGCGCAAGCTGCAGCGGCTTTACCGCGACCCTGAGGTGGTGGCGATGATCAAGCGCTGCAACGACTTTGGCGCGGGCGGCGTATGCGTGGCCATCGGCGAGCTGTCCGACGGGCTGGATATTGATCTGGACAAGGTGCCCCGCAAGTACGACGGACTGGACGGCACCGAGCTGGCCATCTCCGAGTCGCAGGAGCGCATGGCCGTGGTGGTGGAAAAGGAGAACGTGCAGCGCTTCATCGCCCTGGCTGCCGGGGAAAACCTCGAGGCCACGCCGGTGGCGGTGGTTACCGATACGGGTCGGATGCGCATGAACTGGCGCGGCAAGGAGATTTTGAACATCTCCCGCGCATTCTTGGATACCAACGGGGCCGCGCAGTACGCGCAGGCCAGAGTTACGGCACCCGACCCCGAGCCCTTCTTCCACAGCCCGGACGGCGTGGAGGAGTTCCGCAGCTGGATGGGCGACCTGAACGTGTGCTCCCAGCGCGGCCTGTCCGAGCGCTTTGACGCGTCCATCGGCGCAGGCACGGTGCTTATGCCCTTTGGCGGCAAGTATCAGCTGACCCCGCCCATGGTCATGGCGGCGAAGATCCCACTGGAAAAGGGAGAGACGCACACCTGCACCCTCATGAGCCATGGCTACTACCCGGCGCTGTCCCGCCGCAGTCCGTATCACGGCGCGGTGTACGCCGTGGTGGAGTCGCTGGCGCGCATTGCCGCGGGCGGCGGTGATATTGCCACCTGCCGCCTGACCTTCCAGGAATATTTTGAGCGCCTGCGCACCGAAGAGACCCGCTGGGGCAAGCCCCTGAGCGCGCTGCTGGGTGCCATGACGGCGCAGCAGCGCCTGAGCGTGGCCTCCATCGGCGGTAAGGACAGCATGTCCGGTTCCTTCGATGAGCTGGACGTTCCGCCCACGCTGGTTTCCTTCGCCATCTGCACCGAAAAGACCGAGCACGTGCTCTCCAGCGAGCTCAAGGGCGCGGGGCACGACCTGATGGTGCTGCGTCTGCCCCGTGACGGGCAGGGTATGCCCGACTTTGAACAGTTCAAAAGGAACTGCGCCGCGTTGTATCGCGCCATCGGCGAGGGCGTGGTGCTCTCGGCACATACGGTGGGCTTGGGCGGCATCGCCTGCGCCGTGGGGCGCATGTGCATGGGCAACATGGTGGGTGCCAGGCTCATCAAGACCAGCGGCCTGCTGGACGCCAATGTGGGCGATATCGTATTCGAGGTAAAGGATCATACCAAACTAAACGATTTGTTTACGGATATTCCCTGCACGGCGGTGGGTATTACCTGCGCCGAGAAGGAACTGGAGATCTACGGGGAGACCCTCGCGCTGGCCGACCTGCGTACCCTCTGGGAAACGCCCCTGCAAAAGGTGTTCCCCATGGGCAAGGAGGTCACCGGGCAGATCCGCTCCAAGATCTACACCGGGCGCAGCCAGGCCAAGCCCGCCGTCAAGGTGGCCAAGCCCCGGGTGTTCATTCCCGTGTTCCCCGGCACCAACTGCGAATACGACGCAGCCCGCGCCTTTGAGCGGGCGGGTGCCGTGGCGCAGACGGTGGTCATGAAAAACATGACGCCCGCCGCCATCGCCCAGAGCATTGAGGAGATGGAGCGGGTCATCGACAACAGCCAGATCATCATGCTGCCCGGCGGCTTTTCCGCGGGTGACGAGCCCGAGGGCAGCGGCAAGTTCATCGCCACCGTGCTGCGCGCGCCCCGCGTGGCGGCGGCCATCGGCCGGCTGCTCAACGAGCGCGATGGGCTGGCGCTGGGCATCTGCAACGGCTTCCAGGCGCTCATCAAGCTGGGGCTGGTGCCTTATGGCGAAATCCGCGATATGCGCGCCGACAGCCCCACCATCACCTTCAACGCCATTGGTCGCCATCAGTCCCGCATTGTGCACACCAAGGTTGTGTCGGTGAAGTCCCCGTGGTTCCTGCTGAGCCAGCCCGGAGACGTGGTGGAGGTGGCCATTTCCCACGGCGAGGGTCGCTTTGCCTGCACCGAGGAGGAGTTTGGCCGCCTGCTTGAAAACGGGCAGATCGCCACGCAGTATATCGACGCCCAGGGGCAGCCCACGTTCGATCCGGATTATAACCCCAACGCGTCGCTGCACGCGGTGGAGGGCATCCTCAGCCCCGATGGCCGGGTGCTGGGCAAGATGGGTCACAACGAACGCAGCGGCGAGGGCCTGTATCGCAACGTTCCCGGGCAGTACGACAGCAGAATCTTCGAGTCCGGCGTAAAATATTTCGGTTAAGTTTTGTGAAAAACCCGCCTGTGCGCTTTGCACCGGCGGGTTTATTTGTTATGATAATGCGGAACAGTTAAAAGACTATGCGATAGGCGGAGCAGGGCTTCGCCGGGAGGAAAAAATGGCAACCAATATTGCAGCGCAGTGTTATACCATTCGCGACTATATGCAAAATGAGCAGGACATGGAAAAAAGCCTGGAGAAGCTGGCCAAGCAGGGCTGGCGCGCCGTGCAGCTGTCGGGCAGCGCAAAAATTGATCCGTCGTTGGCACGGGATATGCTGGATCGCAACGGACTGAAGGTGGCGGCCACGCACATCGGCTGGGACGACCTGACCCAGCATACCGACGAGGTGATTTCGGCGCACCGCATCATCGGGTGCAAGTATATCGGCCTGGGCTCCATGCCGGAAAAATACCGCGGCAGCGCCGAAGGCTTTGAGGCCTTTGCCAAGGACACGGAAAAGCTGGCAAAAAAGATTGCCGACGCCGACTGCACGTTTATTTATCACAACCATAACTTTGAGTTTGTTCGCTTTGGCGGGCTCAGCGGCATGGACATTCTGGTGGATAAGTGCGCGCCCGAGATGCAGTTTGAGCTGGACACCTTCTGGGTGCAGGCGGGGGGCGGCGATGTGCGCGCCTGGATCAAGCGCCTGGTGGGGCGCATCGACGTCATCCACTTTAAAGACATGGCCTACGATCCTGAAAAGAGAACCGGCGTGTTTGCCGAGATCGGCCAGGGCAAC
Organism: Eubacteriales bacterium; assembly: GCA_028693155.1. Classification (GTDB taxonomy): domain Bacteria; phylum Bacillota; class Clostridia; order Christensenellales; family UMGS416; genus STF2-111. The sequence continues at coordinate 12,878 of JAQUVY010000013.1, forward strand.
CTGGACTGGAAGCGCATCGTGAAGACCTGCAAAAAGTCCGGCGTGCGCTGGCATATCGTGGAGCAGGACGTCTGCCCGGGAGATCCGTTTGACAGCCTGAAGATCAGCCTGGATTACCTCAACGACATCGGAATGAAGTGAGAATATGAAGCGCTGGGGCACCCTGCTTTTGGCGGCTGCGGCCGCGCTTGTGCTGCCGGGCTGCGCGCGCCGACCGGCGCAGGCCGTGGTGTATACCAACCTCATCCTGCCGGATATGGAGGCGCTGCTGGAGGGGTGCGGGACAGCTGCGCAGATCAAGGTGTTCCCCTCGGCATATGCGCTGGAAAAGGCGCTGACCCAGGGGGATACGCCCGATGTGATCGTGCAGTCCGGGCTGGAGAACACACACTATCTGACCCAGGGCGAGTATATCGCGCCCCATGGCCTGACCCTTTCAGGCTTTTCCCCGGGCAGCGCGGGCAGCGACTGGTTTGCGCTGGGCGGCGCGCCGTATGTATGGCTGTATGACAGCGCAAAGGTGCCGGCGCTGCGCTCCTATTTTGAGGTGGGGGGCTATGCCGGGCAGGGCGTCGCCATGGTGGATCCGCTGGCGCAGATGTATTACCACGCAGGTGCCATGGCGTTTATGGGCGAGGACGTGTTTACTTCTTTGTGGCAGGAGCTGGGTCAGGGGGAGCTCGTGCTGTGCGAAAGCGAAGAGCGCGCGGCGGCGCAGGTATGCGAGGGAAAGTGCGCCATCGCCTTAACGACCTACGCGCTGGCGCAGGCCGCAGTGCAGCAAAATCCCGGGCTGACCTATTGCATTCCCGACCAGAAAAACGGCATGGCCGGTGCGATGACGAGCAGCTATGTCTGCATGCTGGGGGCGGGCGGAAAAAGCCCCGAGCAGGGCAACGCCGTGCTGCAATGGCTGGCAAGGGCAGACAGCGAGGCGTGGCTGGTGGGCGAGGGGCTTTGCCCCTTTGCGCTGCGCGATGGGGCGGATGTGCCCGCCGTGCTGCCTCTTCAAGCCTCGCCCGACGCGGTGGAAACCGCCAAGACCCGCTGCGGGGAGATCCTTCTGGAAGCGATGGAATCATAAAAAAAGGAACGGCCAAAGCCGTTCTTTTTTTGCCGCGATTCAAACTGTGAGAGGAGATAACCCGCGCATTTTAAATACATAACGATTTGTTAAACGTTTTAATGGGTATTTTAAGCAGCCACTGCCAAAGGCCAGCAGCCGCTGCGCAGCGAAGAAAGCTACTTTTCCGCGCATCGCCGTCCTTTGCAGGCGGTGCGGGCACCTGCCGCAGAACCTTCTTTTTTTTGCGGCGGCACCCGCGTAAGCCGGTCAAGGCAATGCGGCGCAGGACGGCAGACCCATCCGGCGCCCTGTCAAAGGGCAGGCATGTTGGTTTCGGCTGCCTTGTCATGCCTGCATTTTCAGGCATAGCCCACGGCGCAAAAAAAGCGGCCTGTCCCTTGGACAGGCCGTTGCTTTTTTGCGTCCGAACACGGTCTATTCGTACTGTGCCCGCGGACCGCCCACGTATTTCGGGCGGGTGAAGGCCAGCACCAGCGGCGCTTTGCCGATGGACTTGACCTCGCAGCGGAAAGGAACCGCCACGTGCTTTAGGTGCATGCCGATCATGGTGTGCCCCACGTCGATGCCCACATCGGCCTGCACCTGCTCCACCATGCAGGCTTCCTCGCCCATGTGGGCGAAGTAGGCCACGCCGCAGGCGCCGCCGGCGTGCAGCGCCGGGCGCACGGTGACGATCTCAAAGCCCTTTGCCTCCGCAACGCTGCGGGGCAGGGCTACCGAACGGTTCAGGTGCTCGCAGCAGCCCACCGCCAGCGTCATGCCGTAGGGGGACAAGCTCTCCAGCAGCGTGTCGATCACGGTGTTGCCGATCTCCTGGCTGGAATCCGAGCCGATGCGGCTGCCGGCGATCTCGCTGGTGCTGCAGCCAAAAATAAAAATGCCGCCGCGCTTGCAATGCCCGGCTTGCCCCAGCGCCGCCACGGCCTGGGTAAGCTCCCGGCGAATTTGTTCTAAAAATTCTTTTTCCATGATGAAAGACCTCCTGCCCGATGGATCCCGGGCAAAGTTTAGTATAACACCCGACGCCGCGGGGTTCAACAGCGGCAAAAAAGCCGACCCCGAAGGGTCGGCTTTTGCTGAGGCATGATGGGGACCGATTAGGCCTTGGGGCCGGCGTCCACGATCTCCTGAGACATATGGGTGTACTTCTCGAAGTTCTTGCGGAAGCTGGCGGCCAGCTCCTTGGCGGTCTTCTCATAAGCAGCCTTGTCTTCCCAGGTGTGGCGGGTGATCATGATCTCATCGGGCACGCCGGCGCAGGTGGTGGGCACGGATACACCGAAGATGGGATCGGTCTCAAACTCGGCCTTCTCCAGCTCGCCGGTCAGGGCGGCGGTAATCATGGCGCGGGTGTAGGACAGCTTCATGCGCTTGCCGGTGCCGTTCCAGCCGGTGTTCACCAGGTACACGTTGGCGCCGGTCTTCTCGATTTTTTCGCTGAGCATCTGCGCATAGATGGAAGGATCCAGCGGCAGGAAGGGCGCACCGAAGCAGGTGGAGAAGGTGGGCACGGGCGAGGTGATGCCGCGCTCGGTGCCGGCCAGCTTGGAGGTGAAGCCCGAGACGAAGTAGTACATCGCCTGGTTCTTATCCAGCTTGGAGATGGGGGGCAGCACGCCGTAAGCATCGGCGGTCAGGAAAATGACGGTCTTGGGCTGGCTGCCCACGCCGGGGATGGCCGCGTTGGGGATGAAATCCACAGGATAGCCCACGCGGGTGTTCTCGGTGATGGAGCCGTCGTCAAAGTCGAACTCGCGGGTCTGGGGATCCATGACCACATTCTCCACCAGAGAGCCAAAACGAATGGCGTTCCAGATCTCGGGTTCGGTTTCGGCGGACAGGTTGATGCACTTGGCATAGCAGCCGCCCTCGAAGTTGAACACGCCGTCATCCGACCAGCCGTGCTCGTCGTCGCCGATGAGCTTGCGGTTGGGATCGGCAGACAGGGTGGTTTTGCCGGTGCCGGACAGGCCGAAGAACAAAGCGGTGTCGCCGTCCTTGCCGATGTTGGCCGAGCAGTGCATGGGGAAGACGTCCTTCTTGGGCATGAAGTAGTTCATGACCGAGAAAACGGACTTCTTGATCTCACCGGCGTACTGAGAGCCGGCGATGATGACCAGGCGCTTTTCGTAGTCCACCATGATGGCGGCTTCGCTGTGCACGCCGTCATGCTCGGGGGAGCACTTAAAGCCGGGCGCGGCGATGATGGTGAAATCGGGCGCGTAATCCTTCAGCTGCTCCTCGGTGGGGCGGATCAACAGCTGGTGGATGAACAGGTTTTCGCTGGCCAGCTCGTTGACGATGCGGAACTTCATGGTGTAGGTGGGATCGGCACCGGCAAAGCCGTCGAACACGAAGATCTCACGGTTTTGCAGATAGGCGACCATCTTTTCATAAATAGCGTCGAACTTCTCCTGAGAGATGGGGCGGTTGACCTTGCCCCAGGAAATCTCATTGTGCACGCCTTCGCTGTCCACGATGAACTTGTCGTCAGGCGAACGGCCGGTATATTTGCCGGTGGTGACCACCAGCGCACCGGTGTTGCTCAGGGTACCTTCGCCGCGCTCCAGTGCCTTTTCAACCAACTGGCTGACAGGCATATTGCGGTAGACGGCAGAGGGATTCAGGATGCCAAGGTTTGCAAGAGCTTCTTTCATGCAGCAGGACATACGGAATGTCTCCTTTCCATTGCGGAAAATATTTTCCCTCGCTGGTAAGCATAATTGCTCGCGGCGAAAGAGGGAATGCAAGATAAATGTGTGTTGATAAACTTCAACTTTCCCCACTATGGAGGATAGCACAATTCATTTGGAAGAGCAACCATTTTTGTGAAAAAATCAACAATCTTTTCTATTTTACCCCATTGCGCCGAAAAATATCGCCCGGGCGGCGAAAAACTGCCTTTGAAAAAACCTTTGCAAAAATGCACCGGGGGTATTGAAATAGATATTGTGCTTGGTCTATAATCAATTACACAAGAACTTGTGGTTGCCTGGCAACCCACGACAATGGATGATTTCGCTTGGCCGCTTTGGGCGGCGGCGTGTTTGGAAAGGACGGTACCCCATGATTGCAAAAATCAGAAAGCGCAACGGTGAACTGGAGGTCTTCAAGAAGGAGAAGATCGCCTGGGCAATTTTTAAGGCGGCCAACGCGGTGGGCGGCAATGACTTCGCCACCGCCGAAAAGCTGACCGACCAGGTGCTGGAGATCGCCCAGCAGAAATACCCCGACGGCATCGCCGAGGTGGAAGGTATTCAGGACATGGTGGAGAAGGTCCTCATCGAGAGCGGCCATGCCCGCACGGCGAAGGCTTATATTCTTTATCGTGAAAAGCGCAAGGGTGCCCGCGAGTCCAACGCCCTCATCGGCGCCACCATCAATATGTTCGGCGACTATCTGGAAGACAAGGATTGGCGCATTCAGGAGAACGCCAACACCCAGCGCAGCATCAACGGCCTGAACAACTACGTTCGCGAGGCCTTTACCAAGCAATATTGGCTGCACGAGATCTATCCCGAGGAAGTGCGGGAAGCGCATATCTCCGGCGACTGCCACATCCACGACCTGGGCTTCTTCGGCCCCTACTGCGCGGGATGGGATCTGCGCCAGCTGCTGCGCGAGGGCTTCGGCGGCGTGCCCGGCAAGGTGGAATCCAGCCCGGCCAAGCACCTTCGCTCCTTCCTGGGTCAGATCGTCAACTCCACCTTCACCACCCAGGGCGAGACGGCCGGCGCCCAGGCCTGGTCCAGCTTTGACACCTACTGCGCCCCGTTCATCCGTCATGACCACATGACCTATGAGCAGGTGAAGCAGTCCCTGCAGGAATTTGTCTTTAACATCAACGTGCCCACCCGCGTGGGCTTTCAGTGCCCCTTTTCCAACCTGACCTTTGACATCGTGGTGCCCCACACCCTGAAGGACGAGCCGGTCATCTTGGGCGGAGAATATCAGGACAGCACCTACGGCGATTACCAGCCCGAGATGGACATCCTGAACCACGCCTTCTGCGAGGTGATGATGGAGGGCGACGCCAAGGGGCGCGTGTTTACCTTCCCCATCCCCACCATCAACGTGACTCGGGACTTCGCCTGGGATTCTCCGGTGGTCACCGACTTTATGAACATCGCCTGCAAATACGGCATTCCGTATTTCTCCAACTATATCAACTCCGATCTGTCCCCTGAGGATGCGCTGTCCATGTGCTGCCGGCTGCGGCTTAACACCAAGGAGCTGCGCAAGCGCGGCGGCGGGCTGTTCGGCTCCAACCCCATGACCGGTTCCATCGGCGTGTTCACCATCAACCTGCCCCGCATCGGTTACCTGAGCAAGAGCCTGGCGGAGTTTAAGGCGCGCCTGTGGAAGCTGGTGCAGATCGGCAAAAACTCTCTGGAGATCAAGCGCAAGGTCATCGAGGATCAGACCGACAAGGGGCTGTATCCCTACGCAGCGCATTACCTGCGCGACGTGAAGGCGCGCACCGGGAAGTATTGGTACAACCACTTCAACACCATCGGCGTGGTGGGCATGAACGAGGCGCTGCTTAACTTCATGGGCAAGGACCTGACCACGCAGGAGGGTCAGAAGGCGGCGCTGGAGCTGATGGATTACCTGCGCGATCTGCTGGTGGAGATTCAGGAAGAGACGGGCAACTTCTACAACCTGGAGGCCTCGCCCGCCGAGGGCACCAGCTATCGCCTGGCGCTGCTAGATCGCAAAAAGTATCCCGACATCATTACCGCCGGCACCGCCGAAGCGCCGTACTACACCAACTCCACGCTGCTGCCCGTGGGCTTTACCCAGGATATCTTTGAAACGCTGGAGCTGCAGGATGAGCTGCAAAGCATGTATACCGGCGGCACCGTGCTGCATCTGTATCTGGGCGAGCGCATCCGCGATGTAGAGGTGGCTAAAAAGCTGATCCGCAAGATCTTTACCAACTACAAGCTGCCCTATGTGTCGCTGACGCCCACCTTCTCGGTGTGCCCCAGCCACGGCTATATCGCCGGGGAGCACTTCACCTGCCCCGAGTGCGGCGGCGAGGCCGAGGTGTGGTCCCGCGTGACCGGCTACTTGCGCCCGGTTAAAAACTACAACCGCGGCAAGCAGCAGGAATATGCCGACCGCAAAAAGTACGTCATCGACAACGCACAGCTGAGCGCCAAGTAAGATGCGTATCGCGGGCTTTTTAAAGCAGTCTTTTGTGGATTACCCCGGCCAGATCGCCGGGGTGATCTTTACTGCCGGGTGCAATTATGATTGCTATTACTGCCATAACCGCCATATCTTGGGCGGGGATGCGCCGCAGATCGATCCCGCCGGTATGTGGGAATTTCTGGAGAAGCGGCGCGGGCTGCTGGACGGTGTGGTGGTCACCGGCGGGGAGCCCTGCCTGCACGACGATCTGCCGGAACTGCTGGCCAGGCTGCGCGGCATGGGCTTTTTGGTGAAGCTGGATACCAACGGTTCCCGCCCGGAAATGGTGGAGCGGGTGCTGGCGGCCGGGCTGGTTGATCACGTCGCCATGGACATTAAGGCACCGTGGGCGAAGTATCCGCAGATCTGCCGTGCAGCGGGGGATGAGCCCCGCCGCACGCTGGAAGTGCTGAGGCGTAGCGGCGTTGCCTGGGAGGCGCGCACCACTTTTGCGCCCGAGCTCACCGTGCAGGACATCGGCACCATTGCCCGAGAGAATGCGCCGCTGCCCGTCTACGCGGTGCAGGCCTACCGCAAACCCGAAAGCTGGCGGGCGGAAGACGCCGCCCGGCTGGAAACGCCGCCCCACAGCGCGGCTGAACTGACTGCGGCGGTGGAAGCCGCCCGGCCTTACTGCGCCCAGGTGCTCCTGCGCGACTGACGGAGGTTATATGGAACCCGTTTTATCCAAAAAAGCTTACGCGACGCGGCTGCTGCAAAATCGGCAGGCCGCGTTTCGCTGTCCCATCTGCGCGGCGGCCATGACCGCCGACGAGCAGGGGTTGCTGTGCAGCCGGGGACATCGGTTTGATCTGAATAAAAAGGGCGGGCTGTGCCTGCTGCGTGATTACGGCGCGGGTCGGGTCAGCGAATACGACGCCACGCTGTTTGAAAGCCGCAGGTGGATATTTGAGCACGGCTTTTTTGACCCGCTGCTGGAGAAGCTGCGCGGCCTTGCGCGGGAAACCTCCCCGGCGCTGACGGTGGATCTGGGCTGCGGCGAAGGCTCCGTGGTTTCGGCCATGGCCGCCGCCTTTCCGGGCAATGACTTTCTGGGAGTGGATATCAGCGCGGCGGGCATTCGCGCGGCGGCGGGTGCCAGCCGCCCCAACACGCTGTTTTTTCAGGGCGATCTGGCGGCGCTCCCTTTGGCGGATGGCTGTGCGGATCTGCTGCTCAATATTTTGTCCCCGGCGCGCTATGAAGAGTTCGCCCGGGTGATGAAGCCGGGGGCGCTGCTGGTGAAGGCGGCGCCCACGCCCCGACACCTTTGGCAGCTGCGACGGGCTTTGGGGCAGGATTATCAAAAGGAGGAGGACGTGCGTCGGCGCTTTGCCCAGCGCTTCCAGCTCATCCGGGAGGAGCTGCTGGAATACGACGCTGCGCTGGACACGGCGCAGGCCGCCTCCCATTTGCTCAACATGACGCCGCTGGGGCTCAACCAGCGCGAAAATATGACATTTTCAGACAAAGATATTACCTTTTCTCTGAATATTTACATAGGAATCTGCCGGGCAAAATGATATACTAAATGCAAATCACCTGTGGCGCCGTACGGTGCGCAGCCCCGCGCAAAGAGATGCGCAGATCATACAAATTGCCGGCTTTGCGGCCGGACACAATTTTGTCCCATTCAGGCCCGAAACGAAGGAGGAACTGCCCAAGGTGGTCAACAATGTTAAAGTTTCAGAGTTTAAAAATGCTTTGCAGGTAACCGGTTTTTATTTGGTGCGCGCGGCTGCCATTCGCGCCTCCAGCAACGGAAAGTCCATGTACGGCGACTTTACCCTGGCCGACGAGACCGGAGAGATCAACGCCAAAATGTGGGATGTCAGCGAGGCATCCGCCTGCCCGCAGACGGGACAGGTGGTCAAGGTGCAGGGCACGGTCAACGAGTGGCAGGGCAGGCTGCAGCTGCGCATCGAGCGCTTTCGCGCGGCGACGCCCGAGGATGAGGTGGACCTCTCACGGCTGGTGCCCGCCGCTCCCCTGGAGCCGGTGGTCATGCTCAATACCATCGAAAAATACGCTGAAAAAATCGAAGACACGGAGATCCGTGCTTTGGTGCAGCGCATCCTGACCGATCAGCAGGAGCAGCTGCTGATTTGGCCGGCGGCGCTGAAAAACCATCACGCCGTGCGGGGAGGATTGCTTTACCACACCTCCACCATGCTGCGTTTGGCCGAGGGAATGGTCAAGGTCTATCCGTTCCTTCGCAAAGATCTGCTCTACGCCGGTGCCATTTTGCACGATATGGCAAAAATTCAGGAGATCAACGCCACCAACACGGGCATTGCCACCGAATACAGCCGGGACGGCCAGCTGCTGGGGCACATCGTGCAGGGAATTTTGGAGGTGGAGCGCGTGGGCGCACAGCTGGGCACCTCCCGCCAAACCATCACCCTTTTGCAGCATATGCTGCTGGCTCACCACTACGAACCGGAATACGGTAGCCCCCGCAGGCCCATGTTTCCCGAGGCGGAGGCTCTGCACTATCTCGACATCATCGACGCACGACTTTACGACATGACAAAAGCGCTGGAAAGCACCCCAGAGGGCGGATTCAGCGAGAGATTATGGACCTTGCATAATCGCCAGCTGTATCACGTTCCCGAGGATCTTTCGGGAGATTGATTCTATGTCAAAATGCGCAAGAGCCATCGGATACCGAGCCGGAAAGAAAGAGAACGCCATGGCACGGGAGGAACAGGAAGAAATTGAGCGGCTCAGCCGCCAACTGGAGGCGCTGGAGACGGGGAGAAGGGCGAAGGTGGATCGTTTGGCCGCAATGTATGCCGATCAGCTGCAGCAGACGAACCACGCTTACCAGGCCAAGGAGGAAATTCTCCGCCTGAGCAATGAGGTGGATTATGACCTGCTGGTGCACTATGACCTGATGCGCAGAATGAAAAAGCTGCTGGACAGCCTGACACAGTGCAGCGAGGAAAATGTAAAATAATTATGAAGCGCCCTACGCCGCATTTCCATTTGAACACAAACCGTATTATAATAAAATCATGGAGCCATTTCCGGCGCCATGATTTTTGTTAAAGCAGGTTACTATGCACAGAATTACCGAAGCGGAGAACAGTCTGGAATTTTTGAACAGCGTGCTGGACGGCATGGTGGATATGGTTCGGGTCATCGACGAGGACTGCAACGTGGTGATGATCAACGACCAGATGCGCCGCGTGCTGGGCACGCAGGTGGGCGGGAAGTGCTATTCCGCCCTGGGCGGCGCGCCCTGCGCCAACTGCGTGGGGGGAAAAGCGCGTACCGCCGGGAGAGTATTTCAGAAAAAGGCCAAGCTGGGCGACCGCTGGTATTCGGTGATGGCCTCTCCGCTGAAGCGCCCGGACGGCGCACCCTGGTGCGTAGAGGTGTGGCGGGACATGACCCACGAATACGCGGTGGACGATGCCCTGCGCCAGCGGGACGAAAAAATGAAGCAGGAGCTGGCTTATGCCCGCCGCCTGCAGTGGAACATGCTTCCCAAACGGCTGCCGGCACCGGCGGGCTACCGTTTTTTCGCTCAGTATAAGCCCTGCGAAGAATTGTCGGGAGATTTTTACGACGCCTTTGCGCTGGATGACCAACACATCGCCTTTTACATTGCCGACGTGGCGGGGCACGGTGTGCCCGCGGCGCTGCTGACCGTGTTCATTGCCCGGCTCATCCGCGCCGAAATGGATGTGCACACTTCCCCCGCGCAGATCCTCACCGAGGCGACGGCGCGCTTTTCCGAAATGGGTTTTGAGGAGCAGATGTACATTACGGCGGTGGTGGGCGTGCTGAGCCTGCCCACCGGAGAAGTGACCTGGTGCAACGCGGGGCACTCGGTGCCGCCCATTGTCTTTGGCAAGGAGGGCCCGCGAGAGCTGATGATGCCCGGGCTGCCCGTGTGCCGCTGGAAAATGGAACAGCCGCGCAGAAACGAAACGTTTATCCTGAGCGAAGGAGAAAAAATTATGCTATATACCGACGGCCTGGAAGGAATGTGGAACGATTGCCATGAAGAAACCTTCCTGCAGGGCGCGGCGCGTATTGTCAGGCAAGGCTATTGTGAGAATGCCCCCCGCGATCTGTGGAGGGAGGCCTCGGCGGGAACCCGCCGGGAGCCCAACGCCATGAGAAATGACGACACGGCGATTCTCCTGATTTGCAGAGAGGAGGCAAGGCCATGAAGGAGTTTTTTCAATCGGTGTGGCAGCTGCTTACGCAGATCCGCGTGCTGGATCTGCTGGACATCGCGCTGCTGGCGGTGTTGATTTATCAGCTGATCAAGCTGACCCGCGAGACGCGGGCGTCGCAGGTGCTCAAGGGGTTTGCCATTGTACTGATCGTCTCTCAGGTGAGCAAATGGCTGCACCTGGACGGCCTGGCTCAGCTGATGAGCTATATCATGAACTCCGGCGTGGTGGTGCTGGTCATCCTGTTTCAGCCCGAGCTGCGCCGCGCGCTGGAAAGGCTGGGCGCGGGAACCTTTTTGGACAGCAGCACGCTGCGTGCCGTGGCGCATGAGACCGACGGCGGCTATGTGGCCGCGGAGCTGCAGCACGCCATTCAGGACATGGCGAAAAGCCGCATCGGCGCGCTGATCGTGCTGCAGCGCACCAACACGCTGGAGAGCATCATCGAAAGCGGCACCGTCATTGACGCGCAGGTATCCAGAGAGCTGATCGAAAACATTTTCGTGCCCAACACGCCTTTGCATGACGGCGCCACCATCATCAACGGCGGGCGCATCGTGGCGGCGGGGTGCTTTTTGCCGCTGACCAGCAACATAGACCTGAGCCACGAGCTGGGCACCCGGCACCGCTCGGCGCTGGGCATGTCCGAGCATACCGACGCGCTGGTCATTGTGGTGTCGGAGGAAACGGGTATTATTTCGGTGGCAGAGGGTGGAAAGCTGCGGCGATACATGGATCAATACAGCCTCAGCGAGCTGCTGGGCAGCGTTTACCACGAGCAGGAAACCCGGGGCATCAACCTTGGGGCTCTGCTGAAAAGGAGGAACGGCGGCAATGGAAAAAAGCAGCAAAAACAGTCGGATGACTAAAATGGCCGCCAATTTTAAGACCTGGTTCAACCAGAGGTGGGGGCTGGCGCTGATGTCGCTGGTGTTCGCCGTTCTGGTGTGGAACCTGGTCATCACGGAGGCCAATCCCCAGCGGCAGCTGACGATTGCCGCTGTGCCGGTGAGCATACAGGGCATGGACAAGCTGACGAACCAGGGGCTGACCGTAAAGGGGCAGACCGGGGCGTCCAGCGAAACGGTGACGCTGAAGGTGGAGATGGCGCGCTCAGAGATGCTGCGCAGCACCAACACCGACGTAACGGCCTATCTGGATCTGTCGGGCATCAACGCGCCCGGCACCTACGACGCGCCGGTAAAGGCCGTTTCCAGCCGCGGCACGGTCAGCTCCATTTCGCCCCAGACCATGAAGATCGTGGTGGAGGAGCTGGGCAGCAAGCTTGTGGCGGTCAAAACCAATTTGGTCGGGGAACTGGCGCAGGGTATGTGGCACAGCGATCCCGCCCTGTCCTCCAATCAGATCCGCATCAGCGGCGCCCAAAGCGAGGTGTCGCTGGTGGATCATGCCCAGGTGTCGGTGGATGTGACCCAGATGAGCGGGCAGGCGTCGGCCACCTGTGAATTTGAGTTTCTGGATGCGGACGGAAAGCTGCTGGACGCCAGCGCGTTTCAAAGCGAGGTGCCCAACTGCGTGGTGCGCATGGATGTGTACCCCGAGAAGGTCATGACGGTGAGCGCGGACGAGTTTCTCATCAGCACGCTCAAGGATGGCTATGAGGTCTCCTCCATCGCCATTTACCCCTCCGAGCTGCATCTGGTGGGTTACCAGGAGAAGCTGGACGCCGTGCAAAAGCTGCAGCTGACGCCCATGAGCGTGCAGGGTGCGGATACCGATCAAACCTTCACCGCAAAGGTGCAGCTGCCCGAGGGCGTCATCTCGCTGGAAGGGGAAGAGCTGGTGGTCATCGTGCGCATTGCGCCCAAGGTGATCGATACGGTGTACGAAAACGCCGCGGTGGAGGTGCGCAACGTGCCTTCGGGGCTCAAAGTGGGTGGCACCGTGGCCGCCGTGAACGTCACGCTGGAGGCGGAGCAGAACTTTTCCCGCCTGTTCCATGTGGGCAAGCTGGCGTTATTTGTGGACGCGACTGGTCTGGAGGCGGGAACGCACACCTTGACAATCAAAACCGATATAACAGGCGGGATGGACGAAGTAAAACGGGTGATCATTGAACCCGCGTCCATCACGGTGCGCCTAGACAGAAAATAGGGGGGATCCATGCAGGATACAACCAGCAGAGAGGTTTGCCGGGCGGCGGTTACATTGGCTCTGAGCCGCGACCGCGACGAAGAGCAGACGCTGAAAGATACTTACCGTGCCCAGGGAATGGGAACGGCGGCGGTGGATCACGGCGGGGAGTTTGTCTCCTCTGTGGCAAAGATGGTGGAGAGAACGGTGGTAGCCGCCAAGCGCGAGGGTCTAATCGGTAGCCATCACAACGAGGAAGGCGCGGTAGCCGGCGCGGTGCGCGAGGCGATCTCCCAGATCTCCGCCAAATCCATCGGGCTGAACGTGGGCGGTAAGATCGGCATCGCCCGGCAGGACGACCATGTGGCGGTGTGCATCTTTGCCGCCATCGGCTTGCTGCATTTGAATGAAAATGCCATCGGAATGGGGCATCGAGCCATATGAAAAACCAAACTATACACATCGCCATAGACGGGCCGGCGGGCGCGGGAAAATCGACCGTGGCACGGGCGGTAGCCGCGCATTTCGGCATTGCTTATCTGGACACCGGTGCCATGTACCGGGCGGTGGGGCTCAAAGCGCTGCGCGCCGGGGTGGATGTGCAGGACGAGGCGGCGGTGTGTGCGCTGCTGCCCCAAACCCAGCTGAACGTGGTCATTGCGGACGGCGGGCAGCAGGTATTGCTAAACGGCGAAAACGTGTCTCAGGCCATTCGCACCCCCGAGGCGGCGCAGGCGGCCTCGGCCGTTTCGCGTTATGGCCGGGTGCGTGAATGGCTGGTGGAAAAGCAGCGCGCCATTGCGGCCGGTTCATCGGTGGTGATGGACGGGCGCGACATCGGAACCAACGTGCTGCCCCGGGCGGATCATAAGTTCTTTTTGACCGCTGACGCGCGGGTGCGTGCGCAGCGGCGGGCGCTGGAGATGGAGCAGCGGGGCGAGCCGGTAGACCTGGACGAACTCACCCGGCAGATCCGGGAGCGGGATCGCCAGGACAGCACTCGCGCCATCAATCCCCTATGCCGGGCAGACGACGCCGTGGAGGTGGACACCACCGCCATGACGCAGCAGCAGGTGATCGATCATATGATCGGGATCATTCAGGAGAGGCAGCGATGAGCATGACCAAAGCGCAAAATGCGTTTTACCATTTTTGTGCGGGGCTGGCGCGGGTGGTGCTGCCGGTGCTGCATCCGCCCAAGGTCGAGGGGAACAGCAAGCTTCCCGAGGGTCCCTTTGTTTTTTGCGCCAACCATGTTTGCGTGTGGGACTGCATCATCATGGCGTACCTGGCGCTGCCGCGCCGTGCGGGATTCATGGCCAAGGCGGAGCTGTTTGAAAAGCAGCCTCTGCGGTGGATCGTGCAGTCCTTCCAAGCGTTTCCCGTGAAGCGGGGTACCGCGGATATGTCGGCGGTGAAGAACGCGCTTGCCTGCCTGAAGGAGGGGCGCATCTTCATCATTTTTCCCGAAGGCACCCGAAACCGGGACTGGCAGGGGGAGCTGCTGCCCTTTAACAAGGGAACGGGCTTCATCGCGCTGATGAGCAAGGTGCCGGTGGTGCCGGTGTTTTTTGCCGATGTGCACGGCTTTAAGCTGTTCCGCAAGGTGCGGATGCTGGTGGGCGATCCCATTGACTTCGCCGATCTGCATTCCGGTCCGCTCAACGCTGAGAAAACGGCCGCCGCCACCGAGCGCATTCGGCAGGAAATGATAAAACTGACGAAAAATGCCCAGGTATGATAAAAAATATTTGAAAAATACGCGCTAAGTGGGTATAATAGATTCCATAATGCGATTGCAGATTGTAAAAGCTGAAAAAGGTGGGTTCTGCTTTGGCGTTCGCCGCGCGGTAGACCGTGTGTTTACCTGCGTTGGGCAGCCGGGCAGAGTGTTCACCTACGGCCCCATTATTCACAATCCGGATGTGGTGGAAGCGCTTTCCGCACAGGGCGTACGCCCGGTGGAGGAGCTGACGCAGTTGCGCGCGGGAGACTGTTTGGTGATCCGCAGCCACGGCGTGCCAAAGACGGTCATGGATGCCTGCCGGGAGGCCGGTATCCTGATTGACGACGCCACCTGTCCTTATGTGCAGCGCATTCATCGCAAGGTTCATGAAAGCACGGCCGCCGGGCATCCGGTGGTTATTGTGGGTGAACGCGAGCATCCTGAGGTCATCGGGATCGCCGGCTGGTGTGAGAACGCTTACATCGTCAGCACCGAGCAGGACGCGCGCGAGCTGCCCCCGTTGGAGCATCCTTGCGTGGTGGCACAGACCACAACCCCGCCCGAGCGTTTTGACAGGCTGGTGAAGCTGATTGAGCAGCGGGTGACCGATGCGGAGATCTTTAACAGCATTTGCCACGCCACAGAGGAGAGGCAGGCCGAGGCGCAGCGTCTGGCTGCCCAGGTAGACGCCATCGTGGTCATCGGCGGGAAGAACAGTTCCAACACGCGCAAGCTCTTTGAGCTTTGCCGCCAAAGCTGCCCGGACACCTGGTGGCTGGAGCGGGCGCAGGAACTGCCGGCACAGCAGCTGGCGCTGCATCGCAAAGTAGCAATCATTTCCGGTGCTTCCACACCGGACTGGATAATCGAGGAGGTTTTCAACAAGATGAGCGACATTGAAGTTAAATCCGGAGCGCCGGAGAATGAGCAGCTCGAAGCTGTAACGGAGGAGCAGAACAGCGGCGAACTGAGCTTCGCCGAGAGCCTGGAGGAGACGTTCAAGTCTATTCGCCCGGGCCAGATCATCACCGGCACAGTGGTGCAGGTGACCGACGATGAAGTGTGCGTGAACATCGGCTATAAGGCCGACGGTATCGTACCCAAGAGCGATTTCACTGCCGAAGGCGACGTGGACCTGAAAGCGACCATCCAGGTGGGTGATCCGCTGGAAGTGCAGGTCAAGAAAGTAAACGACGGCGAAGGCAATGTGCTGCTCTCCTGCAAGGACATCGCGGCTCGCAAGAACTGGGACAAGCTCATGGAAGAATATGAGGCCGGCACCGTGTTTGAAGGCACCGGCAAGAGCGTCGTCAAGGGCGGCGTGATCGCTTCGATCTATGGCGTGCGCGCGTTTGTACCCGCTTCTCAGCTGGATGTGCACTACGTCAACGATCTCAACGAGTACGTGGGTCAGCCCATGCGCCTGAAGATCATCGAGGTGGAGAAGAGCCGTCACCGCGTGGTGGCTTCCCGCCGTGTGGTGATGGAAGAAGAGAAGAAGGCCAAGGAAGACGAGCTGTGGGAAGGCATGAAGAATCGCGAAGGCGAGATCGTCAAGGGCGTTGTTCGCCGCTTGACCGACTTTGGTGCCTTTGTGGATGTGGGCGGCATTGACGGCCTGATCCATGTGACCGATCTGTCCTGGGGCCGTGTTCGCTCGGCTAAGGACGTGGTGTCCGTGAACCAGGAGGTCGAGGCTTTGATCCTGAAGGTGGACGTGGAGCGCAAGCGCCTGTCCCTGGGTCTCAAGCAGCTGCAGCCCAAGCCCTGGGAGCAGGCCCCCGATAAGTATATCGTAGGCAGCGTTGTGAAGGGTCGCGTGGTCCGCATCGTTTCCTTCGGCGCCTTTGTGGAGCTGGAGCCCGGAATCGACGGCCTGGTGCATATCTCTCAGATCGCCAACCGCCGCATTGAGAAGGTGGAAGACGCGCTGAAGATCGGCGATGTGGTGGACGTTCGCGTGTTGGACGTAAACCCCGACGAGAAGCGCATTTCCCTGAGCATCCGCGACACCCTGCCCAAGGAAGAGACCGAGCAGCCTGAGTTGGACTACACCCCCGCCGTCAACGAGAACGGCGCCATCTACTCCACCAGCGAGGCGATGGACGTGACCAACTCGATCGGCGACATGGTCGATCTGGAGCAGTTCGAGGAGTAAGACGATTTGTCATCAAAGCGACCGGCGATTTAGCCGGTCGCTTTTTTTAAGGAGGAGAAATGAAGGCTTATCCGTATTGCAAAGCCGATGCGTTTACCCAGGGCGAATCCCTGGGCAATCCCGCTTCGTTCCTGGAAGCGGGGGAGGATGAACTGACCCCCGCCCAGATGCAGGCCTTTGCCCGCCAGCAGAAGGGCTTTGTCTGCGAGACGGTGATCTGCCAGCCCTCCCGCTGCGCGGATCGCAAGCTGACGTATTACTCTTCGGAGTGCGAGGTGGATTTCTGCGGGCACGGCACCGTCGCCGCTATGTATGAGATCATACGCCGGGAGCCGGCGCTGATGCAGAAAAGCCGGGTGACCATCGAGACCCACCGCAAAGGCGTGTTGGAGATCGAAAACCGTATTGCCCAGGAGGATGCCATTTACATCACCGCGCCCCGGGCGCAATGGCTTGACCCGGTGCCGGATGGGGCACAAGCGGCACGCGCCCTGGGGATGGAGCCCGCAAAGCTTCATTCGGAATACCCGATGGAGCTGATCGACGCGGGGCTGCGCACCCTCATCGTGCCCATGGACAGCTATGAGACCACGGTATCCCTTTTTCCGGATCAGAAGGTGCTGAAAAAGTTTTGCGAAGATCACGGGACGGATATTGTGCTCATCTTTTCTCTGGATGGCAAAGAGCCGGCATATTTTGCCCATACCCGCGTGTTTGCGCCCCGCTTCGGTTATCTGGAGGATCCGGCCACCGGCTCGGGGAACAGTGCCTTCGCCAATTATCTGCACCGGCACGGCCTGTGGGACGGGGAGAGCATGGCGCTGAGCCAGGGCGGCTGCGACCGCGTGTTCAACACGGTGCGCTGCCGGATGCAGGGGGAGAACGTTCTCTTTGGCGGGCGCGCCACGCTGCGCATCAGCGGGGTTTACTATCTGTAGAGCGCCGGTGGGGCAGCGACTTGCTTTTTTGGTGATTTATGCCATAATGAGAAAGACAAAAAACACAAAGCCATAAAGGAGAATACGCATGAGGAAGTTCTGGATACGGATAGCCCCGGCGACGCTGATTGGGGCGGCGGTTTTGGCGGCGGTGCTGTTGAGTGGCTGTCAGCTGCTGAAGCCTGCGCCCACACCCACCCCCGCGCCCACGCCGGAGATCACTGCGGAGCCGACCCCTACCCCCACGCCCGAGCCGACCCCTACGCCGACACCCGAACCCACACCCGAGCCGACTCCGTCGGTCATCACCGTTGCGGGCACGGGAGATCTGATGTGCCATGAGAGCAACTACGTGGCGGCGTACGACAAGAGCAGCGGCACCTATGACTTCACCCGATACTTCCAGTACATCGCGCCCTTCATCCAAAAGGCCGACATTGCCATCGGCAACTTTGAAGTGACGCTGGCCGGCAAGGACGACGGCGGCTACTCGGGATACCCGCGTTTTAACGCGCCGGACGAATACTTAGGCGCGGTCACCAATATGGGCTTTGACGTGCTGACCACGGCCAATAACCACAGCTACGACAAGCAGTATAAGGGTGCCATGGCCACGCTGGATAAGCTGGATGCCAACGGTGTCGCCCACACCGGCACCTTCCGCAACCAGAAGGAAAACGAAACCCCCACCATTGTGGAGGCCAACGGCGTCAAGGTGGGCGTAATCGCCTACACCTATGGCAGCAACATTAAGCCCTCCTCCGCACCGGATGAGGACGAGCCATATGTGCTCAACCAGCTTTGGGACAGCAACGGCAAGCTGCGCATTGAGGCCATTCGCGCGGACATTCAGCGCTGCCGCGACGCGGGAGCGGACGTGGTGCTGTTTTGCGCGCACTGGGGCGCTGAGTATACCTCCGGCCCCAACGGAAAGACCGTGGACGCGGCGGAAAAGATCTTAGCTGCCGGAGCGGACGCCATTCTGGGGCACCATCCGCACGCGCTGCACCCCATTAAAATGGTGACGGTGGAGCGGGAGGACGGCAGCACCTACACCGGCCCCGTCATTTATTCCATGGGCAACTTCTTCTGCAACCCCTCCAAGGAGGAATGCACCAAGTCGGGCATGATCACCTACCTGCGCTTCGAGAAGGACAACGTGACGGGGAAAACCAAATTCCTGGATCTGAACTATCTGCCCACCTATATTTATCGGCAGAGCAGCCCGCGGGATTATCGCCTGCTGCCGGTGGGTTACGCGCTGGACAACACCGGGGAGTGCGAAGGCCTGGGCAGCAAGATCAAGAATACGCTGACCAAAATATGGGAAAGCACGCTGAAAACCGTGGGAACGGAGAACGGTGCCCAGCCTATCAGAGAATAATAAACGATTTGTTTATGGAACGCCTGCCGCTTTTTGCGCGACAGGCGTTTTTATCAGGAAAGGGGCAAGATCATGTTTGACTTTTCCAGGGCCACGCCCGAAAGCGTTGGCATTCCCTCTCGGGCCATGAGGCCTATGTAAAAAAGCTGTCCGACCAGCGGCTGTGCCTCCACTCCCTGCTGGTGATCCGCCGGGGAAAGCTGGTGTTCGACGGGCAGTACGCACCCATGACCTCCACGCAGCTGCACCGCATGTATTCGTGTTCCAAATCCTTTGTTTCCATGGCCATAGGGCTGCTGGCGCAGCGGGGAAGCCTGACGCTGGACGACACGGCGGTCTCGTTTTTCCCCGAGTGGGACACGCCGCAGCTGCATCCCTGGCTGCGGGAAACCACCGTGCGCGACCTTCTGCGCATGGCCGACTGCCACGACGACACCACCTATCAGATGGAAAAAACGCCGCCGGATATGGATTGGGTATGCACCTATTTTGAGACGCCGCCCACCCACCGAAGCGGCACTGTATTTCAGTATAACACCGCTTGCACGGTGATCCTGTCGGTGATCGTGGAGCGGGTGGCGGGGATGTCCTTTGTGGAGGTGCTGCGCCCGGCGGTGTTCGAGCCCATGGGCATGAGCCCGGGCATCACCTGCGTGCGCACCCCCTGCGGGCACAGCTGGGGCGGCAGCGGCGTGCTGGCCAGCGCCCACGACATGGCAAAGATGGCCTTCCTGTGCATGCGCGGGGGCGAGGCAGACGGGCGGCAGCTGCTGCCCCGGTGGTATGTGGAGCAGGCCGTCAGCCGGCAGATCGACAACACGCTGCACAACGACAACTGTGAGCGGCAGCAGGGATATGGCTATCAGATCTGGCGCATTCGCAACGAGGGCTTTGCCTTTTGCGGCATGGGCAGCCAGCAGGCCTTCTGCTTCCCCAAGGAGGATCTTCTGGTCGTGATGACGGGGGACACCCAGGCGGCGGCCGATCCCACGGGAAGAGAGCTGTCCGCGCTGTGGGACACGATTTTTCCCGCGCTGCGGGAGGAGGCGCTGCCCGAGGATGCGCAGGCTCAGGCGCACCTTCAGGCGCTGGAAGAAGGCCTGACGCTCATGGCAGAGCAGGGCGCATCCGCTTCGCCCTTGACCCTGCGGGTTCAGGGCCGCCGATATGCCTTCGCACCCAACGCCATGGGGATGCAATGGGCGCGCTTTGACTTTGAGACGACGGGCGGAACGCTGACCTATGCCAACGGCACCGGCGAGCATGAGATCCGCTTTGGCTATGGAAAAAATGTGGAGCAGATGTTCAGCGAAACGTCTTTTTACGCCATGGACATCGGGCACGCGGCCAACCGCCCGTTTCATGCCTATGCCAGCGGTGCCTGGAAGGACGACGCTGCGCTGCACATCACGCTGTACATCGCCGATGTATGCTTCGGCACCATGCAGATGAGCTGTGTTTTTCAGGACGACACGCTGACGCTGGGCGCGCGCAAGAGCGCCGAGTGGTTTTTCACCAGCTATCAGGGCTTTGCCACCGGCAAGGCGGAAGCGTAAGGCGCGCGCGGCCAATAAAAAAAGCCCGCACAAAGGTTTGTGCGGGCTTTTGCATTATAAGGCAAAAAGGATTTGCTGCGACAGCGGATCAAAACAGGTTCGGCACCAGCGATCCATCGCGGCGGCAAACCAATCCTCGGAGAAGAATCTTCCGTGCTGGCAGGCGATAAAAAGCAGCACGCTTAAGGAAAAAAACGCGTCCACATGGTGCGGGTCAAAGGAGATGCCGCTTTCTTCTTCATAGCCCCTGCAGACTGCCCGGCGAAGCGCCGGATCGTTATAGTTCGAGGCGATCATGCCGCATTCCTGGACGCGGTAGCCAAAGCCCGACAGCGAAAAGTCGATGGGCGCCAGCCCCTGCGGCGTGGCCAGTACGTTGCCAAAGCCCATGTCGCAGTGGAGCAGCGCACGGGAATCCGTTTGCGCGTCCAGCTGCGTCATGACAGCGTCGATCTCACACAGCGCCCCCAGGCAGCTCTCCCGCTGCGCGGGGGTGATGTGCGCAGCCGCGCCGGCTGAACCGATCTCGGCCTGCAAAACGTCGATCAGGTCATGACAGTAGGAAAGTCGAGGGCCGCGAAACCCTGCGCTGGCTCGGTGGATTTTGGCAGCCAGCCGTCCCATCGCTTGGGCGTGATCCGCCGCGGTCTTCTCCGTGAGCGCTTCTCCGCCCAGCCAGCTCAGCAGGCAGGCGGGGGAGCCGTCGCTGAGCACGCAAAAAAGCGCGCCGTCCCGGCAAGGCTGCGGCTGCTGCACGGGAAAAAGCCCGGCGCGGCTCAGGTGCAGCAGCCGCGCGGTTTCGCCGTCGGTCAGCTCGGTGGGCAAGTACCCGCCGTTCAGAAGATTCAGCTCAAAGCCCGGGGCGGGGCAGCGGATGCGCAGCACAAAGCTGCCCTGCGGGCTGGTCACACGGCAGGTGATGTTCTCGCTATGACGCAAAAACTCCACCTGCGGCTGCTCCAGCGCGTAGTGTGCCAGAGCCTCTTGAACCAAAAGATTTTCTTTGCTGGTCATGTACGGCTCTCCTTTGCAAAAACAGCTAAACCGAAGGCGCGTCCGTTCCGGTCTTTTTGGTGCGAGCGGCCAGAAAGGCCGGCAGCGCTTCGCGCCCCAGCGCGGTGACCGGCTTTACCCACTTGCCCGTGTAGAGGTGGCGGTGCATCAGGACAAAGCGGATGGGCTCGTCGATGTAACAGCAGGCAAAGATGACCAGGAACGGTGCCTTCCACACCAGGCCGCTGAGGCAAACAAAGGGCAGCAGCATGGCGTACATAAAGGCGATCTCCAAAATGGTGCCGAAGGACGCGTCGCCCGCCGAACGGAAGGTGTCGTTTTGCACCCAGTTGCTCATGCGCAGCACCGCCGCCACGCAATAGATCATCAGCATCCCCGTGCCCAGGCGCAGAGATTCACCTGACAGGCTCATGACCCGCAGCAAGGGGGTATGAACCGCGAGCAGCAACAGGCACACGCCGAAAATACACCCGGCGCACAGATACACCAGGCGTTTGGCCTGGTCGTAAGCCGTTTCCAGCTTTCCCGCGCCCACGTTGTTGCCCACCAGCACCGCCGAAGCGTTGGAAAAGCCGGCAAAAAAGCCGATGACCAAGCCCTCCAGCGTGCGGAACACGGCGGTGGCGGCAATGGCGTCTTCGCTTTGCCGCCCCAGCACCATGTTGATGACCATGTTGCCGACGCCGATCAACAGCTCGTTGCACAAAATGGGAAAACACTTGCGAAAGTATTCCTTTAAAAAGACGCGGTTCCAGCAAAAGTGGCGGCGAAAGGCGAAGACATAGGCGTGCTTTTGGATTTTTGCCATCAGCAGGATCACACCCGCATTGACCAGCGCCGCACACACCGTCGCCAGTGCCGCGCCCTGAATCCCCATGGCGGGCAGGCCAAAGCGCCCGTAGATCAGCACCCAGTTCAAAAAGATGTTGGTCAGCACCGAAGCCACCGCCCCGTACATGGGAATGCGCACCCGCCCGGTGGAGCGCAGCAGGGCGCTCATGGCCATGGAAAAGATCTGAAACGGGTAGGCAAAGCCGACGATGCGCAGGTAGGTAACGCCCAGCTGCTGAATGGAAGCCTTGTCGGTATACACCCGCATAATGACCTGCGGGAAAAACAACGCCGACGAGGCGGCCAAGAAGGCCACCGCCATCATGCAGCACAGCGTAACGCCATAAGAACGGTTGACGCCGTCATCGTCTTTTGCGCCGTAATACTGGGCAAAAAACAGCATGCCGCCCCCGACGAAGCCCCAATAGCCGGAAAAAATCAGCGAAGAGAACTGGGCACAAAGCCCCACTGCGCCTACTGTTGTCTGCCCCAGCGGTGCCAGCATCATGGTGTCCACCATGCTGCCGGTGGTGGTAAGCAGGTTTTGCAGCGCCACCGGCACGGCAATGGCGGCAACGCTCTTTAAAAATTTTTTCCAGGGGAAGGGCTTTTTCATCGGGTTCACCTCTTTGCACTGCGCACAGCAGATGAAAGGTATCATATCATATTTGGTGAAGAATGGGAATGCGCGCAGGGATAGAGCGCCGGCACGAAAACGGCACCCGGAGCGCGAAAATTTCATCTGCCGACGGGGCGGGGAGGTGGGGCGAGCGCGCCGTGTCGGGGGTTCGCACAAAACCGCTTACCTGTGCCTGTGGCAGGATCGTTGAATAAAAAGGGGGAAGCTTTGCGCACGAAAATCGCTTATGTGTGTCCGCAGGACACACTGCGCTTAGGCAGTTGGCTGAAAGGGCAAGCGAGCCTTTCTGCGAAAGGCTCGCTGTAGGTAACAAAAAAAGAGCCTTTCATAGAAAGGCTCTTTTTTTGCTTTGGTGCGAGAAACAGGACTTGAACCTGCATGAAATTGCTTTCACACGGACCTGAACCGTGCGCGTCTGCCAATTCCGCCATTCTCGCATAAGGTGGTGGAGGGAGATGGATTCGAACCATCGAAGTC
>JAQUVY010000108.1 GCA_028693155.1 Eubacteriales bacterium
TTTGCCGGCGAAACACCTTGGCAAAGTAGTTGGGGTCGGCAAAGCCCGTGTTCTCGGCAATTTGCGCCACCGAAAGGCTGCTTTGGCGCAGTAGCGTCTGCGCCCGCCGGATGCGCTGCCGCGTCACCAGCTCCATGGGGCTTGCGCCGAAATGCGCCTGGCAGGACGCGGTGAGCGTGCTTTTCCCCACGCCCAAAGCCGCGCAGAGCTTGTCCAGCGTCACATGGCCGGCGTAGTTTTGTGCAAGGTAGTCGGAAAAACGCACGGGCAGCAGCTGGCGGTCGGGGGCAACCATGTTTTCCGCGCACAAATGCGCGGCGCAGACCTGCAAAATATGCGCGGCAGCCGTGATTTGCTTCGCAGGGACGACGGGCATGGCGTCGTAAGCGCTTTGCAGCGCGGAAAAATCCAGCCCCCACTTGCGGGCAAGGCGCTTCAACTGGCTTTTTTGCGCGGCGCAGGTCGGGTCCGTGCGCAGCTGCCCGATCATCAGGTAACCCAGCAGCGCCCTTTCCGAGCGAATGGGCGCCAACGATTCGGTCAGCCCAGCGTGGCAGGCGTAGGAAGAGAACTCGCTGCCGGTGCAGGCCAATTGGCCGTGCGCCATGTCGCTTTTGCGGCATTGGCCGCGCGCGCGGCTGCGCACCAAAGCGCACAACGCACAGTGCTCCTGGGGGTATTCCGCCACCATTTCCAGCTCCGGCGTGTAAATGCCCACGCGAAAGCCGGTGAGCTGATAAAAATCCGTCAGAATGGCTTGGATGCGGGGGAGGTCGAATTTTTGTGCCATGAGCGCTCCTTTACCGGGTAAAATAAAATGCAAACCGGAAGATAATACCCATTTTAGCACTTTGACAACTGGAAAGAAAGATTGCCTGAGGGTATGATGGAACAAACGAGATAAAGGAGCGGGGTTTATGAACGCAAGAGAGCGCACGATAGCGGCGATTCAGCACCGGACGACGGACGTGGTTCCGTATCAATGCGACTTGACAGGCCAGGAAGCACAGAGGATGGCCGAATATACCCGGGGGGAGCTGTGTTACGCGCTTCCCGGCAGTCACCTCGTCGGCTATGCCTTTCCCGCATGGGAGGAGCCCGTCCCGGGCAAACCGGGGTTTGTGAAGGACGCGATGGGGGTAACGTGGAACCGAACCGGAGCGGATCGGGACATCGGCGTGATCGACACCCCGGTGCTGCCCGATCCGGAAACCATGGACTACGACTTCCCCCCGCTGGACAAGGCGCGGCTGCGCCGGGGTGTGGAGGCGCGCATGGCTCAGCGGGGAGACCGTTTTTTTTATGCGGGCATCGGCTTTTCCATGTTTGAGCGGGCGTGGACGCTGTGCTCCATGCAAGAGGTTCTGATCGGCATGCTGGCCTACCCCGAGCGCCTGAACCACCTTTTGGACAGCATCTGCGAATACGATTTGCAGGTTCTGGAGGTTTTGCTGGAATATGATCCCGACGGCATTTATTTCGGAGACGATTGGGGGCAGCAAAAGGGCTTGATCATGGGGCCGGCGCATTGGCGGCAGTTTATCAAGCCGCACATGGCCGCCCTCTACAGCCGGGCAAAAGCGGCGGGAAAGTGCGTGATCCAGCATTCCTGCGGAGACATTCGGGAGATCCTGCCCGATCTCATCGACATCGGTCTGGATGTTTATCAGACGGTACAGCCCGAGATCTACGATTTGAAGCTGCTCAAGCGCGAATACGGAAAGGATCTGACGTTCTGGGGCGGCATTTCCACCCAGCACATTTTGCCCAACGGCACACCCCAGGAGGTGCGGCAGGTCACCATCGATACGCTGCGCATCATGGCACCCGGGGGCGGCTACATTGCCGCGCCAACCCACGCGGTGCCCCACGACGTTCCGCCGGAGAACCTGCTGGCCATGATGGACGTCTTTGCGCATCAGGAGAAGTACCTGTAGCGCGCCGCAATTCTGTGTTGCCCACGGCAATCCGGCAATATCACAACAGGTAACGCAAAAATGTTTCGCGCCATCGCCGGGTCATGTTGGTATACTTAATTCATCGGTTGACGTGGCAGAGTTCCTTCTGCGGGATACCGCAAAATACCAAGCAGGAGTGATAAAATGCGTTATTGTGAAAACTGGGAAGCAATTGCCAAGCGTTACGAGGAATTCTGGGCTCGGGAAAATCATGACCGCCCCATCCTGAGCATTCGGGCGCCCAAGGCTGTGCCCGTTTGCGCGGCACCCAAAAAGCAGCACGCCACGCTGCGGGAGCGTTGGTGGGACACGCAGTATCAGATCGAGGTCGAAAACGCCTATATGCAGAACACCTTTTACGGCTGTGAGGCGTTTCCGGCTTATTCGCCCAACCTGGGGCCGGATTTTTTTGCGGCATGCTTTGGCTGCGAGCTGGAATACGGAGAATCCACCAGCTGGGCCATCTCCAACATGACGGATGCGGATGTCGAGGCCGGCAAAAAGCTGGTGATGGACCGCGGGAACAAATATTATCAGAAGATGCTGGAAATGACGGCTGCGGCTGTGGAAGACGGGCGGGATAAGTACCTCGTGGGTGTTACCGACATTCATCCCGGCGCTGACGGTTTGGTGTCGCTGCGCGGTCCCCAGCAGCTTTGCATGGATACGGTGGATCATCCCGAGCTTCTCTCCCGAGGCACCATGGAGATGTTCGAGGGCTTCCGCACCATGTATGACGAGCTGTACACCATGACCACCAAGTATCAAAAGGGTGCCACCAACTGGATGGGCATCTGGCATCCCGGCCGGTGGTACGTCACCAGCTGCGATTTCAGCTGCATGATCTCGCCCGGAATGTACGAGGATTTCATTCTGGAGGAGCTGCAGGCCGAGCTGGAGTTTTTGGACGCCAGTGTTTACCATCTGGACGGCCCTGGCGCGCTCAAGCATCTGGATCTGTTGCTGGAGCAGCCCAAGCTCAAGGGCGTTCAATGGGTCTACGGAGATGGGCAGCCCACGGCCTCCCACTGGCTGGGAACCCTGAAAAAAATTCAGGACGCAGGCAAATGCATTCAGGTAAACGTAGCGCCGGGCGAACTGGAGACCATGCTGCAAAGCCTAAAGCCCGAGGGCGTGATGTACAACCTTTATTGCAGCAATGAGGACGAAGCCCGCCAGGCGGTGGCGCTGGCCGAGAAATATCAGAAAAAGCTGCATTGATCAGCACCGCGAAGGGGGCCGTTGCGCAACGGCTCCCTTTTTCCTTTCGACATTTTATGCTATAATAAACAAAAAAACAGCAGGGGCGGGCTATGAAGAAAACGGGAAAAAGCGGTTTTACCCTCATCGAGCTCATTACGGTGATCGCCATTCTTGCCATTTTGGCAGCGGTTGCCATTCCCGCTTTTCGCGGCATCACCGCGCGGGCGCAGGAGACGATGTGCCAGGCCAACCGCCGCGCCGCGTCGCTGCACTATTTAACCTATTTGTGGCTGGAGGACAAGCCGCACAGCGAAGCCGAGTTTGCCGCCTTTTTGCAGGAGCAGATGGGTGGGGACGAGCTTTGCCCCGTGGGGGGGAACGATGCCTGCTCGTGGGACACGGCAAAGGAAATGATCGTTTGCAGCGTACACGGCGACGACATTTATGTGATCGATTACAGCGATATGCCGCTGACGGCTGACAGCCTGTATTCGTCATTTAGCGTCTTTTTGAAAACGTATTCCGAGGCGCTGCGCCCGCGGGCGAAGTATTGGAGCTGGACGGATAACGACGCCAACGATCCGCGCAAAAAGGCCGTGTGGGACGCCTACTATGCCTATCTGGGAAAACCCGGTCAGGTCAGCGCCCAAGCGCCGGACATCAGCGACTTCAAGGTGTTCTTCACCTATGACAGCACGGCCAACCGCTTTACCTACGACGTCGCAGGCGTGTATTTAAAGCTGAAAAACGGCAAGCAGGTCATTCGCTTTGCCGATGGCACCGTAGTGGAGGGGGAGCATTACCGCACCTACCTCACCGGCGCAGGCGGCACGCTGGCACCCGCTTCGGGTGGTTGACAAACCGCGTTGGTAGGCGCTATAATGACACTACAACCAAACGCACCCCGGCAACTGACGGAACGATATGGGTTTACCATAGTGGAGTGGGGGCGCGGGAAAAAGGCCGACCGTCTGGGCGATTCTGCAAAAGCAGAGTCGCCTTTTTTTGATGCTTTGACGCAGGAGGGACACAAGAATGGATTTTACGCAGTGGGAAGGCTTCCAAAACGGAGAGTGGCAGGATTCGGTGGATGTCCGGGATTTTATACAGACCAACTATACGCCCTACACCGGTGACGGCGCGTTTTTGCGCCCGGCGACGGCGCGTACCACCGCCCTTTTGGCAAAGCTGGAGGCCTTGCAAAAGGAGGAGCGCACCCGCGGCGGCGTGCTGGATGTGGACACCACCACCGTGTCCTCGCTGACCTATTACAAACCCGGTTATTTGGACAAAGACAATGAGCTGATCGTGGGATTGCAGACCGACGCACCACTCAAGCGCGGGGTACACCCCTTTGGGGGCATCCGCATGGCGCGCTCCGCCGCCCAGGCTTATGGCTACCAGCTCTCGGATGAGCTGGAAGCCGAGTTCAAGTTTCGCACCACCCACAACGACGGTGTGTTCCGTGTGTATACCGATGAAATGCGCCGCGCCCGCAAGTGCGGTATCATCACCGGCCTGCCCGATGCCTACGGCCGCGGCCGCATCATCGGCGATTATCGCCGCGTGGCGCTGTACGGCGTGGATGTGCTGATGGAGGAGAAGAAAAAGGACAAGCAGCGCATCGGGGAAAACTGGATGGGCGTGGACAACATCCGCTTAAGCGAGGAGCTGTACCAGCAGATCGACTTTTTGGACAAGCTCAAGCAGATGGGAGCGCAGTACGGCTTCGACATCGGCCGCCCCGCCGGAAACGCCCGCGAGGCCATCCAGTGGTTGTACTTCGGCTATTTGGCCGCCATCAAGGAGCAGAACGGCGCTGCCATGTCGCTGGGACGCACCAGCACGTTCCTGGATATCTATCTGGAGCGCGATCTGCAAAACGGCACGCTGGATGAAGCCGGCGCCCAGGAGCTGATGGACGATTTCGTCATGAAGCTGCGCATGGCGCGTCTGCTGCGCACACCCGAATATAACGAGCTCTTCGGCGGCGATCCCGTGTGGATCACCGAGAGCGTGGGCGGCATGGGCGAGGACGGCCGCCCCATGGTCACCAAGAACTCCTACCGCGTGCTGCACACCCTGTATAACCTGGGCTCGGGCGCCGAGCCCAACCTGACCGTGCTGTGGAGCGACGCGCTGCCCGAGGCGTTTAAGGTCTTTTGCGCCCAGGTGTCGGTGGATACGGACTCCATTCAGTACGAGAACGACGATCTGATGCGCCCCACCTACGGGGACGACTACGCCATCGCCTGCTGTGTGTCGGCCATGAAGGTGGGCAAGCAAATGCAGTTTTTCGGCGCGCGTTGCAACCTGGCAAAGCTCATGCTGCTGGCCATCAACGGCGGCTATGACGCCACCAGCGGCCTGCACATCGGCCCGCAGATGCCCCCGCTGAGCGGCGAGCGGCTGACCTATGAGGCGGTGAAGGAGCGCTGGAATATTTATTTGCCCTGGCTTTGCAAGCTGTATGTAAACACCATGAACGTCATTCACTACATGCACGATAAATATTCCTATGAAAAAATTCAAATGGCGCTGCACGACACCGAGGTGACCCGCTTTATGGCCTTTGGCGTGGCGGGGCTGTCCGTGGCCTGCGACTCGTTTTCCGCCATACGCTACGCCCAGGTGCACCCCGTGCGGGATGATAACGGCTTTGTGACGGATTTTGAAACCACGGGAGAATTTCCCCAGTACGGCAACGATGACGACCGGGTGGATCTCATCGCCAAAGCGCTGCTGGAGCAGGTATCGGGTGAGCTGAAGCGCACGCCCGCCTATCGCGGCGCCATCCACACCCTCTCGGTGCTGACCATCACCTCCAACGTGGTCTATGGCAAAAAGACCGGCTCCACCCCCGACGGGCGCAAGGCCGGGCAGCCTTTTGCCCCCGGTGCCAACCCCATGCACAACCGGGAGAAAAACGGCGCGCTGGCCTCGCTCAACTCGGTGGCCAAACTGCCTTACGCCTGCTGCCGGGACGGCATTTCCAACACCTTTTCCATCGTGCCCGACGCGCTGGGCAAGACGCCCGAGGCGCGGGTGGAGAACCTGGTGAACATTTTGGACGGCTACTTCGGCCAAATGGCGCACCATCTGAACGTAAACGTGCTCAACAAGGAGCAGCTGATGGAAGCGTATGAGGATCCGGAGAAGTATCCCAACCTGACCATCCGCGTGTCGGGCTATGCGGTCAACTTTCATAAGCTGACCCGCGAGCAGCAGCGCGAGGTCATCAGCCGCACCTTCCATCAGAGCCTGTGAGCAGCGCCATGACCGGGCGGATCCATTCCATACAGAGCCTGGGAACGGTGGATGGGCCGGGGGTGCGCGCAGTGGTGTTTATGCAGGGCTGCCCGCTGCGCTGCCCCTATTGCCACAACCCGGACACCTGGGACTTTGCGCAGGGAGAGCCGGCGCAGGCGCAGGAGATCGCGCAGCGCGTGCTGCGCTACCGGGGTTATTTCGGCAAGAGCGGCGGCGTTACGGTGTCGGGAGGGGAGCCGCTGGCGCAGGCCGGGTTTGTAAGCGCGCTGTTTGCCGCGCTCAAGGCGCAGGGCGTTCACACCGCGCTGGACACCTCGGGCTGCCTGTGGAGCGACGATGTGCAGGCGCTGTTGGAGCAGACCGATCTGGTGCTGCTGGACATCAAAGCAGCCGATGACAAAAGCGCGCGGGCGCGTTTTTCGCTGCCGCTGGAGGTGCCGCTGTCTTTTTTGCGGCGCTGTGAGGAGCGGGGAGTGCCCGTGTGGATTCGCCATGTGGTGGTGCCCGGTTGGAACGACTCCCGGGAAGAGCTGGAGGCGCTGGCCGGGCTGCTGAGCGGCGTTTCCTGCGTGCAGCGGGTGGAGCTGCTGCCGTTTCGCAAGTTCTGTGTGGAAAAATATGATAAAATGGGAATTGCGTTTCCGCTCAACGGGTATGCGCAGGGAGACGATGCGGCCATTGCCGCGGCGCAGGAAAGGTATTTTGCACCATGGAACAACAAGAAGTGAAACGAGCCATCGCCGCGTGCGAAAAGGCTTATCAGGCGTGCTTTTGCACAGGTGAGGAGCTGGACTGCGGCATCCGCTGGCGGGACGATGCGCTGCCGGATATGTACGATCACCATTTCCTGCGCCTGAACGAGGGAATGAGCGACGCGGCGATGGAGCAGGCCATACGCCGGGAGACGGCGCTGCGCAAAGCGCAGGGAGCCGGTTTTTGCAAGGTGACGCTGCCCGACGACTGGGCAGGCACGCTGGGCGTGGGGCAGGACGCTGAGATCGCCAAGCTGGGATGCTACGCCATGCCCGCGGAAAAGCTGGCTG
>JAQUVY010000109.1 GCA_028693155.1 Eubacteriales bacterium
TGTTGCATATGTTTAGTAGATTTCAATCCACGCTCCCCGTGCGGGGAGCGACCCAGCGCCCGCTTGACGCCGCCTACAATGTTGTTATTTCAATCCACGCTCCCCGTGCGGGGAGCGACCAACCTCATCCATCATGGCGTCAACGGCCTTGCCGATTTCAATCCACGCTCCCCGTGCGGGGAGCGACAAAAGCTGATGCGCTCCGAGGTGCTTACCACGCAGATTTCAATCCACGCTCCCCGTGCGGGGAGCGACAAGTACCAGCCGGGAGTGACTCCGTTGCATAGTAATTTCAATCCACGCTCCCCGTGCGGGGAGCGACGATGGCTTCGCCCTGCGTGGTCGCGGCGTCCTCTGATTTCAATCCACGCTCCCCGTGCGGGGAGCGACTAATGTATGTGGCCGGGTGCGAACTTGTACGGCTATTTCAATCCACGCTCCCCGTGCGGGGAGCGACGCCCCTTGTTGTCCATGATTTTGCTGTCAAACTCATTTCAATCCACGCTCCCCGTGCGGGGAGCGACCATCGTAGGTGCGGCGGCATTCTGCGCAGACTTATTTCAATCCACGCTCCCCGTGCGGGGAGCGACGGATAAGCGTGGAGGACAGGTTGCCAAGGGAAGATATTTCAATCCACGCTCCCCGTGCGGGGAGCGACCGCTGCAAATCGCCGCTGCGCAGCGGTGCAGATAAATTTCAATCCACGCTCCCCGTGCGGGGAGCGACAGTAAAAGTTAAAAAACTGTATCCGCGCAAGGTAGATTTCAATCCACGCTCCCCGTGCGGGGAGCGACGGTTAAAATCGCCCTCATCAATCTGCGGGAAAGCATCATTTCAATCCACGCTCCCCGTGCGGGGAGCGACTGATGGGTGACGGGTAGTCCGCGCTGGGGCTGTTGGATTTCAATCCACGCTCCCCGTGCGGGGAGCGACAGCAAAAGTATACAAAAATTATTGAGACTTTTAAACAGTTTATCTGAAAAAACTTGAATTTTCCCATCCGGGGGCGGCGTTTTGGGCAAGACAGGGCGTGCAGAGGCGCAAATTTCGGTGCGAAGCGCCCGGGGGAATGCTGTTTGCTTCCCCTTCGCGCTTACACCATGAGCGTGTCTTGCGCATCATAACCCGGCTTTATGCCAAAATGCTCAATGCGGCTGGCATAGTGATTCCCAAGGTTGTAGAAACGCAGGGAATCTTTTTCCGGATCGATCAGCTTCAGCAGAATGCTTTGAACGCGCTTGTATTGCGCGGCATCCAAATCGCATTCAAAGACGGAATTCTGTACGCGCTGCCCATAGTTTACGCATTGCCGGGCGACCTGCCGCAAGCGGCGGCGTCCCCCGTCGGTTTCGGTGTTGACGTCATAGGTGATCAGCACCAACATGATGTTTCCCCCCGTTTCACTTCGGTCGTTCCGCCCAAGAGTGCGTGATCCTCATTTCCACAGGAAGGGCGGGTAGGCGTCCAGATCGCCGCGCAGCGTCCGCGCCAGCAGCAGCGACTGCACATAAGGAACCAGACCCCACGCCAGCTTTTCACCCAAAAACGGATGTGTGATGAGCTCTCTTTTTTTGCGCTGATAAGCGTCAAGAAAGAGCTTTCGCCCCTCCTGGTTCAACCACACGGCGCCGCTTTCGGTTTTGGTAAAATGCTCTGCCCGCAGCACGCGCGTGTTGACGCAGGACAGCACAAAACGGTCGGCATAGCACGGCCGCAGCTCTTCCATCAGGTCGAGCGCCAGCGATGTGCGCCCCGGGCGGTCGCCGTGTAAAACCCCCACATAAGGATCCAGACCGACGGCCTCCAGCGCGCTTGCGCAGTCATGACCCAGGAGGGAATAGGCGAAGGACAACGCGGCGTTCATGTTGTCAAGCGGGGGACGTCGATTGCGGGTACGCAGAAAAAATGCGGTCTTATCCTGCAAAATAAGCTCATCCAAAACGCCAAAGTACCGACTGGCCGCTTCCCCCTCAATGCCGCGCAGCACCTCCGCCTCCTCCGCGCAGGCGGCTGCTTTTGCGGCGGTACCCAACGCGGCGCTTGCGGCTTTTACACGCGCCACGTCCATGCGCAGTGCGTGGTCGCGCGTGGCGCGTTCCAAAACCCACCGGCTGTTGAGAAGCTTTGCGGCGATCATGCAGCGGGCGATGGAGCAGCTTTGCACAGCATCCTGGCACACGGCATACTGCTTTTGACGCAGAAGAACGTTTCCGCGGGTTTCCCCGCAAACGCGCGCCAGAAAGTGCCCGCCGGGCGTCAAAAAGCAAAAGCCGACTTCTTTTTGCGCGCAGGCGCCCAGCAGGGCGGGGCTTGCGCCTTTATAGCTGAAGCACAGGATGTTTTCCAGCCGGTGCAGGGGAAACCGAGCCAGCTCGCCGTCCGGCCCCTGTATGACGACGTTTTCCCCGTCCAGCGCCAGATAGCTTTCGGGCGTCAGAACAAAAAGCGTATTGAGAAAATTTTTCACGGCGATTCCTCCTCCTGCAGTGCGGCGCGCAGATAGGCCTGTGCCGATGGGCTTTTGCACAGCTTGGGCAGGCACAGGGAGTTCAGGGAGCAGGCACGGCAGAAAGCCCCGGTTTTGACCTTGGGGGTATAGCCACGTTTTTGAAGGGCGTGCATCTCCGCGAGCAGGGTTCGCACCTTGTCGCGCAGGTCATCGCACAGCGCCACGCGCTCGCGGCGGCGCGGCTTGTCGTAAAACAGCGCGCCTTCCGGGATGGAGCAGCAAAGCATTTCCTCCAGACACATGGCTTGGCAGCAAAGCTGAAGGCGGTCGGCATCGGTCTGCTTGGGCTCTCCCCGTTTGTACTCTACCGGATAAGGCCGCCAAAGGCCGTCCCGCCCAGCCAGAGAAATACCGGCCGGATCGCGGAGCCACTCCACCACGTCGCAGCTGCCGGACACGCCGAGGGTAGGGGACTGCACGCGCAGCCCCCGAACCGTCAGCACGCCTCGGCGTTTTTCGGAAAAACCTTCCTCATGCGCCCGTTCGTGCAGCAAAGCACCTTCGGTTGTGCGCAGGTTCTCCGACCATTGCTGCTCCAGCGTGATCAGCGCCCATTGCCGCCGACAAAAGGAAAAGTGTTGAAGCCCGGAAATGGCGAGGTAATCGTCTTCCTGCCAGATCACCCCAGCGTGGTCACCGTTACCCCGTCGGGCAGGGCGTCCGAATCAATGCGCACTTCATAATCGGCAAAGCGGCGGGGTACGTCGCAGTCTTGCCGGCGCTGAACGGTTACGGCGTCAAAAAGCCGATAGGCAGGGGCATTGCCCAGCTCGCTGTCGTGCTTAAAGATGATGAGCTTGCGGGTGGCCATGTTGCCGCGCGCCGCCGAGTGGTCGTGCTCAAACATATTGAGCAGCGCGTCCCACAGCAGCGACAGATCCTCTTCGGAAAAGCCGGTGGTTTTGCGGGCGAGGTTGGCGGAAATGTAGCCCTCGCAGCGGTAAAGACCATAGGGCACGATGTATTTGCGCCCCATCTCTGTGCCTTTTTTCTCGGCGTCCTCCTCGGTAGTGATGGCCACGCGGGTGATGGTCACCTCCTGAGGCACCACCGGCTCCACCGAGCGGGCAAAGCCCAGCTGCACCGGCCCGCGCACCTGCCCGCAATTGAGCGCCGCTTTCACAAAGGTGGTCATCACCGCGCCGAACGTGCGGATGTCAAAATAGTTTTTGCACATAAAGTCCCGAATTTTCCCGTCGATGGTTTTGTCGGCTTTCTTGGCGTCCTTGAGCGCCTTATCTCCGGTGGGCAGCCCCAAATAAGTGCAGGCGGCGCGGTCGCTGGTGTTCAGAGGCACGGTGTCCTTGATGTAAATGCGGTATCCGGGCTGATCCTCCTTGACGGTTTCCACATAGTTGCGGATCTTGCGCTTCAGGCACACGTCGGTCACCAGGCCTAAGTTGGTCTCTGGGTCAATGCGGGGCATATTGCCCGCGTCGGGGTCGCCGTTGGGGTTGCCGTTTTCCACGTCGAAAAGTACGATGAACTCATAGCGGTTTTTGATCGGTTCAGACATGTTTAGCTTCCTCCTCAGTTTTGATGGCGGGCTCCGCCTTTTCTTTCTTTTCGTAGCGCTTTTGGGTCTGGTGATAGTAGCCCAGCTGGAACACGCCCTGATCGTACAGGTTGTAATGCGCGGGGTAGGTGTCGGTGATGCGGCCGGTCAGGTCTGTGACCTGCTTGGCCCAGTAAACGCGTGCCCCCCCATCCAGCTTGCGCAGGTGCTTTTCGGCTAAGTTTAGCAGTGTGGGGAACACCAGCTGGGGCGTGGCGCTGGCCGAGGAAAAGTATTTGTCCTTGATGGTCGTGTTAATGCCGGGGTTTGCCGATTGCTGCAGCCCCTCCAACACGGAAAAGAGCCTGCCCAGCACATAGGGTTGATAGGTGGTTTGTTCGTTGAGCTTCACGGTCAGCACCTCCTGGTAAGGGTCGTTGTTCGGCAGTCGGGTGAGATAGGCCTTGACGATGCCCGCCCGGCCGCGCGTCATGTCGCGCTCGGCGCGGATGCGCAGCTGGGTCTGCTGGTAAAGGGTGGCGGGGTAGCGCCCGCCGCTTAAGATGGCGCGCAGCGTGTCGCCCGCCATTTGAGGAGAGGGATCCTTGTTTTTGGAATTCAGGTTCACCGTTTCGCGCAGCAGCGCCCACAGCGGCAGCGTATCCCATTTGGAGCGGTTGTCGGTGACGATGTCGATGTCCCGGTAGTGCCGCTGCACATGCGCGGCAAAGGCGCCAAAGCTGTCCCGCAGGAAAAAACGCACCGACAGGCGCGCCGCGTTGGGCGCCAGCCCCAAAATATAGAATTTGTTTTCCGGGTGCAGCGGGATGGCGTCCCAATCGGTCTGCCGGCCGTTGGCCAGGTCGTCCATGCAGCCTTTGAGCTCGGCGTTGCTGATGTTCTCGCTGTCACCGTCCAGAAAGGCGTCAAAAAGGTTTTGGTAGGCGGGCTCGGCGTCCTGCGCCCAAAACACAACCGTCGTATCCCCGAAGCGGCGCACATGCTCCCGATCGGCCAGCAGCGCGTTCAGGGCGGTGGTGTAGGCGAAGGCGGCGTATTTGCCCACCGGTGCGTTGAGGTTCTGCGTCCGATTGTAGGAGCAAAAAGCCTCGCCATTGAAGGAGACCAGCGCCGCGCCGCTGGACTGAGCGCCCATAACGTTCTTGATGGAGGGATGAACCGCTTCCGGCACAACTTCCTGCCCGGTCACCAGGCAGCGCATGGTTTCGCCCTCGCCGCCGCGGTCATAATGGGTTTGCCAGGCTTGGCACAGCGCCGGGTTTTCGTCGGGAAAGCGACCGTCGAAGAGAAACACCAGGTTGCCGCCCTGAAGCAAGTCCTCCCGGGTGTCGGTCAGCACCGGGTCCTGCGCCGCGCTGTCCGGGTCCCACCGCGCAAAAAAGGCGCAGATGGCGCGAGCGAAGGCATCGTCCGTTTCGCCCAGCAGGGAAAGATGCAGCGCTTTGGCGGCGGCAAAGCACTCCTTTGCCCGCTCCGGATTGCCCTTGCCGTCGATGCCCAGCAAATATGCCGAGTTATCCCAAAGAAAGTTGGCGGAGATGCCGACGGTGCGTTTTACCGCAGCGGGAAGGAGCTTGGTTTGGGGCACGGGCTTTTTGCCGCCCTCGGGGATGCTGGCCAAGGGGACGACCCGCAAAAGCCGCCCGTCCTGCGCCAGCTCCAGCGCAAAGGATACTTTGGGGAATGCCCAGCCTTCCGGGGCAATTTCGCCGCGCCGGGCAAGCGCCTCATAATAATCGGTCAATGCCTGCAGGATCATCGCAGTACCTCCCCGCTGTCCGGCGCAGGGACGTTCAGCACGCCTTTTTGCAGCGCAGCGCGGAAAAACATGGGCGTAATGTTTTCCGGATCGGTGTAATCCATGTCGTAGAGCATGAGCCCCAGATCCCGATCCTCTTCGGGATAGGCGGTGACCGGCTCGTCCCCCTCCCACTTTCTAAAATAGGCGGGGAACTCGCGGCAGCCGAAATAGGGCTGGTGATAGCACTGCCCCTTTTCCAGCCTGCGGCGCATGATATCGGCAAACTTGCCGGGGTTGTCCCCGGGAGCGGCCTTGTCGGTCATGTCAAAATGCGCCTCGATGACATAATGCACATCGCGCAGCAGGGTGGACGCGCGCTGCTGGATGTCCTGAGACGTGGCCAGGTACAGCTCGCCGCCGCCCCCCTTCATCACCGCCGCCACGGAGGACGCCACCACCTTGCTTTTGACCTCGTTGCGCCGCACGCTGGCAAAGGCGATGGGGTTGAGCACGTGGATCCTGTCGATGCGCCATCGTATGCCGGGGTGCATGTAGACGGCCTCTAGCAGCCCGCGCGCCGCCGACGGCGTCATGACGTCGTAGGAGTAGCGCTCGGTTTTGAGCTCAGGGCGGGAAAACAGCGCGTAAGGTCCCCAAACCTCCACTTTTACGGACAATTGGATCACTCCTTTCGAGTTGTTTTTTTGGATACACGGGAAAACGGAAATATATACTTTCGGCGGCTGTTGTGAGCCGAAATGCAGCGCGTCGCAGGGCAAACCCAGGTTGATGTGTAAAAGATAGGAAAAGGTGCTTTTTCTTGCAGTATGGCATAGAGGCTTGTCGAATTGTGTCGATACAGGTTCTTTTTAAGGGGGCGGCAAAAGGCCGGGCGTCAGGAAATCCACCCCTGTCCGCCCTGGAGCGTTAAGGCCAGGCCGGTTTCCGCGCTGTAAAGGTCGGGATCGGTCAAAACGGAGGCGTTGTCCGCAACCGGCAGCAGCGCTCCTTGGTCGTTCAGCGCCCGATAATGCTGGGGATAAACGTTCACGGCGTACGCCCCCAGCGTGCGCAGCAGCTCGCGGGTGGGGCCGCCGCTGCGCAGCTGGGCCAGCAGAGACTCGCTTTCGGGTGTGGGGATGTAAACCGTGTATTGCAGGCTGTCGATGACGTGGAATTTTGCCGCCACCTCGGCGAAGGGGAACGTCTGGCTGCCGCACAGCTTGAGAATGCCCTGGGCGTCCAGCGCGTCCATGCCCTTGGTCACATAAAGCAGGTCGCTGAAATAGGCCTTCACCGCGTCGGGGGCGGCGATGTCATCGAAGCGCTCCAGCACAGCCTTGGCAGCGGCCACGTTTTGCGCCAGCATTTTGGGTGCCGGCCGTTCGGATTCAAAAATGTACACCGTGCCGTTGATGACGCCCGGCACGCCCTCGCGGTTGCAGCGTCCGCCGGCCTGAATCACCTGCAGTGCGCCTGCAAGCCCGGCGACTAAACCCGCAGAGACCAAGCCTGCTGCCGTGCAGGAGCCACTGGTACTTAAAACTGCAATGATGTATCCAGCTAATCATCCTTACAACAAATGCTGCCAGTTGTATGCAGATATGGTATTAAAGGCGACCAACGGGCGGGTGAAAATGGAGGTCCA
>JAQUVY010000014.1 GCA_028693155.1 Eubacteriales bacterium
CCAGTATTTTAACTGCGTCCGTCCCGTTCGCAAGCTCAACGGAAAACCGCCAGTCCTGTTTCGAACGGAACTGGCGGCTTAATTGGATTTTTGTGTCTACTATCTATTGACTATTTCACGAAGCAAATCCGGCCGGCGCTGTTCTGGATAAAACGCTTTACTTTGCCAGCATCGTGGTGCCCGTCATCTCAGCGGGCTTTTCCAGTCCCATCATGTCCAGCAGCGTAGGTGCCAGATCGGCCAGACGGCCATCTGCGCGAAGCTTGGCATCTTCATAGGCCTGACCCACCAGCAGGAACGGAACCGGGTTGGTGGTGTGCGCCGTGAAAGGCGCGCCGGTTTCGGGATCTACCATCATTTCCGCATTGCCATGATCGGCGGTGATGATAGCGCTGCCGCCCTGCGCCAGAATGGCATCCACCACCTGCTGCACGCAGGTATCCACCGTGTGCACGGCCTTCCACGCCGCGTCGAACACGCCGGTGTGGCCCACCATGTCGCAATTGGCGAAATTGAGGATCATCACGTCATAGTTACCGCTGTTGATGCGCTCCACAGCCTGCCGCGCCACTTCCGGAGCGGACATCTCGGACTGCAAATCGTAGGTGGCCACCTTGGGGGAAGCGATCAGGCAGCGGTCCTCCCCGGGGTTGGCCTGCTCCACACCGCCGTTGAAAAAGAAGGTGACGTGGGCATATTTTTCCGTTTCGGCAATGCGCAGCTGGGTCTTGCCCTGGGCACTCAAGTACTCGCCTAAGGTGTTTTCCAGCTTCTGCGGCTTGAACGCCACCTTCAGGTTGGCAAACGTGGCGTCATACTGGGTCATGGATACATAATTCACCGGGAAGTAACCCTTTGCGCGTTCAAAATCGGCAAAATCCGGCTCAATAAACGCGCGGGTGATCTGTCTGGCGCGGTCAGGACGGAAGTTGAAGAAAATGATGGAATCGCCTTCTTCAACGGTGGCCAACGGTTTTCCGTCCTTGGTGATGACCGTGGGCGCGACAAATTCATCGGTTTCGTCGCGGTCATAAGCGTTTTGGATGGCGCAGATGGGGCAGGCAGCGGTCTCGCCCTCGCCCAGCACCATGGCGTCGTAAGCCCGCTTTACGCGATCCCAGCGCTTATCGCGATCCATTGCCCAATAACGCCCCATCACGGTGGCCACTTTTCCGCAGCCGACCTTCTCCATGCGGTCGTTCAGGTCTTCCAGATAGCCCTTGCCCGAGGAGGGAGGCGTGTCGCGGCCGTCCATGAAGCAGTGCACATAGGTACGCTCCATGCCGTGCTGCTTGGCCAGGCGCAGCAAACCCTCCACATGATCAATGTGGCTGTGCACGCCGCCATCGGACATCAAGCCCATCAGGTGCAGCTTTTTGCCGCTGGTTTTGGCGGCTTCCACCGCCTGCACCAGCGCTTCATTTTCAAAGAAGTCGCCGTCCTCAATGGACTTGGTGATGCGGGTCAGCTCCTGATAAACGATGCGGCCGGCGCCGATGTTTAAATGCCCCACCTCGCTGTTGCCCATCTGCCCCACGGGCAGCCCCACGTCCAGACCCGAGGCCTGAATGGTGGTGAAGGGGTACTTGGCGATCAGTTTTTCCAGGTTGGGGATGTTTTCCGGAATGATGGCGTTGTCCTTATGATCCTTGCGCACACCAAAGCCGTCCATAATGATAATGGCATTGATCTTTTTCATGCCGCCCACCTTAAAAATGCACCACGGCAGAGAAGTCCGGGGCTTTCAGGCTGGCGCCGCCAATCAGGCCGCCGTCAATTTCGGGCATGGCCATCAGCTCGGCAGCGTTCTTGGGATTCATGGAGCCGCCGTATTGGATGCGGAGCTCTTCCGCCACTTCGTTGCCCAGCGCTTCGCGCACGGCGCAGCGGATGACACCGATGACCTCGTTGGCATCCTGGGAGGTGGCGGTGCGGCCGGTGCCGATGGCCCAGATGGGCTCATAAGCGATGACGACCTTCTTGGCTTCCTCAGCAGTCAGGCCGGCCAAAGCCGCCTTGGTCTGGCTGCGCACCAGCTCGGCGGTAACGCCCTGCTCACGCTGCTCCAGGGATTCGCCTACGCACACGATGGGGAGCAGGCCGTTGTCCAGCGCAACCTTGGTTTTGAGGTTGACCGTCTCGTCGGTCTCGGCAAAATACTGTCTGCGCTCGGAGTGCCCCAAAATTACATATTCCACACCCACGGCCTTCAGCATATCGGCGGAAATCTCGCCAGTATACGCGCCGCTAGCCTTAAAGTGCATATTCTGCGCACCCAGGTGAATGTTGCTGCCCTTGAGGGCTTCCGCGGCCGCAGGCAGGCACACATAGGTGGGGCAAACCACCACCGTGCACGCAGCATCGGCAACCAGAGGCTTCAGTGCCTCGATCAGTTCCACGGCCTCGGCGGGCGTCTTGTTCATTTTCCAGTTTCCGGCAATAATCGGTGTTCTCATAACGGCTGTATCCTCCAAATTTTTTTCGGCAAAATGCCGTATTTTTTGCAAAAGCCGGCGGCAAAAAAACGGGAATCTCCCGCGCTGCCGACAGCTTAACAGGGAAAATGTGCGCGAACCAGCTCCGCGCACATTCTCCGTTATCATCAAGCTTTATTTATCCATCAGGCAGGCCACACCGGGCAGCTCTTTGCCTTCCAGGAACTCCAGCGAGGCGCCGCCGCCCGTGGAGATGTGCGTGATCTTGTCGCCGTAGCCGGTCTTTTCCACCGCAGCTGCAGAGTCGCCGCCGCCCACAATGGTGATGGCACCGCTCTCCGCCATGGCCTTGGCCACAGCCAACGTGCCCGCCGCAAAGTTGCTGAACTCGGACACGCCCATGGGGCCGTTCCAGATGATGGTCTTGGCCTTGAGGATCTCCTCAGCGAACATCTTCTGGGTCTTGGGGCCGATGTCCATGCCCTCCCAACCGTCGGGGATCTCACGGCTGTGGAAGGTGGCGCGCATGGCGTCGTTGGAGAATTCGGTCGAAGCTTCGTTATCGACGGGCAGAAGCAGCTTCACGCCCTTCTTTTCGGCCTCGGCCATGACTTCCTTGGCGTAGCCGATGCGCTCTTCATCCACCAAAGAGTTGCCGATGCTGCCGCCCAGCGCCTTCTGGAAGGTGTAGGCCATGCCGCCGCCAATGATGAGGACATCGACCTTTTCCAGCAGGTTGGAGATAACGGCGATCTTATCCTTGACCTTGGCGCCGCCCAAAATGGCCACGAAGGGACGCTGCGGGTTATCCAGCGCGCTGCCCATGATCTCGATCTCTTTCTTGATGAGGTATCCGCACACGGCAGGCAGGTAATCGGCCACACCGGCGGTGGAAGAATGGGCGCGGTGCGCGGTGCCGAAGGCATCGTTCACAAAAATATCGGCCAGCGCGGCAAACTTCTTGGACAGCTCGGCATCGTTCTTCTCTTCACCGGCCTCAAAGCGCACGTTTTCCAGCATGATGACGTCGCCGGGTTTCATTGCCGCGGCCAGCGCCTGCGCGTCCTCGCCCACAACGTCCTTGGCCAGCTTTACTTCCTTGCCCAGCAGCTGGGAAAGGCGCTCCACGCAGGGTTTGAGAGAATATTTGGGATCCACCTTGCCCTTGGGACGTCCCAGGTGAGAGCAGAGGATCAGCTTTGCGTCATGATCGATCAGGTACCGGATGGTGGGCAGCGCCGCACGGATGCGGTTATCGTCAGTGATCGCGCCGGTCTCATCCTGCGGTACGTTAAAATCCACACGCGCCAGGACACGTTTGCCGTTGACCTGTACATCTTCAATGGTTT
The DNA here is from genome assembly GCA_028693155.1 of Eubacteriales bacterium. Taxonomy (GTDB): domain Bacteria; phylum Bacillota; class Clostridia; order Christensenellales; family UMGS416; genus STF2-111. The sequence goes on from JAQUVY010000014.1 coordinate 3,785, forward strand.
TCTTGTTCATAGCCATGATCGATATTCTCCTTTATTATTTTAAGGCACATGCCTTAGTTTGTCCCATATCAGCCGCCGGAATTCAGCAAAATGCCTATGCCGGCCGCAGCCGCTTCATCCAGGATGAGCGCGGTAGGCCGCGTGGCTCTCACCACCGCCAGCACCGCTTCGGCTTTATCCGCACCGCCGGCTACGGCGATGCGCTGAGAGATGGATCGCATGGTGGACAGATCCACCCCCAGACCCGACGCGGTATAAACCGCATCTCCCTCTCGGTTGAAGTAAAAACCCCAGGCTTCGGCCACCGCACCCGCAGCGCGCAGGCGCGCCATGGTGTCCTCATTGAGACCCCGCCGCCGAGCCATGGTATCCGCCCGGCCGATGCCGTAGATCAGCACGTCAGCATGGCGAATGCAGTCCATCCATTCGTTAAACTTTCCCTCGGCCGAAGCCGGCAAAAGCTCGGCCGGCAGATCGTCCGGCCAGTGCAGCAAGCGATGCCGCGCGGAAAAAGAGCCGGCGATCTTGGCTGCCACCGTGTTGGCCTGGATCTCTACGTCCTCTCCCATTCCGCCGCGGGCGGGCACCACCAGAAGGTTGGGAAGGTGTCGCCGGATCTCCAGCTGGCGAGCCACACCCGCCGTGGTGGAGCCTCCCATTGCCGCCAGGATCATGCCGTCCTTCACGACCTGGGAGAGGTATTTTGCCGTGCGCCGGTAAAGCGCGCGGGTGCTCACGCTATCTATCGCCGTATCTCCCGGCACAACCAGCACGTTGCTCAGCTTCAGTTCGGTGCGCAGGCGGCTGCTCAACGGTTCGGAAAACAGCATATCAAAGCCGTCCCCCAGCTCCTCCAGCAGCTCCTGTCCTTCTTTGGTAACGCGCATCCCATCGGGCGCAAAGTCCAGCAGACCCACCTCCCTGAGGCGGTCGGCCTCGCCGCGCACCGCGCGCTCCGGCCACTCCATATGCTCGCACAGCGCCCTGCGCCCCACCGGCGCCATCAACTGAATGGCCTCCAGCAGTTCGTAGCGCGTACGCGCCGCCTCCACAAGCTCGGGGCACAGCCTGCGGAACTGCGATAATAAGTTTTTCATCGCATCTCCCGGGACGAAACCAGTCCCGCTGATTTCAATCTGTCCCGCTTTTGATTGTAGCATAGCCGGGTCGGTAATTCAAGGTGCATTCGCCCGGCTTTTATTCCGCCCAGGTGAAAAATTCCTTTTTTTCCCGAAGCAGCTGCTCCTGAGAATGCAGATATGTGGCCACATCCTTAGGTGCGGCCAAACGGCTGTGGAATTCCCGCTCAAAAAACATGCGTTTGCTCATGCTGCCCGCGCCCAACCCCAGAATGCTGTGCGTCTCCTCCATCATATCCACGTTATAAACACAGGCCTTCCCCGGCAGCGCGTAGCCCACGTTCTCCAGATTACCGCGCATATACTTTTGCCGATACATATAGTACGGCTCCATTCCCCGGGCAACGGCCGAGCTTTCGGCCGCCTCCAGCATTCGCACGGCGTCCTCTCCCGAAGGCAGCGCGTAATCCTTCAGCCGCTCATGGAGCTTGGAGGAGCGTTTGATCGCCAGCGTATGCACCGTCAGATTGTCAATCTCCATCTTTTCCAGCTCGCGCAGCGTATCGGCCACGTCGTCGGGCGTTTCGCCTGGAAGCCCCACGATCATATCCATATTGACCGAAGGAATGCCCGCCTGCCTTGCCCAACCGTAGGCCCGCACGATGTCCTGGGGGGTGTGATCCCGCCCGATGACCTGAAGCGTGCGGGCGTTCATGGTCTGCGGGTTGATGCTCACACGGTCCACACCCATACGCCGCAACATGGGGAATGTGTTTGGGGTAACGGTGTCCGGCCGCCCGGCCTCCACGGTGAATTCCCGCACGCGGCCGAAGGTTTCATTGACTGCGGCCAGCACCCGCTCCAGCCGGGCATCGCCCAGCGCGGTGGGTGTGCCGCCGCCCATATAGATGGTGCGCACGCGTTTGCCCTGACCGGCCATATGCCGCCCCATTTCTCCGATCTCCCGGCACAGCGCGTCGGTGTACTCCTCCAGCAAGCTCTCCTTGCCTGCGGCGGCGCTGAAAAAGGAGCAGTATAAACACCGGGTGCGGCAAAAGGGGATTCCCACATAGACATCGAAGCAGCTGTCGTCGCCCCACTGATAAATGCCCTGCTGGGCGCTGTGAATTCTCCTGACCAAGGCCAGCTTCTCGGGGGAAACGTCAAACACCCGGTTCATGTAGTCCAGCGCCTGGTCAAAGCTCATACCCTCCCACTCCAGCTGGCGCACCAGTTTGGTGGGGCGAATGCCGGTGAGCCCGCCCCAGAGCTGCCCGTACCCGAAATAGTTCTTCAGCATCTCATACAGGCACAGCTTGGCGTATCGGCGGCGGAAGCGGTTCAGCTGCACCACGCCGTCCCCCTTTATCGGGTCACGGCGCTCGCCCTGCGCCGCGGTCTCCCCGCCGCGCAGCAGCCGACACCGCTGCACCCACTGCCCGTCCTCCTGGACGCAGCGGTGCTCTACGATGAACTGGCAGCCCTCCGGCGTCAGACTGGCTTCCTCCAGCCCGAAATAAAGGTTTGCCACGTCCAGCAAATCCTTATAATACAAAGCCACATTCGTATCGACACAGAACATGTTAATCCCCCATATAAAAGCCCGGCACGGAAAGCTCCGCACCCAGCACCGTACTGCCGCCATGCCCGGGATAAACCGCCGTATCCGGTGGCAGCGCGGCAACCCTGCGCAGGCTTGCCGCCAGCTGGCGCGCATCTCCCCCGGGCAAATCGGTGCGGCCCACACCGCCGCGGAAAAGCAGATCGCCGCCGATCAGCCCATCGCCCCACAGAAAGCTGCAGCTGCCCGGCGTGTGCCCGGGCGTGTGCAGTACGGTGATCTCACCCGTGCCCAGCCTCAGGTGCTGGCCATCGCGCAGCGCCCGGGTTTGAACCCCCAGCGCCGCATCTTGCCCGCCCATGGCGCCGGAAAGGTTTTTCGCCGGATCGGCCAGCATGGGCGCGTCCAGCGGATGGATGTACACCGGCACGTCGCAGGTCTGCGCCAACTCCTGCGCGCTGCCGGTGTGGTCAAAATGCCCATGGGTCAACAAAACATACGACAGCTTCAAGCCCTGTTCTTTCAGCAGCGCCTGTACCGCCCGGGCACAAAGATCGGGGTCGGCCACGGCGGCGCACCCCGATTCCCGGCAGACCAAAACATAACAACGCCCGTCCATGTAGGGTCGGCCGTTGGGGATGGTCAGCACCTCGCAATTACCCATCAAAAGCGCCTCCTGCTGTCCAGCAAAATGGTGACGGGGCCGTCGTTGGTGAGGGAAACCATCATATGGGTCTGAAACCGTCCCGTCTTCACGCGCAGCCCCGCCGCGCGCAGGGCATCGGCCGCCAGCTCGTACCACCGCTGCGCCTCCTGCGGGGACGCCGCGTGGGAAAAGGACGGGCGTCTTCCCTTGCGGGCATCGCCGCACAGCGTAAACTGCGACACCAGCAGCACCGCGCCGCCCGCCTGTTTCACGTCCAAATTCATCTTGTCCTGCTCATCCTCGAAAATGCGCAGCCCGGCCACCTTGGCGCAGATATAATCCAGATCGGCCTGGCCGTCGCCTTCCTCCACCCCCAGCAGCACGAGCAAACCCTTGCCCACACTGCCGACGCAGTCCTCTTCCACAGTCACCTGTGCGCCGCTTACACGCTGCACTACCGCTCTCATAAGAAAACGGGGGCTTTGCCAAAAGCCCCCTTCCTCCCGTTTGTTTATTTTGCCGCCCGGAATACGTCCTTGACTTCGGGCATTCGCTTCAGGGCTTTCATCAGATTTTCCAACTGCTGCTTGCCGGAGATCTCCACCACGAAAAACATCTCCGCCATGCCCTGGGCGTCCATGCGGGCGTTCACTTCCTGCATTTTCACGTTGTTGGCGCTGATGGTGTTGGTAATATCCACAAACAGACCCGGGCGGTCATACGCCAGCACCTTGAACTGGGAACGGTACTCGCTGTTGTCGTCCCCTTCCCAAGCCACCTCGATGATGCGGCTGGGGTCCTTAAGCATATCGCCGATGTTGGGGCAGTCGCGCCGATGCACCGACACGCCTCTTCCCCGGGTGATGAAGCCTACGATCTCATCGTTGGGCACGGGGCTGCAGCACCGGGCAAAGCGCACCAGCATGCCGCTGTAGCCCTTCACCGTGACGCCATGGCCGCTGCGCGCCTTGGCCGCCGTCTTTTCCCCGCTGGAAACGGCCTCAAGCTCGGGCTCCTCCCCTTGCAGCAGCTTCTCCAGCGCCTGGCGCTGATGCTCGCGCACCTCCTGCTTATATTCCTGCTGCAGCCGTCCCACGATCTGCCCGGCAGGGATGCCGCCGTAGCCCACGGCGGCGTACATATCTTCCAAAGAGCTGACGGTGAAGCGCTTGTACAGCTTCTTCAGCCATTCGGGGCGCATCATCTCCCCCATGGGCAGACCCACGCGCTTGAACGCCTCTTCCAGCATGGCCTTGCCCTTGTCAATGTTCTCGTCCTTGCATTCCTTCTTGAACCAGGCGCGGATCTTGCTGCGCGCCTGGGGAGATTTGGCGATCTTCAGCCAATCGCGGCTGGGCCCGCGCGACGAATTTGACGTAATGATCTCCACAATATCGCCGGTCTTGAGCGGCGCGTCCAGCTGCACCATGCGGCCGTTGACCCGCGCGCCCACGCACTTGTTGCCCACCGCGCTGTGGATGCAGTAAGCGAAGTCGATGGGCGTCGCCCCGGCCGGCAGGTTGATGACATCGCTGCGGGGGGTAAACACAAAAATCTCTCCGCTGAACAGATCCATCTTCAGCGAATCCATGAATTCATGCGCGTCGCTGGTGTCGTTCTGCCATTCCAAAATGGAGCGCAGCCACTCCAGCTTGCCGTCCAGATCGGTGGCGTTGGTGCGCTGTTCTTTATATTTCCAGTGCGCCGCGATGCCGTATTCCGCCGTGCGGTGCATCTCCTCCGTGCGGATCTGCACCTCAAAGGGTCGGCCGTGCTCGCCCATCAGCGTGGTGTGCAGGGACTGATACAGGTTTTCCTTGGGCACGGCGATATAATCCTTGAAACGCCCGGGAATGGGCTTCCACATGGTATGCACCATGCCCAGCGCGCCGTAGCAGTCCTTCAGCGTCTCCACCACAATGCGCACGGCCATAATATCAAAGATCTGCTCGAAAGATTTCTCCTTTTGGTGCATCTTCTTATAAATGCTGTAGAAATGCTTGGTGCGGCCATCCACATGGCCCTTGATGCCCATCTCTTCCAGCTTGCCGCGGATGGTCTGAATGATCTCGGCAATCTCGCTCTCCCGCTGACTGTAGGCCTGTATCAGGTGCTCGATCTCCTCGTAGCCCTCCCGATCCAAATAATACAGAGACAGATCCTCCAGCTCGCACTTGATGCTGAAAATGCCCAGGCGATGCGCCAGCGGCGCGTAAATATCCAGCGTCTCCCGGGCCACGCGCTTCTGTTTCTCCGGCTCGGTATATTGCAGGGTGCGCATATTGTGCAGGCGGTCGGCCAGCTTGATGAGGATGACGCGGATGTCATTGGACATGGCCAGCAGCATACGGCGGATATTCTCCGCCTGGCGCTCCTCGGTGTTTTGATACTCCACCTTGCTGATCTTGGTAAGCCCGCTCACCAGCTGGGCGATCTCATCGCCAAAGAGCTGACGCACCTCGTCGGCTGTCGCCGGAGTATCCTCCACCACATCGTGCAGCAGCGCTGCGGAAATGGTAGCCGAATCCATCTCCAGCTCCAGCAAAATGCGCGCCACCGCACAGGGGTGCACAAAATAAGGCTCGCCCGACTCGCGGTTTTGTCCTATGTGCGCCTTCTGCGCATAGCGATACGCCCGCTCCACAAGCTCCACATCGAGCTTATCCCGGTACTCACGCCTTACCTGATCTAAAAACCCTTCCAATTTGACTCTCCGTTCCGTGCACGCCCCGGTGTTTTGGTTAATATTTTATGGCGGAAAAAACCTCATAGCCTTCCAACAGCTCCCTGCCGGAATACATGGTCATCTCCATGGCAAAGCACACCGCCGCCACTTCCGCGCCCATCTGTTTCACGATCTGGCAGCTGGCCAAAGCCGTGCTGCCCGTGGCCAGCAGATCATCCACCACTGCCACGCGCTGCCCCTTTTCAATGGCGTCCTTATGAATCTCCAGCGTGTCGCTTCGTCCCTGTTCAATCTGATACTCATACCGATAGGTATCACCCGGCAGTCGTCCCGGGCGGCGCACCGGCACAAAGCCCGCGCCCAGGCGATAGGCCACAGCCGCGCCCAGCACAAAGCCCAGCGCTTCGGGTCCCACCACAACGTCGATCTGCCTATCCTTGAGCGCCTCATACATGCGATCCACCAGCTCGCGAAGCGCTTCGGGATCGCGCAGCAGTGTGGTAATATCCCGGTAACGCAGACCGGGCATGGGGAAATCATTGATAACGCGGATCTTATCCTTCAGATTCATGAGAGGTTCCACCTTTCCACTGTTCTAAGCTTCGGAATGTGGCGCTTTGCCACAAATCAACCTTTTTGCCGACTTCTATGCGCCACCACGGCGGGCACTGCACCGGCGCGATGAGCTCCAGCTCGGCAAAAATGCGCAGACCCAAATCGCCCTGCCAGGCGGGCAGCCCCAGAAAATCCCGATCCTCCGGGCCGCGGCAGGCGCCCGAAGCCACGCCCTGCTTCACTCTCCGGTATACCTCCAGCAATTCCTGACGCCCAAAGGCAGCCAATTCCTCACCAAACGCTCCCGGCAAAGTGGGATACTTTATTATATAGCATTGCCCGTTTTTCAGCAATCGTGTTTTCAGCGCCGCCTCATAGGCGGGGTTCAGGGGCTGCGCCGGCAAAAAAAGCCTGCTGTACCGCCCCATAGGCAACCCGTCGGGGATGGGCGCGGCCAACACCGTATTTTCCCCCAGCAGCGCTTTTACCGGACGCAGCGTTTCGGCATAGCACCGCTCCCCGCAGTCGTTCTCCTGCAAAATGCGGCGCACCGCGTCCCATTGCTGCGGGGTGTGGCAAAGCACGGCCGTGCCCCAAGGGGAAGCGCGCAGCGCCGCGCACAGCGCCTGCGCCCACGCATCGGCGTCCAGACCTTCGCCCGCAGGGGGAAGTTGGGAGTCGCCTGCGCAAAACTGCGCCGCGAGGCTTCGTTGCCAGGCTTGCGCACTCACCGCAGGCAGCCCGCCCTGCCCGGGAAAAATCCGCTCGGCCTTCAGCTGCAGCCGAGTGTGCCCGCCAAAGGTGTTTTCTTCGGGGGAGAACAGCAGGTCGCAGGGTTCTCCGCTTTTCACGGCGTCGGCCTGCTCCCCCTGCGAAAACGCGATGCCCTCCAGCGCCGGTTCCTTCAGCATAAACTTGAGGTGTTTCCCCTGGGAAAGCGTCCGCACGCCTTCGGGACAGATGCCCCGCAGCAGCAGCACCGGCCTCGGGTTGCCGTAGCCGCAGGGCTCCATCTGATGGATCTCCCGTGCCAACCCCAGATCCAGCTCTTCCGGCTGGCATTCCATATCGTACCGGTACAGCGGCAAAAAGACGCCGTCCGGGTAGGTGCGCCGGAGGTATTCATCCAGTTCATCCCGAAAAGTGGGAATGTTTTCCGCAGAAATGGCGCACCCGGCAGCCTGCTCGTGCCCTCCAAAGCGGGTCAGCAGGCCTGCGCAGCTCTTCATGGCCTCATAAATATGCACGCCGGGAATGCTGCGGGCGGAGCCGTAGCAGCCCTCCTCCCCCTGCCCGAACAACACGGTGGGGCGGTGGTAACGCTCAGCGATGCGCGCCGCGACGATGCCGATCACCCCCGCGTTCCAATGGGGCTGCACCAGCACGATGCAGCGCTGATGCTCAAAATCATACTGACCCTCCAGCATGGCCAGCGCTTCGTCCAAAATGGCCGCGCAGGTCTGCTGGCGTTCCTGATTGTCCTGCTCCAGCTGGCGCGCCAGCCGGCCGGCCGTTTCTTCATCCGTACATTGCAGCAGCTCGGCGCTGCGGTGCGCCAGCTCCATGCGTCCGCCGGCGTTGATGCGCGGCCCCAGCTGGAAACCCAAATGATAGGCGCGCACCTCGCCCTGAATTCCCGCCGATTCCATCAGCGCGCGCAGCCCCGGCCGGGGCGACTCGTTCATGCGCGCCAGCCCCAGCTGCACGAAAAGCCGGTTCTCCTCCTGCAAGGGCACAATATCCGCCACGGTAGCCAGGGCGATCAGATCCATCCCGGCCAGCAGCGCCTCCGTCCCCCCCAGCGCCTGTGCCAGCTTTCCCGCCACGCCCGTGCCGCACAGCCCCGCAAAGGGATATTGGCTATCTGCCCGCTTGGGGTCGACCACGGCCGCGCACTGGGGCAGCGTTTCCGGGCACTCGTGATGATCGGTGATGATCAGATCCATGCCAAGAGATTTCGCCAGCGCCGCCTCGGCCAGGTTGGTAACGCCGCAGTCCACCGTAATCAGCAGGTCGGTATCGGCTGCCAGCTGCTTCACCGCCTCGGTGTTCAGCCCGTAGCCCTCATGGTGACGGGACGGAATATACCACCGCGGCTGCGCCCCGACGCTGCGGAAATACTCGCACAGCAGCGTAACGGCCGACACACCGTCCACATCATAATCGCCATAGAGCGTGATGCGCTCTCCTTGCTCCAGCGCGCTGCGAATGCGCTGCACCGCCGCTTCCATATCGGGCAGCAAAAAAGGATCGTGGCAGTGCGCCAAGTCCGGCGCCGCATATGCCCGATAGCGCTCGGGCGTATCAATACCCCGGGCAAGGAGCAGCCGCGCCGTCAGCGGGCGCACCCCCGCCAACCGTGCCATCTGCTGCACGGCTTCCTCCTGAGCCTCCAGTGTGTTGCGCATCTTCAGCGTGTAGAGCAATGGGGTTTCCTCCTCATAAAGCAATACCCTCCCGCAATGGGAGGGCAGTGCAAAGTTTCAACGTATGGATCACGCCTTGGCAGTCTTGGCCTTTGCCTCGCCGCCCTTAGCGCCCTTTTTCGCTTTTCCGTGCTTGCCGATGCGGTGCAACCACACCCAAACAGGTCCGGCAATGAACAGCGAAGAATACAGGCCACTGACAATGCCCACCAGCAACGGCAGTGTGAAGATCTTGATGCTGGTCACACCGAAAATGTACAACGCCAGCACCGTAAAGAGCGTGGTTACTGTGGTATTGATGGTACGGGACAGGCAGGAGTTGATGCTTTCGTCCACCAGCTCTTCATTGCTCATGCGGCGGCTGCGCCGCTTATTTTCGCGAACACGGTCGAAGATAATGATCGTGTTGTTGATGGAATAACCGACAATGGTCAGCATGGCCGCGATAAAGGTGCTGTCCACCTGGGTGCGGGTGACCGCCATGACGGCAACCATCATCATCACGTCATGCAGCAGCGCAATGACCGCCGTGAGGCCCGACAAAAACTCAAACCGGATCCAGATGTACAACAGCATCAGCACGCAGGCCACCGCCACCGCGGTAAAAGCGTTTTTGCGCAGCTCCGCGCCGGCAACCGCGCCCACGCGATCCAGCGAGCCCTGATCGGCAGTGGGATAAACCTCCTGCAGCGCGTCGATGAACGCGGTGCGCTTGGTGTTCTGCTCCTCAGGATCCGCGTCCTTGTCCTGATAACGCAGCACCACCTGATTGTCGCCCGACAAAGAAAACTGGTAATCGCCCACGTTCATGCCGCTGGCCTTGAACACATCCTCGACCTTGTTCAATTCAAAGCTCTCATCAAACGTGATGTTCAGAATGGAACCGCCGGTAAAGTCGATGCCCAGGTTGAACCCTTTGAACACGAGCACCAGCAGGCCCGCCAACAGCAGCACCACGGAGATCCCGCACAGAAGCACAGCATGTTTCATGACTTTGATCTTCATGTTACGCCTCCTCCTTCTTGATGGATTTCCGGGACACCCCGTAAAGCCAGGTATTGTTGATATCCAGATTGACGATCAGCTTGAACACGCCGCGCGAAACCAGCAGCGCGGTAATCATGGAAGCGATGATGCCAATGAGCAGCGTATAAGCGAAGCCCTTAATGGAGCCGGTACCCAGCACCATCAGCACAACACCCGCGATGATGGTGGTAATGTTGGCGTCAAAGATTGCCACGCCCGCCTTGGCATAGCCGGTCTCCACAGCGGAGCGCACGGTCTTGCCCGAGCGGATCTCTTCTTTGATGCGCTCGTAAATAACCACGTTGGCGTCCACCGCCATGCCCATGCCCAGGATAATGCCGGCGATGCCGGGCAGCGTCAGCTGCACCCCGAAGGCAGAGATGGTGGTCAAAACGATCATGATATACAGCACCAGGCACAGGTCGGCGACCAGACCGGGCATGCGGTAATACAGCAGCATGAACACCAGCACGGCAGCCACGCCGATCACGCCGGCCAGCACGCCGCTTTTCAGTGCATCCACACCCAGCGTCGCGCTGATGGTGCGGACCTCGATCTGCTTGATATCCAGCGGCAGTGCGCCGCTCTGGATCTGCAAAGCCAGCTTTTCCGCCGCGGCATAATCCGCGAAGCTGCCCTCAATGTAGCCCTCGCCGCTGGGGATCTGCGTATTGACGGTAGGCGCGGAAATCTCCACGCCGTCCAGCATGATGCGGATCGCGGACTTGCTGGCGGCCAGCTTGGCGGTGGCGGAGCTAAAGAGCTTGGTGCCTTCGTCGTTGAGCTTGAAATTCACAACGTAGGCGCCCTGATAGGTTCCGGGCTCGGCGTTCACCACATGGGAGCCGTCGATGACCACGTTGCCGTCGGGATCGAGGAACTCCAGCTTGGCGGGCTGACCGATGATGCTCAGCACCTGCTCGGGATCGCTGACGTTGGGGATCTCCACGCGGATCTGCGCGGTACCCTGCTGGGTAATGGTGGCCTCGGTATATCCGGCCGAATCAAGGCGGTTGCGCATCACCTCAATGGTGCCCTTCATGTCGTCAGCCAGTGTTTCCAGCGTCTCATCGACCGCCTGGTATACGGCATACACGCCGCCGTTCAGATCTAAGCCCTTGCTGATGGCGCGGCTGTCGGTAAAGGGAATATGGTCATATTTCCCCAACGGAATCTCAACAAGGCCGGTGATTGTCCAGCCGATGGTGAGAACCACTACCAGAATCAGCAAAAGCAGACTGGTGGATTTCTTCATCAGATGCCCCCCTCACAAATTGACAAATTACATGGTTGGAATGTCATACTAACTGATTATATCTTTGTGTTTCTGTATAGTCAACCGAAAATTCCCCCCGGATTGGTGAAAACTGCCCATATTACATGCGCAGTTCCATCCATTTGCCCCGGCGAAACCTGAGGTAGATCAGCAGACCGCGCGCCGCAAGGTCCGCAACCATCCCCACCCAGGCGCCCATAAGGCCCATTCCCAGGCTGTATGCGCACACCCAGGCCAGCGCCTGTCGGATGCCCCACATGCACCCGGCAGAAATGTAGAACGGCCAGCGGGTGTCCCCCGCGCCGCGCAGGGCACCGGATAAAATAATGGCCGTGGCAAAGAGCGGCTGCACCAGCGCAACCAGGCGCAGCACCGGCGCTCCCAGCGCGATGACCGCCGCATCGGGCGTGAAAAGCCCCATGATCTGCGGGGAAAAGGCGAACAGCAGGCCGCCGGTGAAAAGCATGGTGACAAAGCCCAAGCGAAAGGTGATCTGCCCATAACGCCGTGCGCTTTGGGTATCCCCCGCGCCGCAGGCCTGCCCCACCAGCGTGGTGGCCGCCGCGGCATAGCCGTCGGCCGGCAGATAGCACAGGGACTCGGCCGTGACCCCCAGATGATGAGCCGCCAGCGGCACCGTGCCCAAGCCCGCCACGATGCGCAGGAACACCAGCTGGCCGCCGTTGATGGCCAGGCGCTCCATGGCGGCGGGCAGCCCCACCTTCAAAATTTTCTTCAGGATGTCCCCATCCCAATGAAACCGTGTGCGCAGATCCAGATATACCCGCTGGCGGCGGGAAAGCAGCGCCAGGAACATGAGCACACCCGCCAGCCCCACGCTCACCGCCGTGGCCAGCGCCGCGCCGCGCACGCCCAGCCCCGCGCCCCACACGCCGAAGCGCAGGCCGAACAAATCGGCCGTATGCGGCTTATAAATCAAAAAATAGTTCCCCGCCACGTTGACCGCGTTTGCTGCCACGTTGATCAGCATGGGCGCGCGCATATTCCCCGCGCCCCGCAGCACCCCCGAGAGCACAATGGACATCAGGCGAAGGATCAGTGTGCTCGTCATGATGCGCAGATAATCCACCGCAGCGGGCAGCACGTCGCTGCCCGCGCCCATCCATCGGGGGATCGCGCCGCTCATGGCGGACACCAAAACGGTAAGCACCACGCCCAACCCCAGCCCCAAAAGGGCGGCATGGCGTGCCGTATCGCGCGCTTTGTCCTCCTGCGCAGCGCCTACAAAGCGCGCCACCATGACCGTCGCACCCACCGCAATGGCGGCAGTGGTGCTGTTGATCATCCACATGGGGGAGGAATTGACCGCAACGGCGGCCGTGGCCGCCGCGCCCAGGCTGCCCACCATGGCCGTATCCACGATGCTGGTCATGCTGAGCATGATGTTTTCAAAAATGGTGGGGCCGGACAACCGCCACACCTGTGCCAGTTCCGCCCGGCTGCCAAAAAGCTCCTTTTTCACCTGTGTTCCCCCCTTTGCGTAAAGGGCATTATATCCTACGGGCGGCAAAAGGTAAAGCAAGACCCGGCTGAAGGCCAGCCGGGTTCGGTTTATTTTTCGATCATGTGAAACCTTATCGCACCGTCTCGGTCGTTGGGGCGGCGGCTCCCAGCCCATTTTCCCGCAAAAGTCTTCTTTGCGGACGCAAGACGGTGTCCTGCGCATTGCTGGAGCCCTGCCGCTGGGGCAATGGCAGCGGCTCCCAGCCCGCCGTGCGATACGGCATCATGAATTCTTCGGGGGTCAGCGTATTGTTCCGTATCGTTATCCCCGGCTTCTCCCGTCTCCCTCGCCGCCTGCCGTGCCCCGGCGCAGATCCTCTTCCAGCTGCTCATACTCCGCCTCCAGCTCGGCGCGTTTCTTTTCATCGTCGGTGGTGGAAAGCCGCGCCAGCAGCAGGTCGCGCCGGAAGCGCAGCGCAGAGAGCTGCTGCTCGGTTTTAAGCGCGTCCTGCGCCGCGTAGGTGGGCTGGCGAAGGCGGCCGTCCTCCATTACCCACATCTCGTCCGCCGTCTGGTTCACGAAGTAGCGGTCATGGCTGACCATTAAAATGCTGCCGGGGAAATCATTCATCAGCTCTTCCAGGCCTTCCAGCGCGTAAGCGTCCAGAAAGTTGGTGGGCTCATCCAGCAGCAGCATATTGGCATCGCTGGCCAGCAGTTTTACCAGCGCCGCCTTGCATTTTTCTCCCCCCGAAAGCACGCCTGCCTTTTTTTGAACGCTTTGCGCGGTGAGCAGCACTTTGGAAAGCATATGGCGCACGGTCTCGGTGGGCACTGCCGCTGTGTCGCACACATTGTCCAGCAGCGTTTTTTCGTCGTTCAGCACGGCCAGATCCTGCCGGAAATAACCGATCTTCAGCGCGGGTGCCGTCCACACGCCCGCGTCCCCCTGGGCAATGCGCTCCAGCAGCGTGGTTTTTCCGGTGCCGTTGGCGCCGGTCAGCGCCACATGCCTGCCGTTCTCCAGCTCCAGGTCAACGCCGCGCAGGATCGCCTTGCTTCCATAGGAAAAACGCAGACCCTTTACGCGCAGCACAAAACGGCCTCCGGGCAGCTCCGTATCCCGCGTGTTCCAGCGCACCTTTTCTTCGTCGCGGGGCTTCTCCTTCACATCCATGCGCTCCACCCGCCGCTCGATCATCTTGGCCGCTCGGGCCAAACGCTTGGACTGGGCGGCTGCCTTGTTTTTGTGCAGGCTGGCTTCGGAATTGCTCATGCGGGAAGGCGGCTTGAGCGCGGCGGTGCTGCGCCCCTTCATGATGCGCACCGCCGAAAGCAAATGGGCCCGCTCCTCGGTATAGACCTCGTAGTCGTCCCGCGCCTGCTGCAATTCGCGCTCCTTTTGCAGGCGATAGTCGCTCCAGTTGCCGCGGAATGCGCGCAGCTTCCCCTTCTCCAGCTCCCAAATTTTGCTGCACAGCTTATCCAGCAGCGCGCGGTCATGGGAGATCACGACGAGCGCGCCTTCATAGCGCAGAAGCTCTTCTTCCAGCTGGTTAATGCCCCGCGCGTCCAGGTTGGAGGTGGGTTCGTCGCACAGCAGGATGCCGCTTTCCCGCCCCAAGGCACGGGCGATGAGCAGGCGGGTTTTCTCTCCCCCGCTCATCGCCTGCTCCGGGATGCCCCACTGCAAACGTTGGCGCGTAAGCACGCTCTGGGTCAGCGTATTCTCGGGCGAAAACTGCGGGATATACGCCAGCGGCGCCATTTGCGACACGCTGCCCTCCTGGGGGTCCGAATCGCCCGAAAGCAGGTTCATCAGCGTGGTCTTGCCCTCTCCGTTGCGCCCCACCAGACCGATGCGGTCGCCGGCGTGCACCTCCAGCAGGGGGATGTCCAGCACGGTGCGCTGGGCGTACTGCACCAGCAGATTTTCCGCGCGCAGCACCAGCGCGCCGCCCTGCACCTCGCGGCGCTGGGGGAGTGTCAGGTTCTGTTTGTTATTTTGCTTGGCCATAAAAAAATCACCTCTCGCGGCTTTGGGCCGGAAGAGGCGCAGGTGAAAAAGATCTGACTTCTCCGCAACAAAAAAACGGCGGTCCTTCAAGCCCGAAACACGCTGCCCAACCGGTCAAAGCACAGTCTGCCCCCATAAATTTCACAGGGGGAATCCTTTTGCTCATTTCCGTAATTAGGCAATACGCATCGTTTCGCTCAAAAGCCTCCGTTGGTTTCTAAAGATTTCGCCATTAGTATAGCGCGAGGAAAAGTGGGTTGTCAAGCCTGCTTTAGGGCGCGGAGGCCGCCATTTTCGCCGCGCTGACCTGCTTGAGCATGGTTTCCAGCTCGGAAATATCGCCGTAGGGGATCCCCTCGTACACCAGAGGGCGAATATCCTCGGGCAAATCGGAGGCCTGGTAGCGCAGGCGGCAGATGCGCGTCAGTTCGCTTTCCCCCGTCTCGTTGCGAAACAGCGCCAGCACACCGCCGTCGTCCATGATGACATAATGGTCGGGACAATACTGATAGATGTATCGGCTGAGGGTAATGCTGTCAAAATCTCCCTGCACGGCATAGCCCAGATGGTAAGCCGCATAGTCCTGCAAAGACTTTCCCACCATCTCGCTTTCCACAAACGTGGTCTGGCAGTGGCTGTGGCCGCACTTGGTGTAGGTCTTTTCCCAGGTAACCCGGGCGTTGGGCGAGATGCCCTGCCAAACGGCCGGCGCAGCCGTGGGCACCGGCGTTTCCGCGGGCTTTGCCTGCGCGCCGCACCCACCCATCAGCAGCGCCAGCGCCGCCGCACCGGCCATCCATTCTTTTTTCATTCTCATCGCTCCCGTTCCTGATTTTTCCAAGTATGGCCGGGCATACCGAAAAAAATACCTGTTCTTGCTTGCCCCGCCGCACCGCGGAGACGTATAATAAAAGCATTACATAGCGAGGTACATTATGGAGCGACTGGAACTGATGCACGGCGTGCTGGAGCTGCCGGCCTTTTTCCCCGACGCGACGCACGGCGTGGTGCGCACGCTGGACTTTGCCGATGTGGCCGCCGCCGGCATCCCGGGCGTGGTGATGAACACCTTTCACCTGCTGACCAGACCCGGTTTGGGCGTGGTGCGAGCCATGGGCGGGCTGCACGAGATGTGCGGCTGGAGAGGCCCCATTCTCACCGACTCGGGTGGGTTTCAGGCCTATTCCATGATCAGCCAAAACCCGAAGTTCGGCCAGCTGCGGCCCAACGGCATTCTCTTCAAGCCCGAGAACGGCGGGCGCATCGAATTCACCCCCGAACGGTGCATCCAAATGCAGCTGAGCTGCGGATCGGACATCGTGATGGCGCTGGACGCCTGCACCCATCCCGACGCCCCCTACGAGGAGCAAAAGCGCGCCGTGGAGCTTACGATCAAGTGGGGCCGCCAAAGCCGCGAGGCCTTCGACCGGCTCTCCGCCCAGAAATACGGCAAGAACGGCCCCCGACCCAAACTGTTTGGCATCATTCAGGGCGGGGCCGACCCGGAGCTGCGCAGGGAATGCGCCCAGGCGCTGATCTCCCTGGGGTTTGAAGGCTTCGGCTACGGCGGCTGGCCGCTGGATCAGGAGAACCGGTTGGTGCTGGATACTCTGGCGCTGACCGCGAGCCTCATGCCCGACCACCTGCCCAAGTACGCCATGGGGTTGGGGCGTCCCGAAGAGATCGTAGCGCTGCACCGCCTGGGATACGATCTGTTTGACTGCGTGATCCCCACCCGGGAGGCGCGGCACGGGCGGCTGTACACCTTTGCCAAGGAGGAACCCGACGAACAGGGCGATTTTTATCGCTTCCTTTATATTGTGGACGAGGACTACTGCACCGACAGCCGCCCCATTGAAGAGGGTTGCGACTGCCACACCTGCAAAAACTACTCCCGCGCCTATCTGCGGCATCTCTTCAAGGCCGGCGACTCGGCGGCGCTGCGGTTGGCCACCATTCACAACCTGCGCTTCTTCTCCCGCTTGATGGAGAAGCTGCGCGCGGAGGATCGCGCATGAGCACCCAGCGCGAGGAAACCGTTCGTCAGGTACTCTCCTCAAAGAACTACCGCCATATTTTGCCCGAAACGGTAGAGCGCATCGTGGACGAGGAGAGCAAAAAAGGCCGCACGGGCGGCGAGCTGACCAAGGCGGTGAAGGCCGTGCTGCACCGGGACTGGGGCGTATTCGCGGGGAGCAGCGCAAAAGCCCGGTTGGACACCGCGGCGATGGGTGACGACGCGCGCGCCGCCGTAACGGCAGCGCTGCAAAGCCACGTTTCCACCGCGCCGCGCCTGGCCGTGATGGACGAGTTTTGGGCGGCGGTTTTTGCCGCCTGCCCCGCGCCCGCAAGCGTGTGGGACTGCGCCTGCGGCCTCAACCCGCTGTGCCTGCCCTTTTGGCCGGCGCTGCCCGCGCGCTATCTGGCGTGGGACATTGACGGAAAGGCCGTCGGCCTTGCGCAGGATTATTTTGCCGCGCTGGGGCGGCCGTATGAAGCGGTGTGCGCCGACGCACTGACCTTTGTGCCGCCGGGCGACGCCGATCTGCTGCTGCTTTTTGAGATCCTTCCCGTGGCCGAGCGCCAGCAAAAGGGCAGCGCGCTGCGCCTGCTTTCCCTGCCCGCCCGGCACTTCGCCGTTACCCTGCCCACCCGCTCGGTGGGCGGCCGGCGCGCAGGCATCGCCGCCTTTAATGAAGAACTTATGGACAGCTGGGCTGCGCAAAGCGGCTTGGCCGTTATAAGCAAGCAAATCATCGGCACCGAATGGCTCTATCTCCTGCGCAGGCAGGATCATCAGAAGGGAGAATCCGATTATGCGACTGGGAGCACCTGTTTTTACCGGGCATGACGACCCCGAGGCTTACGCGCAGGCTCATTTGAAAAAAGGGTATCGCGCCGCGTACTGCCCCAACGGCCTTTCGCTGGCCAACCCTGAGGCTGTGACCGCCTTCCGCGACACCTTTGAAAAGCACGACATTCTCTTTGCTGAGGTGGGTGCCTGGTGCAACCCCACCGACGCAGACCCCGTCACCGCCGCCAAGAACATCGAATTTATCGCTGAGCGGCTGAGCCTGGCCGACGAGCTGGGGGCCGTGTGCTGCGTCAACATTGTGGGCTCGGCCTGCACGGACAACTGGTTTGGCCCCGCCGCCGCCAACTACACCGCGGACTTTTTCGACCTGGCGGTGCAGGCCGCCCGCAGGGTCATCGACCTGGCCAAACCCAAGCGCGCCAAGATGTCCTTTGAAATGGTGCCCTACAACTTCATCGACTCCCCCGCCGAGGCACTGCGCTTCGTGCAGGCCATTGAGCGCGACGCGGCGGGCATCCATGTGGACTTCACCAACTGCATCAACAGCCCCCGGCTTTATTATCACAACACCGATTCCATCCGCTCCCAGTTTGAGCTGCTGGGCGACCGCATTCTTTCCGCTCATTGCAAGGATATTCGTCTGCACAACGACGAAATGTCGGTGGTGATGGCGGAGGTTCCCATCGGCTTTGGCAATATGGATTATGTGACGCTGCTTAAGCTGGGCGCAAAGCTGCCCGCCGACACGCCTTTCATGCTGGAGCATCTGCCCGATGAAGAAGCCTACGATATTTCGGCATGGAGCATTCGTCAGTTTGCCAAAGACGCCGAGGTGACATTTATCTAGGAGGTTATTGATGGCTGCGCTGTTTCAAAACGTGGATTGCATTGAACTGTACGTTTCAGATTTGGACGAAGGACTGGCATATTACGAGCAAGCGCTGGGGCTGAAGCTGCTGTGGCGCGCCGACACCAGCCTGGGGCTGGGCATGTCCGGCGGCGTGGCGGAAATTGTGCTGCAAACCGATCGAAAGAAGCTGAACGTGGATTTTAAGGTGGATTCGGTAGAGGAAGCACTGCCCCGCATCATACGCGCCGGAGGCCGTGTAACCTGCCCCGCCTTTGACATCCCCATCGGCCGGTGCGCCGTGGTGCAGGATCGCTGGGGCAACGAATACGTCCTACTGGACATGACAAAGGGCAAATACACCACCGATGAAAACGGGAACGTGACCGGCGTGGGCGCGCCCTCTCTCTAATCCTAAAAACAGACTCCGGTAAATTTTTGATACAGTAACAAAGTAGGAATGAAGCAGTTGGAAAAAGTTCTTTTCGGCTGCTTCTTCATTATCGGCGGAGATTATTTATAAATAATGAGAAAGACAAATTTACGGAGGATTCTTAATGAGTTATATTACAATGGAAATTTGGACCGGAATATGGATATTAGCGAGGTTGATTCCAACAGCACTTGTTATTTATGCAGGAGTTATGATTATCGAACTGGGTATAAAATTTATTTTGAAAAAGAAAATAGAAATCAGGATTTTCAATTGGTTATGTCAATTCTTATGGATTTTAATAATTGTATCAATATTAAAAATTACAGGTATCATTGGTGGTAGCTTTGGAATATCTTCACCGTTTGACAGTTACATTAGTTTTAAATTATTTGAGGATGGCTTTAATGCAGCAACTATTTTGAACATATGCTTATTCATTCCATATGGCTTTTTGCCAGTATTCATTTTTAAGAAACTTCGCAAGCATTGGTGGAATGGGCTGATCCTTGGAGCAGTTTTTTCTATTGGTATAGAGTTTTTACAAACATATATTGGAAGATATGCACAGCTTGATGATGTAATTATGAATACAGCAGGCACATTATTAGGTTTTTTCATTGCACGTGGTTTGTTATGTATTAGGAACAAAAGACATTGTGAAGAATAGGTGCATATAATTTGCGGGTATGTTTGTTATCTTGTCAACTTTCAGTTTATAGAACGTAGAATTTGAGCATAATCCCCCCACATGACATCTTTGCAGACATTATCTAAAAGGGGGGCGGCAGCGCGTTACCTGCTTTGACGGATACAAAAAAACGAGATGCTGCCTGGCGACCGCATCTCGTTTTTTGTTGGGCCTTCTGAAATCATTTCGGCGTCCGCCTTTTATTTTGCGTCATTTTCCGCCGGGATGATCTCCGCCGATAAAACCTCTATGGTGTTGCTTTCGTTGATAAAGAGCTTGAGCACGCGCGTCTCCAGCACATCCACTTCCCAGCTTCGGCCGTATTGCAGCGTAAGCTCCACATTTCCCGCCTGCTTGAAGGTGCCTTCAAAGCTGGCCACCCAGGTGCCGCCCGCGCCGACCACGCCTTCCCCGGCGTCGTCCTGTGTGTATTCGGCTTTATCCAGAACCAGAGCGTTCGTATCCGAAATGTGGTAGCTCCATTCATACCCGGTGCTGGGGTTGGCCGGCAAGCTGACGGTCAAAACGCTCTCCTCCCCGTTCAGCACCGCCCACTCGCCTTCCGGCTGCTGCGTGGGCGCATCGGTAGGCGCGTCGCTGGGCTGCGCGGTAGGCGCGTCACCGGGCTGTGCGGTGGGCGCGTTGCTGGGCTGCGCGGTGGGCGCGGCCGCCGGCGCGGCGCAGCCCGCAAACCCGATCAGCGCCGCCATCACCAGCGGCAAGCCTACTGTCAAAAAACATTTTTTCACTTCAATACCTCCCCATACTCGCAAAAGAGAACACCCTCAGGTGATCGTTCTATGGATGTAGAATATCATGTACAGGCTTTTCCTGTCAAAGCCCTTGCCTCTTACAACCACAAACCCATTGCGCAAACCGGCACCGTTCAGCCGCCTGGCTTACCGCGCAGCAGCGCATCCGCTCGGGCGTTTCCGGGTACAGATCTCCTTCCCCCGCAGCTTCATTTTGCCTTTTCTTCCTCGGCGGCCGGGCAGCCCGCGCTGGCCACCACGCCCCGCATGGCATCCACCTGCACCACCGCACCGGAGTGCAGCACGCAGGTGGCGTTGGCCACGCCGATGAGCACCGGTAGCCCCAGCGCCATGCCGGTGATGGCGGCATGGGAATTCAAGCCCGC
Organism: Eubacteriales bacterium; assembly: GCA_028693155.1. GTDB lineage: Bacteria > Bacillota > Clostridia > Christensenellales > UMGS416 > STF2-111. Next base: position 24,445 of record JAQUVY010000014.1, read on the forward strand.
TTCTTCGGCGACAATGGCCTGCGCCTGGCGCAGCAGAGGCATCATGGCGTTGGTCGTGTGATGCACCACCAGAATGTCTCCGGCGTGAAACGTCTGCGCCACCTCTTCCTCCGTTTGGCACACGCACAGTCTGCCGCATACGCCACCCTCGCCCACGCCCACGCCCGAGGCCAAAATATGCCCCGCCACGTGAACCTTGAGCATGTTGGTCGTGCCGGACATTCCCAGCGGGATGCCGGCGGTGACCACCACCAGCTCTCCGCTTTTGAGGTATCCGGCCGCCTCGGCGCTGTCCACCGCGTGCTCAAAGAGCGCGTCGGTCTCGGTGCGCTCCTGTATGATGAGCGGCCGCACACCCCAGGACATGTTGAGCTGGCGGCAAACATGCGCCGATGTGCTGCACCCGATGATGTCGCAGCCCGGGCGATATTTGGAGATCATGCGGGCGGTCTTGCCCGACTTGGTCACCGTTACAATGGCGGCGGCTCCCAGATCATGCGCCGTGGTGCAGGTGGCGTGAGAGATGGCGTTGGTCACGTCGGTGGAATCGTCCATCTGGCGGGCGTAAAATGCCTTGCGGTAATCCATGGCCTGCTCGGCGCGGGTGGCGATGCGAACCATGGTGCGCAGCGCTTCCACCGGGTATTTCCCGGCGGCTGTCTCGCCCGAAAGCATGATGGCGCTGGTTCCGTCGTAAATGGCGTTGGCCACATCCGCCGCCTCGGCGCGGGTGGGGCGGGGGTTGTTCATCATGGAGTCCAGCATCTGGGTAGCGGTGATGACCTGCTTGCCCTGCATATAGGCCTTGCGGATCATCATTTTCTGCATGACGGGCACATCCTCCAGCGGAATCTCCACGCCCATATCGCCCCGCGCCACCATGATGCCGTCGGCCACGCGCAGGATCTCGTCGATGTTGCGCACGCCGTCGGCGTTTTCGATCTTGGCGATGATGTTGATGGTGTTGCAGTCGTATTCATCCAGCAGGCGCCGCAGCTCCAGAATGTCCTCGGCGCTGCGGGTAAAGGAGGCGGCGATGAAGTCAAAGCCCGTGTGAATGCCAAAAATAATGTCATCCCGGTCTCGCTTGCTGATAAAGGGCATGGACAGTCGCGTGCCCGGCACGTTGATGCCCTTGCTGTTTGAGACCACGCCGGTATTTTTGACCTTGCAGACGATGTCCGTGTCGGTCACATCGCTCACCGTCATCTCCACCAGACCGTCGTCAATGAGCACCGTGGCGCCGGGACGGATGTCTCGGGGCAGGTCGGCGTAGGTGATGGAGGCGATGGACGCATCGCCTGGCACATCCCGGGTGGTCAGCACAAAGGTCGCGCCCTTTTCCAGCGTCACCTTACCCGCAGCAAATTTGCCCAGGCGAATTTCCGGCCCGCGCGTATCCAATATGGTGGCCACATACAGTCCCATCTCCCGGCGCATCCGCGAAACCGTCTCAAATCGCTTTTGGTGCGCGCTGTGCTCCTGATGGGAAAAATTAAACCGGGCGCCGTCCATTCCCGAGAGCATCAGCTCCCGCAGCACCGCCTCGTCGTCGGTGGCCGGCCCCAGTGTGCAAATTACTTTTGTCTTTCTCATTATTCCCTCTCCCGTTGGCAGTTTGAGCCTTTCAGCCCGAATTTACTGTAGCACACCGCAATGGGGGTTACAAGACGAACGGCGGTTAAGATTTTGTCAAAAAATGCCGCAATGCGCAAAGAAAAAAGACCCGGTGCTTTACCGCATCGGATCCTTTTATTTGCCGGCTGTAAATCCTTACAGCTCGTAATGCGCGTCCAGCAGCATGCGCCGCACCGCCTCCACCGAAAAGCCCCGGCCGCTCTCGGTGCTGAGCTCCACATCGCGCGGGTTGGCGCCCAGTTCGGCGTACAGTTGGTTGACGCCCGCCAGCAAAGCCATGCCCTGGGGCTCATGGATGTTCATCGACCGCTTGGGATCTGTAACCAGCCGCGTCACGGCCGCGATCTTTGTCATTTCCAGCTGCGTCATTTTGCCCGTGCCGGCAAAGGGGGTGCCCGGCACGGGGGTGCGCGCCATGACGGCCATCACGTCCACATCATAGTCCCGTGCGCGCAGCATTTCATCCACAAGCTGTTCCTGCGTGTGTTCGGGTCCGATGGGTTCCACGCAGTAATACAGCTCCAGCCCTGCGCCGCGAATGGCATCCAGCGTGGCGATGCGCCGGGTGGGGGCCAACGCGGTGTCCTTGCCCTCGCCCAGGCGTACAATGTGGTACACAGCGGCAAAGCCCGCCTTCTTCAGTTCTTCAGCGTAAGCCGGGCCAAAGTCGCCGATGTTGGCCACCAGATTCGTGCGCTGCGGCAGAACATCGCGCACCTGCCGCCCCAGCTCAAGGAACTTGTCCTGGGGATAGTCGGCGGTGGTCATCAAAAACAGCGCGTCAATTGCGCCGCAGTCCATGCTGCGAACCTGCGCCAGCACCTCTTCGGGTGATTTTTCATAGGTGCCTGCGGCAGCAAACGTGTCTCTGGCCAGCGAGCAAAACGTGCAGTTGCCCGAGCAGGGCGCCGCATTGATGCCAATCTGGGCAAAGATGTATCCCCGGTTGCAAAACGCCTCCCGGCTGCGGGCGTTGGCCGTGGCCAGCAAGGCGTAAAACTCCTGCGATTTTACGTCGATGGCCAGCAGCACCAATGCGTCCCGGCGAGAAAGCCTCTGCGCCTGCGAAGCGCGCGCCAGTATTTCTTCTATCATAAACAGCCTCCCCGTTTTTCTTTTTTTTGATCTTAACCCATCCTCCCGCTTCTTTCTATAAAAATACTGCACCCTGCAGGACAAATTTGTGATATTACATTTCCGAAAATATACTATTTCCCTATTAATTTTACTTTTTATCCGATTTACAATTATTTTCACAAAACAAACACATTCGTGTCACCTAACACGCGAACTCTTGGATATAATATTAAATAAATTAATTAACGCGGCCTGCCGCATGATATAGGAGGAAATGAAGATGTTTGGAAAACCCACAAAAGAAAAGTTGCTTGCCATGGGTGCCAAGGGAAAGTTGGAAAAACTGCGTCCCTTTTTGGAAAATAAGGATATTTCCGTCCGCACCGCCGCAGCGGAAGCCATTGGCCTGATCAACACCGACGAAAGCTCCAACGCCCTTATTTTGGCGCTGCGCGACACCACGGAAGAAATGCAGATCGCCGTGGTTAAGGCTTTGGGCAACAGCAGCTATCAGCCCGCTGAGGAGCAGCTGCGTCAGCTGTTCAAGCGCACCTCCAGCGAAACGCTGAAGGAACTGTGCCTAGAGGCCATCAAATCCATCGAAAGCCACCAATAAACAGCAAAAATCGAGCGCCCGGCGCTCTTTTCCCCCTTTGGGATATGATAAGGGCATCCTCGCTTTTATAAGCGGGGATGCCCCTTTTCAGTTCTGCGCCCGCCCCGCAGCACACAGCGCTGTGTGTTTGGGCATCGGCCTTATAAACAGTCCCTTATTCTTCCTCGGGCTGACTGTCCTGATTTCCCCGGCGGGCGCGCAGCGCCGTCAGCACGGCCTGAAAATCCGCCGACAGCGGCGCGTGAAAGCACATATGCTCACCGGTGACCGGATGAACCAGCTCCAGCGCAGCGGCGTGGAGCAGCTGACCTTCCAGGTTGAATTTCTGCTTTTTATACCCATATACCGGGTCACCCACCACCGGATGCCCCAGGTATTTCATATGCACGCGGATCTGATGGGTTCGCCCCGTTTCCAGGCGGCACTCCACCAGGGTATATTCCCCAAACCGCTCCAACACCCGATAGCGCGTGGCGGCATTTCGCCCGCCCTCCACGATGGCCATGCGCTTGCGCTCTTTGGGATCCCGCCCGATGGGCTGATCCACCCTGCCCTCGTCCTGCGTCAGGTTGCCCTGCACCAGCGCCAGATACACGCGCCCCGCGGTTTTTTCCTTGATCTGCCCGGCCAGACTCAGGTGCGCGGCGTCGTTTTTCGCCACCACAAGCAGCCCGGTCGTATCCTTGTCGATGCGGTGAACGATACCAGGCTTGATCTCTCCGTTGATGCCGGAAAGATCGGTACACCGAGCCAGCAGCGCGTTGACCAGCGTGCCAGTCTCATTGCCCGCCGCCGGATGCACCACCAGGCCGCGGGGCTTGTTGATGACGATGATGTCCGCGTCCTCATAAACCACATTTAGCGGGATTTCCTCGGGCTGAGCGCGCACCAGTTTAGGTTCGGGCAGTGTCAGCGCAACCTCGTCCCCTTCGCGCAGCAAATAAGAAACCTTTGCTTCCCTGCCGTTGACGGTGAGGTTGCCCTGGGCGCACAGGGTTTTTACGCGGGAACGGGTGACCTGCCCGCACTGCGCCGCCAGCCAACTGTCCAGCCGAGCGCCGGCCGCCGCCGCGTCAGCGCGGAAGGTGAGAGTCTGTTCCATCGTTCAAACCTTTTTTCTTCTTGTCGTGAAAAAACAGGATATACACCGCCAGCAGCGCGGCCCCCACGTTCAGGCAGGCGTCGGCCAGGTTGAAAATGGCGAAGTTGATGATCTTCACATACACATAGTCGATTACGTATGAAAAGCGCAGGCGATCGATCAGGTTGCCGATATTGCCGCCCAGGATCAGCGCCAGCGCGATCATGCCGGTTTTTCCGATCTTTTTATAGTAGCGCAGCGCCACCCACACGATGCCCACCGCTGCCACGGCAGCAATGGCAATGAGCAGCCACTGCGCCCCGGAAAGCATGCTGAAGGCCGCGCCGGTATTCTCCGCATAGGTCAGGTGCAGCACACCCTCCCACACGGGAATGTCGCCCACGGGCTTCAGGCAGGTCACCACCCAATATTTGACGGCCTGATCGCTGATGAGCACCAGCGCGGCCACGATCCAAAACAACAGCATACATTCCTCCACGGATAACGTTATTTTGTTATTGTACCATATTTTCTCCCCGCCACAAAGCCCTCCCCTGCGAGAAAACAAGGGTTGTATTTTTGCGTGGAGAAAGTTTATAATAAACATGGATTTTATTGTTGCATTTTGAAAGGAGGCAGGCGTTTTGGACGGCGACCCTGGAAGTAGAACCTACCCCAAACGAACCATGGGCGCGGCGCGCAAGGCGTCTGCTTTTTCGTGCCGCCCCGTAACTTAAGGAGGCGACTATGATCGAATTTTACAAGTCTGCAGGCGATAAGCTGCAGGCTCTGCCCGAGTATGAGGAAGGCTGCTGGATCAACATGGTGGCTCCTCGGTCGGACGAGCTCATTTTTTGCGAAGAAGTGCTGGGCGTGCCCAAGGACTTTCTCAACGCTGCGCTGGATCTTGAGGAGCGCTCCCGCATTGAGAGCGAGGACGGCGTCACGCTCATCGTGGTGGACGTGCCGGTGGTGGAGATGGATGTAAAATCCTATATGTACAGCACCATCCCCTTTGCCATCATTCACACCCACGAATGCCTGATCACCATGTGTCTGGAGGAGCTGCCTCTGGTCAGCGACTTTACCGATGGCCGCGTGCGCAACGTTTCCACCGACAAGCACACCCGCATGATCTTTCAGATGCTGTATCGCAATTCCACGCGCTTCTTGATGTACCTTCGCCAAATTGACAAGGCCAGCGACCGCACGCACACCGAGCTGCAAAAGAGCTACCGCAACAAGGAACTGCTGCAAATGATGTCTCTGGAGAAGTCCCTGGTTTACTTTTCCACCTCGCTCAAAGGAAACGAAGTGGTGCTGGAAAAGCTGGTCAAGGTCAACTACATCAAAAAGTTCCCCGAGGACACCGACCTCTTGGAGGACGTCATCGTGGAAAACCGACAGGCCATTGAAATGTGCTCCATCTATCGCGACATTCTGTCGGGCACGATGGACGCTTATGCGTCCCTGATCTCCAACAACCTGAACATCGTGATGAAATTTATGGCTGCCGTAACCATTGTTTTGGCCATCCCCACGTTGGTCACCTCCGCCTGGGGCGCCAACGTGACCGTTCCCTGGGAGAACAACCCCATGGGCTTTTGGTATATGCTGGGGCTGGCGCTGCTGGGCACCATTGTGGCTGTCATCTTTTTGTGGCGCAGAAAAATGTTTTAGAATGTTAAGATTGTCGTATTTCGCATCAAAATCGTGCGGTTTACACCCACATGTGCGAATGCTACAATCAAAATAAATCAACGTGGAGGTGTAAATCATGTGCAATATCCCAACGGTCAAGCTGGGCATTGTTGCCACCAGCCGTGACTGCTTCCCTATTGATCTCTCCGAGCGCCGCCGCGCGGCGGTTGTCGCCGCCTGCAAGGCCAAGAACATTGAGATTTACGAGTGCCCCGTCACCGTAGAAAACGAGAAGCACGCCCTGGCCGCCTTGGCGGATGTGCGCGCGCACGACGTCAACGCTCTGCTGGTATTCCTGGGCAACTTCGGCCCCGAGGGCCCCGAGACCATTTTGGCGCAGAAATTCGGCACGCCGGTCATGTTTGCCGCCGCCGCCGAAGAATCCGTGTCCATCCTCGCCAGCGAGCGCGGCGATGCCTACTGCGGCATGCTGAACGCCTCCTATAACCTGGGGCTGCGCGGCATAAAGGCCTACATACCCGAGTATCCCGTGGGCACGGCGGAAGAAGTCGCCGGCATGATCGCCGATTTCCTCCCCATCGCCCGCATTATGCTGGGGCTGAAATCCTTCAAGATCTTCACCTTTGGCCCCCGGCCTTATGATTTCCTGGCCTGCAATGCCCCCATCAAGCCGCTGTTTGATCTGGGCGTGGAGATTCAGGAGAACTCCGAGCTGGATCTGTTTGAGTCCTACAATGCCCACGCCAACGACCCGCGCATTCCCGGCGTCATTGCCGACATGGAAGCCGAGCTGGGCGAGGGCAACAAGATGCCCGGCATACTGCCCCGCTTGGCGCAGTATGAGATTACGCTGCTGGACTGGGCCGAGAAAAACCGCGGCGCCAGCGAGTATGTCGCCTTTGCCAACAAATGCTGGCCGTCGTTCCAGACGCAGTTCGGCTTTGTGCCCTGCTATGTCAACTCCCGCCTGACCCGTCAGATGATCCCCGTGTCCTGCGAGGTGGACATCTACGGCGCGCTGACCGAGTTCATCATCTGCTGCGCCACCCAGGCTGCGCCCACCCTGCTGGACATCAACAACACGGTGCCCGCCGACCTGTACGCCAGCGACATCGCCGGCAAGTTCGCCTACAAGGCCAACGATGTTTTCATGGGCTTCCATTGCGGCAACACCCCCGCGTGCTACCTGCAAAAGCCCACCATGAAATATCAGCTCATCATGCACCGCGGTCTGGAGCCCGATAAAGAGCCCGACATCACCCGCGGCACGCTGGAGGGCGACATCATCCCCGGCGAGATCACGTTCTTCCGTCTGCAGGGCTCGGCCGATGCCAAGCTGTCCAGTTACATCGCCCAGGGCGAGGTGCTGCCCGTGCCCACCCACTCCTTCGGCGGCATCGGCGTGTTCGCCATCCCCGAAATGGGGCGCTTCTACCGCCATGTGCTGGTGGCCAAGCATTACCCCCACCACGGCGGCGTAGCCTTCGCGCACATCGGCAAGGCGCTCTTCTCGGCGCTGGCTCTGCTGGGTGTGGAGACTGTGGACTTCAACCAGCCCGCCGGTATGCTCTACAAGGGCGAGAACCCCTTCGCATAAACTCACCTGAAAAAACAAAACGCCGAAGCGATTTCATCGCTTCGGCGTTTATTTGTTTGGCTGTCTTTTCCCGCTTACGCAAGGGTGCCCACAACCAGATAGAACACCACCGTACACAGCACATAAACCGTCAGCAGCGCCGCCGCTACCCAGCACAGGATCTTCCCCGCCCGGGTGGCGCGCAGTTTTTCATCCTGCCAAAGGGCGCCCAGGAAAAACGCTCCGCACAGCGCCAACGGCGCGGCGTAACGCATATTCCCGCTGCAGGTCTGCGGATACTTAAAGCAAAACTGCACATAAGAACCCAGAAGGGTCACCGGCAGAACGATCCAGAAGCCCTTCATGCCCCAATCATCCGCCTTTGTGCACAGGCGGCGCACCGCTGCCGCAATGCCCGCAAACACCACACCCATGCTGGTAAAGAGCATGGTGATGCCGGGGATGTAGAGAAAAGGATTTTCCACCGGCACATGGATCTCATCAAACAAAGAGGATTTCAGCAGCATCAGCCACACGTTGAACTCCTGATAGGGCTGACCCCAAGCCACCGACACCCGTTTGATCTGATAAAAGGAGAAATCGAACAGCCTGCGCCACGCGGGAATATTCCCCACATACTGCCCGCTGTCCTTGCCGATATCGGGCACATAGGTCAGCGGCATCTGGTAAAGCAGGTTGTTGCGCACAGCCCACCACAGACCCAGCGGCACGCACACCACGGCAAAGGCGCCAAACTGCCCCAGCAGACGCTTGCGCTGCTGCGGTGTGCTGCGGATAAACCGGGCGATGAACAGCCACGCCACCGCCGGCGCGACCATGCCTGCGGAAAGCTTGGTCATCATGCCCAAGCCAATGCACAAGGCCGTAAGCAGAATATGCTTCCACTTCGGGTCTTTGTACCACCGAATGGCCTGCAGCAGAGCGCAGAGCATGAACAGCACCGAAAGCTGATCGTTGTTCAACGCACCCGAAAACTGGATGAACACCGGGCAAAAAATGGCCAACGACATGGCCGCCACCATGCCCTTGCCCTCCAGCCTCATCTCACGCAGGATGCGATAAGAGGTAAGCATGATACATCCGGAATAGAACAGCGTGACAAACTGCATACACTCCCACGAACGCCACTCCCCCATGCCCAGCTTGCGCACCGCGCCCATCACAATGGCCAATATGGTGTGATGCAGTGGCGGATGGTAAAACTGCCAGCGATACATTGGGTTGTCCGTCAGCAAATGTCGGTTCTCCAACAGATATTCCACATAGCCGATGTGCCCGGGATCCTCCCCCATGATGCCGATGTCGTGCTGACGGGTGTAAAGGTTGGTATAAAGCACATAACTCAGGCGCACGGCGAAACCGGCCAGCACCAGCAGAATCACCGCCCGCCTCCAGGTCATCTGTTTGGTAAGCGTCAGATACAGCGCAACGCCGCCCAGCACCCCCAGCAGCGCAACCCCGAAATACACCGCCGCGTACTGGCTAATGCGCAGTCCGTACAGCCCGGCCATGACGGCCACGGCCATGACCACCCCCAGCGCCGCGCTCCACGCGCGCTTGGCAGGCTTGCGTTTTTCCTCCCAGGTGAGCATGAGCCAGGCGATCAGGCACAACACGCCCGCCACGAGGATCCCTTCGGTGGAAAATATCCATTTGGACGATTGGTCGGTCATCGCCATCAGCGCTACGCAAACTGCCGCCAGCGTAAGCACCGGGTGACGCCACAGCGGGCGGAAGCGTTTCTCCAGCGCGCAAATCGGGTCGCGGCTCATGTGCCCTCCTTCTGCGCCTCGTGCGCTTCCTCATGGTATTCCTGCTCGGTGTTGACATCCCACACCTCTTTGCGCCCCGTGCCGCCTGCACGCAGCGCGTCCACTGCGCGCAGCGCCGTCATCATGGAGTGATCCATGTTGTTATACCGGTGCTGCCCGTTGCGCCCCAGAGGATACAGGTTGGAGATCTCTTTGAGATAATCCACCACCTCGTCAAAGCGCTCATAGCTGTCAAAATAAGCGGGATAGGCCTTTTTGACCTGAATGCGGTGGCTCCCCTGCACCCATTGCCTTTCGATGATGCCCATCTTCACCAGCTCGTCGATGGCCAGCGCCACGCATTCCTCCTCGCTCATGTTCCAAAAGGCATCGCCCTTGGTGCAGAAATATTCCAGCCCCATCCATACCGTATCGGCAGGCTTTTCCACCAGATAGGGCGACCAGTTGTTGAAGATCTGGATGCGCCCCATTTTCACATCCGGCTCCTGCACATAGATCCAACAATCGGGCACAATGTCGCCCAGTGTTTTCCAGGGAGTATGGTTTTGCAGCTTGAGCCGGTCGACCAGCAGCCCCACCGTGACAAAATCCCGGTAGGGCAGCCCCTGCGCCACCTCGCGCACCGCCGCCGGCACCGGGTCGCCCTCCATCCCGCTCACCAGATCGCGAATGGGCATGGTGGAAAAGAACACGTCACCCTCTATGACCCGCTCCTCCTGCCCGCAGCGGCACACCACCGCCTGAACTGCTCCCCCTTGGCAGCGGATGCGCTCCACGCGGCACCCGGCCAGGATCTCCCCGCCCTTTTGCCGCACCTCATCGGCGGCCAGCTCCCACAGCTGTCCCGGGCCGAACTTCGGATACCAGAACTGCTCGATCAGCGAAGTCTCGGTTTCGTTCTGCTTTTTGCCAAAGGTCTTGGAGAACATATTCGCCAACAGCGCGCGGATGGAGAGCCCCTTTACGCGCTGCGCACCCCAATCGGCAGAAATATCCCGGGGATGACGCCCCCACAGCTTCTCGGTGTAGGCCTCAAAAAACATCGAATACAGCTTTCGGCCAAAGCGATTGATATAAAAGTTTTCCAGGGAGGTTTCGGGCTTTTTGATGACGCAGGCGCGCAGGTAGCTGCAGCCGGCGATAAAAGTCTGCCACAGCCCCATGTTGCGGATGGTCTCAGGCTTCATGGAAATGGGGTAATCAAAAAATTTGCGGTTGTAGTAGATCCGCGATACGCGATCCCGCGCCAGCATGACCGCGTCCTCCCCTTCGGGATCGGGTCCTCCCTCGCTCAAGGGCTTCTCTCTGCCCAACAGCGCGTCATCCATGGCCGGCGCGCCCTGCAAAGGCATCCGATCCAGCCACCACTGCGCCACGCGCGGTTCCTTGGTGAAAAAGCGATGCCCGCCAATGTCCATACGCTGCCCCTGCCAACGCGCCGTGCGGGAGATGCCGCCGAATTCCTCGCTCTCCTCCAGCAGCGTAACCGAAAACTGCTGCGGGTATTTCAGTAACTCGCAGGCCGCCGTAAGCCCCGCCGGGCCTGCCCCGATAATGATCACCTTCTGCATGCTCACCCTCCAAACCCTTCTGCTGCGGCAGAAAACCTTTGCTGAACTATTTTCTTAATATAGCAGAATCTTCCTCGCATCGCAACGCGCACACACGGCGCAAAACGCGTTTTGAGCCGAAAAAACTTTTACATGATCTTTACACAGCCCCCGCCAAAGCTTTACGGCAGTTTTATATAACCAAATTGGAAATATACGCAAGGGGGAACGAGTAATGGATATTTTTTCCGTTTTGCAGCTGGCGGGCGGCTTGGCGCTGTTTCTGTTCGGCATGAACGTGATGGGGCAGGGCCTTGAAAAGGTCGCCGGCGGGCGCCTGGAGCGCACGCTGGAAAAGCTGACCGACAATCCTCTCAAGGCGGTGCTGCT
>JAQUVY010000110.1 GCA_028693155.1 Eubacteriales bacterium
CATTGTTTCTACCACCAGAACCTTAAACTCCGGCGTGTAGCGCTTGTTTGGTACTCCCTTTGGCATAGAAAAACACCCCAATTGTTATTCAGTATATCATACTGTCTAACTTTTGGGGTGCAGTTCATTTCTCTGGGCTTGGGGGGCTTTTTGTTTGCGGGCGCGTGGTCCCTCACCGCTGTGATCATCCGCGCGATGGCAAAGGGAGCTGACCGCAAACGCAGACAACGGAAGGAGTGTGCCGCATGAACAAGGGCTGGAAGACTTTTTTGATCGTGTGTGCGTCGTTGTGTCTGGCCGGCGTTATTTTGGGCGCCGCAGGCCTCATAAAGGGCGTGGCAAAGCTGGTATCCTGGGACGGAAAAGGGCTGGACGGCTTATCGGTGCAGACCCAGGCGCAGCCCGTTGAGCAAAGCATGGCTCTTGCGCCCTTTACGGGCCTTAAGGTGGAGGCCGCGTGCGATGTTAACCTCATTCCCTGCGACCACGACGGCGTGGAATACACCGTATACGACCGGACGCATTTGCCGGTCATTGAGCAGGACGGAGAAACCGTGACCGTTTCCTACCCCGGCCGAAACGGGTTTCAGCTGAACTTTTCCTTTGGGCAGAGGGATCGCATTGATATTTATTACGAGCAAAGCCGCACGCTGGAATGAGTGGAAGGCAAAATTACCGGAGATGCGGATCTTACGCTGACGGCGGATTCGCTGCAGCTGCAAAGCACGGGCACGGTTGTTTTGCAGGGAACGGTGAAGGATGTGACGCTGCGCAGCGCCTCAGGCGACGTGGACGGGCAGATAAAAGCCGACACAGCCGATCTTCAGCTGGCCGCGGGCGATCTTACCCTGCACGACAGCGCGCTGGGAGATGCCTTTGTGCGGGTGTCCAGCGGAAGCATCGCCCTGGAAAATGTGACCGCGGCTCAGGAGCTGCGCATCAACAGCAGCGCAGGCAGCGTGACCGCCCAAGGCGGCAGCGCCCAAAGCCTGCTTTGCCAAAGCGCGATGGGCGACGTCACCCTGCGGGGAATGACCGTGGAGCAATTGGAAATTCAGGTGTCTGCGGGAAAAATTATGGTGGATACGCCCCAGAGCGCCTCGGATGTCTCGGTAAAGGCGCAAGCCTCTGCCGGGGAATGCCATCTGGATGGCAGTGCGTGCGGAAAAAGCTATCTGCGCGAGGGCGGCGCGGCCTCCTGGCAACTGGTCTCCTCCGCCGGGGACATCGACCTGACCTTTGCCAAGTAAGGCATTGAAATTTGTTAAAAAGAGAAATATGATAATATTGCCTTGTAGGAAAACAATCTGCCGGGCTTGACCCCGGCAGAGCAGGAGGGGTCGCAGGGGTTCCGTTGTAAAGCGTCATTTTCGTATTCTTGCGGATTTTCCCGCCGTGCGGGACTTTATGCTGCGGGTTTATCAAAAAAACTGGGATAACGGCGTGCCGGCCCCCTTCTTGGAATATGCCCTCAGCGCCGATTGGGCGGACCAGACCTTTGCGCACCGCGACGCCATTTGGGAGGACGACGGCCGCATGGTGGCCTTCTGCTTTTATGAGAGCAGGCCGGGTTCGGCGTTCTTTAACCTGGATCCCGCTTACAGCTGTCTGGCCGGGGAAATGATGGATCACGCCGAAGCGCAGCTGTGCGGGGAAGACGGAAAGGTGAAGCTGAAGCTCATGGAAGGGCAGACCGCGCTGATCGCCGAGGCAAAAGCGCGGGGCTATCGCATGACCGATACCTACAATGAGCGGATCTTCGACTTAAGCAAGCCGTTGGATTACGCTTTGCCCGAAGGCTATCGCTTTGTCGATTCCATGGAGATCGACATGGGCAAGGTGCTGCTGTGCTGCTGGAAGGGCTTTGACCATGAGGCCGAGGGCGAGTGGGACGGCAGGGTCGATCCCGGGCTGCGCACCGCGCTGGCGCCCAATGCCACACCTCAGTATTATGTGGTGGTGGAACATATCGCCACCGGAGAATACGTCTGCTATTCCGGCATGTGGTGGACGCCGGAAGATCACCTGGCCTACATGGAACCCCTGTGCACCGTGCCGCAGCACCGGCGCAAGGGTCTGGCCGCCGCCGCGTTAAGCGAAATGGCGCGCCGCATGCGGCCGCTGGGCGCGCAGTGGATGACCGGAGGGGGAGACGAGTTTTACACCCGGATCGGCTTTGAGAAGGGTATTCAGTGGACGACCTACGAAAAGTAACGCGGCAATCAAAAAACAGATTAACATTCCGGCTTAAGAAAAGCGCAAAAGGCTTTTTCTCAAGCCGGGATTTTTTTGCGGCATCTTAAAAAATGAAATCGTTTTAAAAAACCTTTGAAAAGCAGAAAATGGGATTGTATAATAATAGTTAGAACTATAACAAAACACCAAATCGAAAGGAGCGTTTCCATGGCGTATGTTCGGCTGACCTTTGGCTCAAAATTTCTTCGCGGGCAGGAAGACATTTCGGTGTTTCTTCCCTCTGCCCTGCCGGTGGCGGAGACGGGAAAAATGAAAAAAATCGATTCCTACGACAAAAGAGAAAAATATCAGGTGCTTTGGCTGATGCACGGCGGAGGGGACGACCACACGGCCTGGCCCATGGACGCCATGATTCAGCGGGCGTGCAACACGGCGCAGCTGATCGTGGTGATGCCCACCCTGCGGGATTTCGTTTCCAACCGGCCGGATATGGACACCTTTGCCTATGTGGCCAAGGAGCTTCCCGCTTTTATCGGGCGGCTGTTCCCCATTTCCCGCCGCCGGGAAGACAACTTTATTGCGGGGTTGAGCTACGGCGGTTATTTCTCCTACCGCGTGGCGCTGAACTATCCGCAGAACTATGCCTGTGTGGGCAGCTTCTCCAGCCCGGTGGATGTGCAGATGGATATCAACCGTATGCACAAGGGACAGCCGCGCTTTGATGTGCCTATCGCCGGCACCGACCGCGACGTGCTGGGCATGGCCGCCGACCTGAAAGCCCGGGGAGCGGACATCCCCAGGATGTTTCAGACCGTGGGCACCGAGGACTTCACCTGGGATTTTAACGTGTCGGCCCGCAACCATTTCCGCGCGCTGAAGCTGGACCACACCTGGACCGAGCGACCCGGCGCTCACAACTTTGATTATTGGGATGTGGCGCTGAAGCAATATCTGGATTGGCTGCCGCTGAAGAGAGCGCCGTTTATCGAGGAGGGCGAATAACATGGCAAGATTGCAGTTTTATGTGGGGCAGCCCCTGGTCAGCGTGGATGCCATCATTCCCGAATATGACGAACGAAATCCCCAAGGCGGGTTGACCCGCGCCCAATACGAGGCAAACCGCAGCCTGCCGGTGCTCTTTTTGCTGCATGGCGCCTTTGGCAACAGCGCCGACTGGCTGCGACACACGCGCATTGAAATGTTTGCGCAGGAGCACAACATGGCGGTGGTTTGCCCCTCGGCGCAAAACAGCTTTTATACCGACTGGCCGGGCAGCATTGCCTGGGAAAAGGAGATCATGGAAAACCTCTGGGCGTTTGCCCAGCGCTATTTGCCCATCTCCGACAAGCGGGAGGACTGCTACGTGGCCGGCCTTTCCATGGGCGGCTACGGCGCTCTTAAGTTCGCGCTGGATTACCCCGAGCGCTTTTGCGCGGTGGGCAGCTTTTCCGGCGCGCTGAACGTGCCCAACCGCTACGCCCAGACGGGGGACGATTCCTTCCTGCCGCTGGGGCATATTTTCCCCGACCGGGAAAACCTGTCCGGATCGCCGCAGGATCTTTACGCCTGGAGCCAAACGCTGGCGCGCAGCGGCAAGCCCCTGCCCAAGGTGTACTTGAGCTGCGGCACGCGGGACGGCCTTTACGACGCCAACACGCAGATGCGCGCCGTGCTGGAAACCGCGGGCTATGACGTGACCTGGGACGAGGGCGATTTTGAGCACGAGTGGAGGTTCTGGGACGAGCAGGTGGAAAAATTCCTGAAGTGGACGGGCAGATAAGCCCGGAAAAAAGATGACAGCCGGGGATGGGCTTCCCCGGCTTTTTTTTCTGCCGCCCTGCCTCTTTACCTTTGTTTCCGCCGCGGGTATGATAGGAGCATATAAAAAGCGGGAGGAGAAGCATATGGCAAAGCGCGTGGCTATCGACCACTTTGGGGAATATTTATGCCCCTCGGCACTGGGGCGCTGGGGTGAAAGGATTCTTTTCATCGGCAAAACCACCGATTGGGAGGAGAATCGCTATCGCTCCGATTTGTACTGTCTGGAGGGAGAAAAGCCCGTTCGCCTGACCCATACCGGAGACGTGACGGCCTACTGGGTGGTGGAAAACGGCGTTATTTTCCGCTCGGTGCGGGAGAAGAAGGACGCCCAAAGCATTAAGGACGGGTATCCGCTGAGCGTTTTTTATCTGCTGCCCGCCTGCGGCGAGGCCACAGAGCTGTTTCGGCTGGAGGAAAACGTGGAGAGCGCTGTTTTTGCAGATGCGGAGCACGCGCTGCTCACCGTGCAGCGCGACCCGCGCTGGGAGGAAGCGCTGGCCGGGGAGGGCGACGCGCAGGGTGCCGCCAAGGCCATGAAGGAAGAGGCCGATTATGCCGTGCTGGATGAGGTGCCCTTTTGGGGCAACGGGCAGGGCATGACCAACGGCCTGCGCAGCCGTCTGTATCGCTATGAAAAGGGCGTTCTTACGGCGCTGAGCGAAAAAAACACCGCAGTGGAGGACGTGGTGGTGGGCGATGGGCGCAAGGCGCTTTTCCTCGCCTCCGCCTTTGAAGGCGGCGTGCTGCCCTATCATAACGAGCTGTGCGAGGCCGATTTAACCACGGGACGCGTGCGGCGGCTCTCGCCCCTTCCCCAAGCGACCTACGGCCTGCACGCCTATCTGCCCGAGGGCGGCATTCTCTTTTTTGCCAACGAGGGCAAGCGCAGGGGCATGAACGAAAATGATTCGGTGTATCGCTGCGACGCCGACGGAAAAAACGTGACGCTGCTCTACGGCGGCGGAATGTTTTGCGCCTACAGCTCGGTGGGCAGCGACATTCGCCTGGGCGGCCCGGCGCAGCCTCAGCTTTGGGTGCGGGGAGACGCCTATTATTTCCTGTCCACGGTTCAGGAGAGCTCCTTTTTGATGAAAGGCAGCCTGCAGGGCGGCGAGCCTGTGCCGCTGGGCAGCCTGCCCGGCGCCGTGTGCGAGGCTTTGCCGGCGGAGAACGGCTTTTTGGCGGTGGGGCTGCGGGGAAACGAGGGTCCGGAGATCGCTCATATTTCCTTTGACGGCGGCGAGCGGCGGGTCAGCGCCCTGAACACCCATATCGCGCCGCAGTACGAGCTTTCCGTGCCCGAGCCGCTGGTATTTACCGGGGAAAAGGGCTGGGAGATCCATGGCTTTGTTTTGCCCCCGGTGGGTCGGGAGGCGGGGAAAAAATATCCCGTGATCCTGGACATTCACGGCGGACCCAAAACCGTATACGGCACGAACTTTTTTCATGAGATGCAATATTGGGCCGGGCAGGGCTACGCGGTGCTCTTTTGCAACCCCACCGGCGGCGACGGCCGGGGCGACGCGTTCGCCGATATTCGCGGCCAGTACGGCCAGGCGGACTATCGGGACATTATGACCTTTGTGGACAAGGCGCTGGAGAAGTGGGACTATCTGGACGGGGGGCGCATGGGCGTGACCGGCGGCTCCTACGGTGGGTTTATGACCAACTGGATCATCGGGCACACCGATCGCTTTGCCTGCGCCGCTTCCCAGCGCAGCATTGCCAACTGGGTAAGCTTTTACGGCACCAGCGACATCGGCTATTTCTTTGGGCCCGACCAGACCGGCGGCACGCCCTGGCAAGGGCTGGACAAGGCTTGGGAGCAGTCCCCGCTGCGCTATGCGCCGCAGGTGAAGACCCCCACGCTGTTTATCCACAGCGATGAGGATTACCGCTGCTGGATGGCGGAGGGGCTGCAGATGTTTACCGCTCTAAAGGCGCACGGCGTGCCCGCGCGGCTGTGCCTGTTCCACGGGGAGAACCACGAGCTGTCCCGCAGCGGCAAGCCCAAGCATCGGGTGCGCCGCCTGCGCGAAATCACCCAATGGATGGATACCTATTTGAAAAAGTCCTAAAGGGTGATCGCTATTTGGTAAGGCACGAGGGGAGCAAAGGTTTTTGCTGACGTAAAATGGGATGGTTCGCCGCACGATGCTTGCCCTCGGGAATGACGCTTTGAGCGGCAAGGCAGCTTTTCCCCGATGAAAGGGTCAAGGGGCGGCTGCCCCTTGGAGAACTCGCCTCCGGCGGGGGCTAAATCCTTGTGCGGAAGCAAGCCAAGTGCTGCAAGCGCGTTCGCTATTTGGGCATTCCTGCGGAATGCCCTATCGCTTCCGCGCGAGCCGTGTTTCGGCACAGCCGAAGCACTAGGATTGGGGGACGTTGTTTTATCACCGCTCCCGTGATTGTTGCCAAGGCAACAACACTGCGCTGGGCTTCTAGGCATTTCAACTGCCAGTGCCGCTGGGGCGGCACTGGTTAGGGATGGCTACCCCTTATGGGGATTCCTGCACCGCGCCTTGAAGAACTCGCCTCCGGCGGGGGCTAGGGAGATTGGGGGACGTTACGACGCGTCCCCCAAATCCCCCTAGCGACCCCCATTCCCCCTCCCGTCTGGGGATACCCCAGACCCCGGAAGCGTTTCGCCTACGGCGAAACGCGAAGGCAGTCAAGAGTTCCTGCTGACGATGATGCCGAAAGGAACACCGCAGGTGTTCCGAAAGGCGGCGGCAAAACGCGTGGGCAGCTAAGATTTTTGCTGACGCTAAAAAAGTTCGCCGCAGGTTGCTGGTTCTCGGGAGCGGTACCCCGGGCGTTTCCGCAGCTTTTCCTCGATGAAAGGGTCAAGAGGTGGATACCCCTTGTGGAAGGTTCTCCCTGCGCCGCTCCCGTGATTGTTGCCAAGGCAACAACACTGCGCTGGGATTCCAGGCATTTCGGCTGCCAGTGCCGCCCCGGCGGCACTGGTTAGAAAGGATAAGCGATGTACCGACACGTGCTGTTTGACGCTGACGGGACGTTATTTGATTTTGACACGGCCGAGGAAACCAGCCTGCGCCAGACCATTGCCCACGCCGGGCTGGAGGCGACGGATACGCTGTGCGCGGGCTATCGGGCGGAGAATAAAAGGCTGTGGAGCGCACTGGAGAGGGGGCAGATCACCATGAACGCCCTGCAGCGGCAGCGCTTTTTGGCTCTGCTGACGCTGATGGGCGATGCCCGGCAGGGAGCGGAAAGGGACGAGGCCGCCGACGCGCTCAATGAATATTATTTGAGGCGCTTGACGGGAAACGGCACGCTTTATCCCGGCGCACTGGCGTTTTGCCGTGCGCTGAGCGCACGCTATACCCTGTCCATCGCCACAAACGGCGTGGCCTCTA
>JAQUVY010000111.1 GCA_028693155.1 Eubacteriales bacterium
TGGCTACGCCCATTTCCTTGCAGGCGCGGATGATCCGCACGGCGATTTCGCCGCGGTTGGCGATTAAAATTTTCGAAAACAAAGTCAGTTCCCTTCCACCAGCGCAAAGGAAAGCTCGCCCCTGGCATAGAGCGTTTCGCCCACCCTCGCCTGACAAGTCGTAAAATAGAAATTCCCCTTGTTTTTGGTGATCGTCGCGCTGATGCGGAGCGTATCTCCGGGCTTTACCATGTGCTTAAAGCGCACCTTGTCGATGCCGGTGTAATAAGGCGTTTTCCCCTTGAGGGCATCGCCCAGCAAAATGGCGCAGGTCTGCGCCATGATCTCGCACAGCACCACGCCCGGCACCACCGGGTTTCCGGGGTAATGACCCTTGAGGAACCATTCCTCGCCGGTCACCGTGTAGGTACCGTGAGCGTACTCGCCCTCCATCTCCACTTCATCCAGCAGCAGCATGGGTTCCCGATGGGGTATGATGGTTTTGATCTCTTCCCGATTCAACGCTTATGACCTCCCGAATCCAACTAAAATATTTTGAACAGCGTCTGGCCGTATTCCACCACGTCGCCGTTTCCGGCGCAGATGTCCACCACCTCGCCGTCCCGGTCGCAGGTGATCTCGTTCATCAGCTTCATGGCCTCGATGATGCACAGCACATCGCCCTTTTTCACCTTGCTCCCCACCTGCACAAACGGCGGCTTTTCCGGGGAAACCGCGGCGTAAAACACCCCTACCATGGGGGACGTTACGGTGTGAATGGCGTTAAAGTCCATGCCGGCGTCCTCCTGCGGAGCCGGTGCGGGGGCTGCGCTGGGCGCGGCGATGGGCGCGGCGGGTATGCCCGCCGGGCTGAGCGCCCCCTGAATGCGGATCTTTACATCGCCTTCCTCCACCTCCAGGCTGCCCAGTTCCATCTCGCGCACCAGCATGGCCAGTTCCTTGATCAGTTCAATATCCATAGCCGCCTCCTCACGCCTTCACCGGGCGGAACGCCAGGCAGCCGTTATGGCCGCCGAACCCCAGGGATGTGGACAGCGCCAGCGTGGCCTGCGCCTGTCTTGCCTGGTTGGGCACATAGTCCAGATCGCAGTCCGGGTCGGCCTGTTCATAGCCGATGGTGGGGGGAATGACGCCGTCCCGCAGGGCCAGCGCGCAGACGATGGCTTCCACCGCGCCCGCCGCGCCCAGCATATGGGCGGTCATGGATTTGGTGGAGCTGATCATGGCGGCGTAGGCCGCCTTCTCGCCCAGCCCGGCTTTTATGGCCACCGTCTCAGACTTGTCGTTCAGCGGCGTGCCGGTGCCGTGGGCGTTGATGTAAACCGCATCGCGGTCGGTGATGCCCGCCTCCTTGGCCGCCTCGGCAATGGCGCGCGCCGCGCACTTGGCGTCCTCTCTGGGGGCGGTGATATGATAGGCGTCGCAGGTGTTGGAATAGCCGCAAACCTCGGCCAAAACCGCTGCGCCGCGCTTCACCGCGTGTTCGTACTCCTCCAGCACCAGAATGCCCGCGCCCTCGCCCATCACGAAGCCCGCGCGTTCCCGATCAAAGGGGATCGACGCCCGCCGGGGATCCTGCGAGGTGCTCAGCGCCTGCGCGCTGGAAAAGCCGCCCACCGCCAGGGGATTGATGGTCGCCTCGGCACCGCCGGCAATGACCGCGTCGGCATAGCCGTGAAGGATGGCGCGGTACGCCTCACCCACCGCGTGGGTAGAGGTGGCGCAGGCCGTCACGGTGGGCAAGCAGGGTCCCTGGGCGTCGTAGCGTATGGCGATATTGCCGGCGGCAATGTTGGAGATCATCATGGGGATAAAAAGCGGGGAAATGCGGTTGGGTCCCTTCTCCCGCAGCTTGTCGGTCTCCGAAAGGAAGGTTGTCATTCCCCCGATTCCCGAACCCACGTAGACACCCAGCCGCTCCGGCTCGATCTGCCCGTAAATGCCGCTGTTTTCCACCGCCTGCTGGGCGGCAGCCATGGCATACTGGGAAAAAATATCCATTCTGCGAACGGCGCGCGTGTCCATGCCGTAAAGCGCCGGGTCAAAATTCTTGACCTGGGCGGCCAGCGTGGCCTTCATGCCCTCCGGGTCAAAGCGGGTGATGCGGCCAATGCCGCACACGCCCGCGCACAGGCTGTTCCAAAACGTGGTCACGTCGTTCCCGACCGGGGAAATGACGCCCACACCGGTTATCACAACTCGTCTCATGCTTTTCCTCCTCGTCACATGGCAAGGCCGCCGTCGATGGGGATAACGGTGCCGGTGATATAGGCCGCTGCGGGGGATGCCAAAAAAGCAGCCAGCTCGGCCACCTCATCGGGCTGCCCCGCGCGCTTCATGGGGATCACTTCCGTCATCGCCGTGCGCTTGGCTTCGGGCATGGCACGGGTCATGTCGGTGTCGATCATGCCCGGGGCAATGGCGTTGCAGGTTACGCCCCGCCCGGCCAGCTCGCGGGCCACGCTCTTGGTCAGCCCGATCAGGCCGGCCTTCGCCGCGGCGTAATTGGCCTGCCCGGCGTTGCCCATCAGGCCGATGACCGACGAAATGTTGATGATGCGGCCGTCCTGCGCGCGCATCAAGTGGGGATAGGCGTGGCGAATCATATGAAACGCACCCTTGAGATTCACATCCAGCACGCGGGAAAAGTCGCTTTCGCTCATGCGCATGGCGATCATGTCGCGGGTGATGCCCGCGTTGTTCACCAGCACGCTGATTTTTCCCAAATCGTGCTCCACCTGCTTCATCAGCGACGCGCAGGCGTCAAAGTCCGCCACATCGCAGGCGTACTTGCGGGCCCGCACACCCAAGGCTTCGGCCTGGGTGCAGGTCTCCTGCGCCGCCTGCTCGCTGCCCGCGTAGATCAACGCAAGATCCATGCCTTCCTGGGCCAGCTTCAGGGCTATGGCGCGCCCGATGCCCCGGGAAGCCCCGGTCACCAGCGCGATTCTGTTTTCTATCATTTGCTCTCCTTATTACATCTGCAGGGCAGCGGTCAGCGTCTCCGGGTCTTCCACCCGGGCGACCGTCACCTGCTCGCTGATCTTTCCAATCAGGCCGCACAGGGTCTTGCCTGCGCCCACCTCCACAAACCGGTCGTAGCCGTCACAAATCATGTTTTCAATGCTCTGCTGCCACAGCACAGGCTTTTTCACCTGCGCCGAAAGCAGACGCGCCCCGCTTTGCGCCGTGTAAGGGCGCGCGGTTAGGTTGGCATACAGGGGCATCTCCGGCTCGCAAAACGACAGGCCGCCCAGATATTGCTCCAGCGCGTCCGCCGCTTCCTCCATAAAAGGAGAATGAAAGCCCGCGCTGACGCGCAGACGCAGCGCCCGCCCGCCGGCGGCCTTCACCGCCTGCTCAAAGGCCGGCAGCGTCTCCTGGCACGCGGATACCACCGTCTGTCCGGGGCAGTTGTAATTAACAGGGTAGACCTCGCCAAACCGCCCGCAGAGCTCCTCCACCTCAGAGGTGGGCAAGCCCAGCACCGCGCTCATGCCGCCGGGGTGCCGCTCGCCGCACGCCTGCATCAGACGCGCACGCTCACACACCGCGGCAAAGGCCGCCTCATATGGCAGCAAACCGCAAAAAGCGGCAGCCGCCGTCTCCCCCAGGGAAAAACCGGCCGCTCCCGCCGCCTCGATCCCCGCCTCCCGCGCCGCGCAGGCGCAGGCCAAATCCATGGCAAACAAGCAGGGCTGGGTGTTCAGGGTCTGGGCCAGCTCCTCCTTTGTGCCGGAAAAGCAGGTTTCCAACGTGCCCGGGCGCAGGCGCTCGGCCATGTCGAACACGGCCTTGGCCGCCGCCGACGTCTGGTAAAGCGCCTTGCCCATGCCGGGATACTGCGCACCCTGACCGGCAAAAACAAAAGCTATCTTACCCATTTCGCCGCTCCCGCCAGCACCTCGTCGGCCTGGGCAAACAGATCCGTAATGATTTCCCGGCAGGTCTTTTCGTCGTGGATCATCGCCGCGATCTGCCCCGCCATGAAGGAACCGTTCTTTTCATCGCCCTCCACGGCGGCCTTGCGCAGCGCGCCCGCGCCAAAGCGCTCGATCTCCTCATTGCTCACCGAGGAATCGTATTCCAGCGCGGCAAACGAGCGGGCAAACTGGTTTTTCAGCACGCGCACCGGGTGTCCCAGGCGCTTGCCGGTGGTGATGGTGGAGATATCCCCCGCCGCCAGAATCTTCTTTTTATAGTTGGGATGCACGGTGCACTCAACGGCGGTGAGAAAGCGGGTGCCGCACTGCACGCCCTCGGCGCCCAGCATGAACGCCGCGGCCACGCCCCGTCCGTCGGCAATGCCGCCGGCGGCCAGCACAGGGATGTCCACCGCATCGGCCACCTGGGGTACCAGCACTATGGTGGTCAGGTCACCCACATGGCCGCCCGACTCGCCGCCCTCGGCGATGACGGCGGCAGCGCCCTGCTGCTCCACCTTGCGCGCGATGGCCACAGAGGGCACCACCGGCACAGCCTTGATCCCCGCCGCGTTCCACGCCGGCAGGTAGCGCGAGGGCAGCCCCGCACCGGTGGTCACCACCGGCACGCCTTCGTCGATGACCACCTGGGCCACCTCGTCGGCATGGGGACTCATCAGCATGATGTTCACGCCAAAGGGCAGCTCGCCCACCTCGGCTTTGCAGGCGCGGATCTGCCCGCGCAGATAATCGGCGTCGGCGTTCATGGCCGAAATAATGCCCAGTCCGCCCGCTTTGGATACGGCGCTGGCCAGCGCGGCGTCGGATACCCAGGCCATACCGCCCTGAAAAATGGGGTATTGCAGCCCAAAGGCTTTACAAACGCGCGTTTCGATCATTATTTGCGGTTCTCCTCAATGATCTCCACCAGCTGACCTACGGTCTTGATCTCGCTGACATCCTCAACGGTGACCGAGAATTCCTCTTCCAGGTTCATGATGATCTCCACCATGTCCAAAGAATCGATCTTCAGGCTCTCAAAAGTGGTCTCGGGCTTGATGTCGTCCAGGTCGCAGTTGATGTAGTCCTTCAGAATGTTGGCGATTTTTTCAAAAGTAGTCATGGTGTTTTCCCTCCATAAAATATAATCTATAATTGCTGCATCGGCCGTTTGGCCGTTGATGCCGTTACAGCTGCCAGCGCAGCAGCGCCGCGCCGGCAGTCAGCCCCGCGCCAAAGGCGCTCAGGGCGATGCGCTCGCCCTTTTGCAGGGCTCCCGCGCGGTTCAGCTCGTCCAGCAGGATCAGCGCGCTGGCTGAGGAAGTGTTTCCCGTACGCTCCACATTGGTGGGGAATTTATCTTTGTCCTGCTTCATGCGGGCGCGCACCGCTTCCACAATGCGCAGATTGGCCTGGTGAAGCACGAAATGTCCGATGTCATCGCAGGTAAGACCGTTTTCCGCAAGCAGCCGCTGCATACCGCGAGTCGCTGTGGAAACAGCAAACTTGTATACCTCCTGCCCGTTCATGAAAAGCGGCTGAGCCGCCGGCTGGTGGGGGGTATAGGGGCAGTTGCTGGGCGGATTGTAGCCCACCAGCACTTCCGTGCGGCTCTGGCTCTCCAGCACAAAGGAGAGATCCTCTCCCCCGGCGCGCACCACCGCCGCCCCCGCGCCGTCTCCAAAGAGCACGCAGGTCGCCCGGTTGGTCCAGTCCACCATTTTGGTGGGCGTTTCGGCGCATACGATCAAAATATTGCGGCAGCCCGCTTTTAAATAAGCCTGCGCCGTATAAAGCGCGTAGATAAAGCCGGCGCAGGCACCGTTCAGATCCATCGCCGGGCAGGTGGCACCCACCAGCCCCTGCACGATGCAGGCCATGGAAGGCGCCATGTAGTCGTTATATACGCTGGAGCACAGGATAAAGTCCAGCTCTTCCGGCGAAACGCCGCTTTGCTCCAGCGCGCTGCGGGCGGCGGCGGCGGCCAGATTCTCCAGCTTTTCCTCCCCCAGGATGTGCCGGGTGCGAATGCCCGTGCGGGTGGAGATCCATTCATCGCTGGTGTCCAAAAACTCCGTGAGCTGATCGTTGGTTACAACTTGAGTGGGCAGCGCACTGCCCGTTCCGGCAATTATCATTTCTGCACCTTTTCTGAATAAGTTTTCTGCAAAAAATCGTTTAGGTTTCTCATAGCGGCAAGTACGGCAGTTCTTCCCTGCGGCTCGATGCCCCGAAGGCAGGCGTGCACCGCCTGCTCGTGGAAATAGCGGTGCACCGCGTCGGCCTTTTTGCCCCGGTGCGTCAGCACGATGCTCAGGCGGCGGGCGTCCTGCGCCGAGCGCACCTTCTCCACATAGCCCTTCTCCTCCAGTTTTTTCACCGCCACCGTGATGGTGGGCAGCGTCAGCTTCAGACCCCGGGCAATGTGGCTGACCGAGCAGCCTTCCTCGCGGCTTTTTCCGATGATCTCCAGAATGTTCATTTCGCTGATGCTCAGGTTCAGCTTGGTGTTGTTCAGCATTCCCTGCTCCACGCGCTGCACCGAGTCATAGATGCTGACCATCACTTCGTTGATCTGCTTACCGTAGTCATCCAGCATGGGGAACGCCGCCCTTCTTTACATAATTAGTTAGACTATCTAATGAATTGCATTATAATATTGCTCCCCGGGTCTGTCAACCCATTTTTTGTCCGCCTGCCCCAGGGCGATTTAGCACCCCAAACGCGTGGCCAACCCGTGCGCAATGTGATAAAATAGAGTCATGAATCAACGGAGGGACACCATGCGCAAAACACCTATCTTAAGTGTGCTGTTATGTGTCGCGTTGTCGCTGATCCTCGCGGGCTGCGGCCTTGGCCAAACCTACTGCGGGCAGGCCGATCTCCCGGCCGGGGAAGACACGCTTCAGCTGGTGGGGGGGCGATCGCGATTTCTGGGGCAAGTGCTGGTACGTCACGGTGCAGGATGCTGCGCAAACCCAATATGTTTTCGCGCTGGCCGATGACTTTGCCGCCTATTTCTGGGAGCCCGGGGTGACCGGCGCCTGGGAAAAGCAGCAATATTACAAGCCAGACTATTTCGTGCAGAGCTATTGCCAAAATGAAAACGCGCTTTTGCCCATCGCCTGCCGCTATACGTTCAGCGAGGACGGCTCTCGCCTCACCTATCTGGAAGAAGCCGACTGAAACCAAAAAGGAGAACCTGTTTTGAGCGGATATATTATGGATCTGCGCCAATTGGTGGGGCACCGTCCCCTGCTGCAATGCGGCGCCAGCGTGATCGTGGAAAATGACAAAGGAGAGGTCCTGCTGCAGAGACGGGCGGATAACCATCTTTGGGGCTACTGCGGAGGCTCGGTGGAGCTTTACGAAGTGGTGGAGGACGCGGCGCGGCGCGAGCTGCTGGAGGAAACCGGGCTGTGCGCCCGGGAACTGACCATGCTGGGCGTGTTTTCCGGCCCTGA
>JAQUVY010000112.1 GCA_028693155.1 Eubacteriales bacterium
CCCATTTCCACCTTTGTGCTGCGCATGACCAACAACAGCATGGGTGCCGGCATGGGCACCTCCGGGTTGGTGGGTCCCATCGGGGCATACACGGTCATGTCGCAAACCACGCCCGTTTGGCTGACCGTAACGCTCATCATCGTCATGTGCTTTGTGCTACCCTCGGTGCTGTCGCTGTGCATTTCCGAGTTTATGCGCAAAAAAGGCTGGATCAAGTTCGGCGACATGCAGCTGGAAGACCTGAAATAATCGAATTGTGTAAATTGCTTCATGAAAAGTTTGTTGCGGCAGCTCCGGCTGCCGCTTTATAATGTTCTTATCATGAAAACAGGAGGCCTGTTATGATTTTTCAAACCGGAACTACCCTGCGCTTGGGCGTGGTTGGCTTGGGGTGCCGCGGAACGTCTCAGCTGGGCGTGCTGCTGGATATGGAAGATGTGACCGTCACCGCGGTGTGTGACGTTTACGAAGACCGCGTGCAGGCGGCGTGCGCCAAGGTGCGCGAAGCGAAGGGCACGCTGCCCTTTGGCTGCGAGGATTATCACAAGCTGCTGGAGCGCAAGGACGTGGATGCCGTCATCATCATGACCAGCTGGACCACGCACATCCGCATCGCCGTGGACGCCATGAACGCCGGATACCCGGTGGCCATGGAGGTGGGCGGCGCGTCCTCTCTGGAGGAATGCTGGCAGTTGGTGCGCACGCAGGAAAAAACAGGGCTGCCCTGCATGATGCTGGAAAACTGCTGCTACGGCCGGGACGAGATGCAGGTGCTGAACATGGTGAAAAAAGGCCTGTTCGGCGAAATTCTTCACTGCCAGGGCGGCTATCATCACGACCTGCGCGACGAGGTGGGCAACGGCGACATCAACCGCCATTACCGCCAGGAGAACTTTTTGCACCGCAACGGCGAGCTGTACCCCACCCATGAGCTGGGCCCCATCAGCAAGGTGCTGGAGCTGAACCGCGGCAACCGCATGGTACGTCTGACCTCCATGGCCAGCAAAGCGCGCGGGATGCATCTGTGGATGCAGAAAAACCGCCCCGACCACGCGCTGGCGCAGGCCGCTTTCCGCGAGGGCGACGTGGTGACCACCATGATCCAGTGCGCCAACGGCGAAACCATCGTGCTCACCCACGACTGCTCCTCCCCCCGCCCTTATTCCCGCGGTGGATTGGTGCAGGGCACCAACGGCATCTGGATGGAGGACAACGCTTCGGTGTTTATCTCCGGCCTGTCCCCCGAGCGGGAGAATTATTGGGCACCCGAGATCTGGGAACCCTTCTCCAACTACCGGGCGCAGTACGACCATCCTCTGTGGAAGGCCTACGAGAACTACGGCCTGCGCGGCGGTCACGACGGCATGGACTTTCTGGTGCTGCGCGCCTTTGTTGAGAGCGTGCAAAACGGCACCCCCACCCCCATTGACGTGTACGACACGGCGGCATGGATGGCGGTCACCAGCTTAAGCGAGCAGTCCATCGCGCTGGGCAGCGCCGCGGTCGATGTACCCGACTTTACCAACGGCCGCTGGATCGGGCGGGAGGCCTTGCCTGAAAGCGTGTACGCGCTGGACGCGGTGCACGATCACCTTTTTAACGACTAAACTCAACTTTTCAAAGCGCCGGGAGCGAAAGCTTCCGGCGTTTTTTTGTTCATCTGCGCATTAGACTCATCAAACCTCTCAAAAGCGAAAAAGCTCACATTGTTTTATCATCGGATGACTTATTTCTTTATGGCCATCTACGCCTTGGCTTTTTTACTATGTTATACAAAAAATCATTTGAAATTGTTTTTTCCATTATGCTAAAATTATATTGAAATCAACCTGAGTCCTGACGCCCCGCGCGGCCGTCGTAAGGGAGGTGAAAACATGAAGCGCATCCAAGCAGCCTGCATTTGCCAGACTTTACACTTTCAGCTCAAGGAAGATCTTGGGCACGACTACGCGATAAAACAGGTCAATGAAGAAGTGGCACATTACAAGGCCGGTCTGGATAAAAACCGCACGAAATACCGCATCACGCAAGAGAGCGTGCAAAGCGACGGTTCCATTATCCTCAAGATCATCAAGCAATACAACACCAATCCCATCGGCGATTACCTTTCGTAACCACCGGCAGCAAAAAAAGCATCCCGGGCATGCCCGGGATGCTTTTTGCTTTGCAGTCTATTCCTGCGCCGCCATGTCCAGCACATAGGTCACGGGGATAAACTGGCCGTTTTGGCTGTACACATACACCATAAGGACCTGACCGCCGCTGCCCGCGCCGAAGAGCTGGCCGTTCACCAACCGCATCTGCGCCTGCGCCTCGCCCAGCTTAAACTGATACAGCGTCACCGGGTACTGGGCGTCGCCGGTCTGGCTGTCAAACACCGTGTAGTAAATATAGCTGCCGTCCGCGTCCCAGGCCACCTCGCCGATGTCCTGGTTTTCCGCCACCTTCATGACGTTTCCGTCGGCCGGCGTTACCACCTTGAGGTTATACGCGCCGTCCTGCGCGTCCTCCATCACCAGCAGGCGTCCATCCTTTTTGTTCAGCAGGAAGCTGTACCCATCGCACACCTTCTCGTGCGCCGCCGTGCCGGTGTTGATGGCGTAAATGCCGTCCTCCCACTCGCCGCCGCTCTGGGCAACGTAGATGGTATCCCCCGCCAGATCCATATCGCCCGACGTCAGCTCCATATTGCCCACGCGGGAAACGGCGTTCGCGCCGTCTGCGCCGCCGCCGATCTCCAGCTTCATCAGCTCCAGCACGTCCAGCTCCCCGCTGATGGCATACAGCGTGTGTCCGCTGCCCGCCCAGGCAAAGGCCGCCGTGTCGTCGCCCATGCCCTCCTCCGCCGCGGCGATGAGGGTCTGGTTGGCCAGGTCATAAATGTACAACGAGCGCGTCATGCTGGTCTGATCCAAAAAGGCCAGATACTGCCCATCCGGCGAAAAACGCGCCTGGGTGACCGACACAAACTCGAATTCCAGCAGCAGCTGGGGCACATCCTCGCCCACGGTGCTGGTGTATATCTTTTCATAAATGGTCATGCCGCCGTCTTCATCGCTTAGGAAGAAGGGGCGCGCAAACACATAGCTGGCCGCATCGGGCGTATAGCACAAGAACCGACCGTTGCTCACCAGCGCCGGCGCGCCCTGCGCCGTGTCGCCCCTTTGCAGCACGTTGGACTGGCTCAGCGCCTCCAGCGCACCCTGCTCGCTGAAATCGGGCAGTTGGCTGTTGGCCAGCTTCACCACGCCCACCGTCATGGCCTTAAGCTCCTTGAGCATATCCGCGTCTTCCCCATCGGGCAGCGCCTGAATGCCGCTTTTCAGCTCCTGGGCAAAGGCCTCCGCCGCTTCCTGCGTGTCAAAGGGCTGGGAAATCATCACCGCGTTGACGCGGTCGCTGCTCAAGGTAGGGGTCAAGCCCAGCGTTTCGGGCAGCAGGCCGTCGCTGTATTCATTAAAGGCGTTCATCGTGGCGTACCACTTCACATCGTCGGCCTTGTTCAGCGCCCGCAGGCGAATGATCAGCTTGTTCCCCTGCTCGCTGATTTGATAGGCGTATTCATCTTTGATGCTGATGTACAGGCGGGTCTCCTCGGTGTTGATGGGAACCTCCTGCAAAATTCCGTTGACCGGTGTGCTGTTCAGCTCGTCCTTAAACACCTTGTAGTCCCAGAAGATCAACCCCTGAATGTGCAGCACCAGGCGGTTCAGCCCGGCAATGTGCGAGGTCGTATAGGAAGGCACACCGGCCGAGGCCGTTTCCTCCATGCCCAGCTGCAGGCTGCCGCTCATAAAGTTCAGCGTAATGACCGTATCTCCGCTGTCGCTGCTCACCTGAATGTCGCTTAAGTTTTGCCCGTAAAGCTCCCGCCCGCCCGAAAGCGCCTGCTCTGCCGCGTAATAACCGGGCAGGTTGGACGCGGGCTTCTCCGCCGCCTGGGCGGTCACCTCTTTTTCACCGGCTTTGCACCCCGCAAGACCGGCGCACAGCAGCACCGCCGCCAGAAATAACGCTGTTTTTCGCACGTATCTCTCTCCCCTTTGCTTCATTCGTACAAATGCTCCACGGCGTGTTCCACCGCTGCTTTGGCCGCGGCCACATTCACCGTCTTTACCACCCGATCCTCCATCAGGATCTCGCCCCGCACCATGGTCAGGCGAATGTCCTCCTGGGACGCGGCGTACACCACCTGCGCCGCCGCGTCGCTCACCGGCGACCACCAGGGCGCGCAGGTATCAAACAGGATCAGATCCGCATCCATGCCCTCGCGCAGCACACCGCACACGTCGTCAATGCCCAGCGCCTTGGCGCCCCGCACCGTCGCCATTTCCAGCGCGGTGTAGGCGTCCACCGCCGTGGGGTCCAGCGCCGATAGCTTGCCCAGCAGCGCGGCAAGGTAAACCTCTTTTTGCATGTTCAGCGTGTTGTTGCTGGAGGCTCCGTCGGTGCCCAGCGCCACGTTCACGCCCCGGTTCAGCAGCTCCTGCACCGGGCACACGCCGCTGGCCAGCTTCATGTTGCTGCCGGGGTTATGGACGACGCTGACGCCCTTGCGGGCAAAAAGCTCCTCGTCCTGCGGGGTGAGCCACACGCAGTGCGCCGCAACCGCCGGCCCATCGAACACACCCAGACTGTCCAGCCACTGCGCCGGGGTGACCCCGTGCCGCTCCAGGCAGCCCTTTGTCTCGCTGTCCGTTTCGGAAACGTGCACATGGATGCCCACGCCCAGCTTTTTGGCTTCCTCCGCAATGCGCCGCACGGTCTGCTCGTTGTTGGTATACTCGGCATGAACGCACAGCATCACGCGGATGCGGCCGTCGCAGGTGTCGTGCCAGTCGGTATGCAGACGCACGGCCTCCGCCAGCTTCTCTTCAAAGGCGTCCCCTGCGGTCAGACCCCGGCTGAGCACGGCACGAATGCCGCTGCGCTTCACCGCCTCGGCGGTTTCCTCCATAAACATATACATATCCAAAAAGGCCGTCGTGCCGCCCAGCAGCATTTCGGCAATGCCCAGGTCGCCGGCCGCGCCGCAGTCTCCCGGCAGCAGGCGATCCTCGGCGGGAAAGATCTTCTGAAACAGCCAATCCTGCAGGTTCAGATCGCTGCCATACCCGCGCAGCAGCGTCATGGCCAAATGCGTGTGGGCATTGATGAAACCCGGCATCACCACGCCGCCTCGGGCATCAATGACACGGTCGGCCTTTGTTTGGGCAGGCAGGTCCCTTTCTTCCCCCACAAAAGCGATCTTCCCCTCCCGCACCAGCAGCGCGCCGCCGACGATCTCCCTGCGGTGATCCATGGTAAGGATGTGCGCGTTTTGAATTAAAACGGTCATTTTTTTATCTCCTGCTCCAAAATATCGGTCAGATAGCGGCGAAACGCCTGGCTGACCTGTTCATCGCGCAGCGCGTATTCCACCGTGGCCTGCAAAAAGCCCAGCTTGTTGCCGATGTCATAATGGCGTCCCTCAAAGTTCAGCGCGTATACGCTTTGCCGCCTTGCCAGCTCATCCAGCGCGTCGGTCAGCTGAATCTCCCCGCCCTTGCCGGGTTTGGTCTGCTCCAGCAAGGGGAAAATGCCGCCGTCCAGCACATAACGCCCCAACACGGCAAGGTTGCTGGGCGCCTCCTCACGGGCAGGCTTCTCCACCAGGCGGGTCACCCGCTTCACGTTGTCTGCCACGTCCT
Organism: Eubacteriales bacterium; assembly: GCA_028693155.1. Taxonomy (GTDB): domain Bacteria; phylum Bacillota; class Clostridia; order Christensenellales; family UMGS416; genus STF2-111. The sequence goes on from JAQUVY010000112.1 coordinate 5,691, forward strand.
GCCCCGCAATAATACCGTAGCGCGATACCTCATCCCACGGCACGCTCTGCCCGCCGATGACGCTGCCGCCGTAGGTTTCATAGCAGTCGATCATCTGCTTCAGGCAGGGGGTTTGAGAATGCACAATGTCATCGCCCAACATAACGGCAAAGGGCTCATCGCCGATAAACTCCTTGGCGCATAAAATGGCGTGTCCCAGCCCCAGCGCCTGCTTTTGGCGAATATAGAAAATATTCGCCATGTCGGAGATGGCGCGCACCTGCTCCAGCGTGTCGTCCTTATGCTTTTCCTGCAGGAGCAGCTCCAGCTCCACCGAGCGGTCAAAGTGATCCTCAATGGCACGCTTATTGCGGCTGGTGATGATGAGCACATCATGCACCCCCGCGGCGGCGGCCTCTTCGATCAAATACTGGATGGTGGGCTTATCCACCACCGGCAGCATTTCCTTGGGCTGCGCCTTGGTGGCCGGCAAAAAGCGCGTGCCCAAGCCCGCCGCCGGGATAACCACCTTGGTGATCTTCTTCATATTGCTTCCTCCTGCGTAATGGTTGCGTATACCAGCGGCGGCACCTGCGCCGCCGTGTCCGAAAGGGTGACGGCTCGGGTCAGAATATGAGCCGCCTCCCGGGCTTTTTCACCCTGCGCGCGCACAAAAAGCGTGGCCAGCGGCTGTCCTTCCTCCACATGGTCGCCCAGGCTGACCGCCATGACGTACCCCACCATGGGGTCGATGACGTCCTCCTTGCGCAGGCGACCCGCGCCCAGAATCTGCGCCGCCCGCCCCAGCTCCTTTGTGTCCATGGCGGTGACCCAGCCTGCGCGCAACGCGGGCACGGCCACGCGCTCCACGCCCTGCACCAGCTCACCCGGCGCATCCAAAAAGCTTTGCTCGGCGCCCATATGCGCCAGCATTTCCAATAATTTGGCGCGGGCACTGCCGTCGGAAACGGTCTTTTGCAGCATGGAGCGGGCATCCTCCCGGTTTTGCGCCGCGCCGCCCAGCAGCAGCATCTGCTCGCCCAGCGCGCAGCACATCTGCATCAGCCGGCCCGAACCGTGCTTGCCCTCCAGCAGCTCCAGCGCCTCGGCCACCTCCAGAGCGTTGCCCACGGCGCGCCCCAGCGGCTGGCTCATATCGCTGACGATGGCCACCGTGTTTCGCCCGGCGTGCCTGCCGATGGCTACCATGGCCCGAGCCAGCGCCTGCGCCTCTTCCCGGCTCTCCATAAACGCGCCGCTGCCGCACTTGACATCCAGCACGATGGCGTCGCAGCCCGCCGCCAGCTTTTTGCTCATGATGGAAGAGGCGATAAGGGGGATGCTGTCCACCGTTGCCGTCACATCCCGCAGGGCGTACATGCGCTTATCCGCCGGTGCCAGCTCGGCCGACTGCCCCACCACGGCCAGGCCGGTGCGGCGTGCCAACGCCAGAAATTCTTCCATGGTGCCTTGGGCGCGCACCCCCGGCACGCTCTCCAGCTTGTCCACCGTGCCGCCCGTGTGCCCCAGCCCGCGGCCGGACATTTTTACCACCGGCAGCCCGCAGGCCGCCACCATGGGCGCCACCACCAATGTGGTGGTATCGGCCACGCCCCCGGTGGAGTGCTTGTCCACCTTAACGCCGGCAATGGAGGACAGATCCACCATTTCTCCCGATCGGGCCATGGCCCAGGTCAGCTGCGCCGTCTCTTG
>JAQUVY010000113.1 GCA_028693155.1 Eubacteriales bacterium
GCCCATCGCCTGCCGCTCTACGTTCAGCGAGGACGGCTCTCGCCTCACCTATCTGGAAGAAGCCGACTGAAACCAAAAAGGAGAACCTGTTTTGAGCGGATATATTATGGACCTACGCCAATTGGTGGGGCACCGTCCCCTGCTGCAATGCGGCGCCAGCGTGATCGTGGAAAATGACAAAGGAGAGGTCCTGCTGCAGAGACGGGCGGATAACCATCTTTTGGGCTACTGCGGAGGCTCGGTGGAGCTTTACGAAGTGGTGGAGGACGCGGCGCGGCGCGAGCTGCTGGAGGAAACCGGGCTGTGCGCCCGGGAACTGACCATGCTGGGCGTGTTTTCCGGCCCTGAGCTGCGCTACACCTATCCCAACGGCGATCAGGTCTCCACCATCGACGTGGTTTTTGTCTGCAAGCAATATTCGGGGACGCTTACGCCGCAGTGGGATGAGGTGGAAGAGCTTCGTTTCTTTGCGCCCGATGCGCTGCCCCGCGCCATGACAAGCAGCAATGTGCCTGCGCTGCGCGCCTATCTGGCGCAAAAAGGGCTGGCATGGTAACACAGGAGGAATTCTCCGCCCTGCTGCAGGAAGAGATGGACGTGCTGCCCGACGAGCTGTTTCGTGAGCTGAACGGCGGCGTGATCGTATCGCCCCACGTTCATCTGCACCCCAAAAACGTTGCCGGCGATCTGTTTATTCTGGGCGAATACCAGCTGCACTGGGGAACCGGGCGGCGTGTCGTGCTGTATTACGGCTCGTTTGTCCGCGTATATGCCGGCGGTAGCGACGAAACGCTGCGCGCCGCGCTGCGCAGAACCCTGCGCCATGAGCTTCGTCACCATTGGGAAAGCCTCTCGGGCGAACACGCTTTGGAGGACGACGATGCCTGCCGATTGCTGGAATACGAAAAAGAACATCCCTTTGAACCCTAAAGGAGCCGCCGCCTATGCAAACCGTGCCCGTCAAAACCATCCTGTCTGCCTACCGGGAGCCGGGGTGGTTTGCCTCCAATTACACGATGAACCTCTATCGCGGCTGTTGCCACGGCTGTGTTTACTGCGACAGCCGCAGCGAATGCTATCATGTGGAAAACTTTGATACGGTGCGGGCAAAGGACCATGCGCTGGACATTTTGGAAAGAGAACTTGCCTCGCGCCGCCGCCGGGGCGTGGTCATCACCGGCTCCATGAGCGACAGCTACAACCCCTTTGAGCGGGAGCAGCTTCTCACCCGCCGAGCGCTGGAGCTGTTCGCCCGCTACGGGTTCGGCGCGGTGGTAGACACGAAGAGCGAGCTGGTGACCCGAGATACGGATATGCTGCTGCGGGTGGCCGAAAAGGCTCCCGCCGTGGTGAATTTTACCATCACCTGCGCCGACGACGCTTTGTCCCGGCGTATCGAGCGGCACGTGTGCCCTTCGTCGCGGCGTTTTGCCGCCCTAAAGCAGCTGAGCGCCGCGGGCGTTTCCTGCGGGCTATTGCTGATGCCCATTTTGCCCTTTATCAACGACACACCGGAGAACATCCTCTCCCTTGTGGACGCAGCGCGGGAGAGCGGCGCAAAGTGGATCTACCCCGGGGAGAACTTCGGCGTAACGCTGCGCCAAAACCAGCGCGCCTACTATTTGAACCATCTCGAGCGCCAATTTCCCGACGCGGCGCGCCGCACCCTGGAAACTTACGGCGAGCGCTACGACTGCACCGTGCCCGATAACGACACGCTCTTTTCCCGCTTTGTCCGGGCTTGCCAAAGCGCCGGGCTGCTGTGGCGGATGGAGGATATTTCCGCCGCCATACGGGCACCCTACGAAACACGGCAGATGAGTCTGCTGGGCGAATAACGCAAGGAGGTCTTTGCATGGATACCTTTGTCTTGGGCGGCGCGCCCGCCTCGCGCATTGCGCTGGGCTGCATGCGCATTTCATCGCTGGAGGACGGTCAGCTCTCTCGCCTGGTGCACACGGCGCTGGACGCCGGCATCAACTACTTCGACCATGCCGACATCTACGGCGGCGGCGCCTGCGAGGCACGCTTTGGCGCGCTGCTGCGCAGGGAGCCCGCGCTGCGCGCGCAAATGCGCATCCAGAGCAAGTGCGGCATCCGCCAGGGGTATTATGACTTTTCCTGCGAACACATTTTGGACGCGGTGGACGGCAGCCTTGCCCGCCTGGGCGTGGAACAGCTGGATGCGCTGCTGCTCCACCGCCCCGACGCGCTGATGGAGCCCGAAGAGGTGGCCGAAGCCTTTACCCGGCTGGAATCCGCGGGCAAGGTATCGCTTTTCGGGGTGAGCAATCAAAACCCGGGGCAGATGGAGCTGCTGCGGCGGTGGCTGCCCCAGCGCATTGCCGTTGACCAGCTTCAGTTCAGCCTCACCAACGCCGGCATGGTGGACAAGGGGATCCACGTCAACATGGAAGGCCCGCTTTCGCTGGACCATGACGGCGGCGTGCTGGATTACTGCCGCCTGCACGACATCACCATACAGCCCTGGTCCCCCTTCCAGTACGGTTTTTTTGAGGGCGTGTTTTTGGGGGATCCCGCCTTCCCCGCGCTCAACCGTGTGGTGGATGCGCTGGCCGAAAAATACGAGGTGACGCCCTCGGCCATCGCCATTGCCTGGATCCTGCGGCACCCCGCCAAAATGCAGCCGGTGGTGGGCACCACCAACCCGGAGCGCCTGGCGCAGATCGCCCAGGCCTGCGAAGTGCGTCTCACCCGCCAGGAATGGTACGAGCTTTATTTATCCGCCGGAAAAAAGCTTCCGTAAAGGGTCTTTGTTTTGGCCGGGCGCTGCTGCGTCCGGCTTTTTTTATGCGCATTTACAGCTCGCTTTCTTAACGGTTTCTTTCTTTTTCTCCCCCGGGTCTTTACGCCGCCTTTGTGCCGTATTGATTAGTCTTAAAGAGTAATCCTAGGCCGTATGCGGCGCAGTGCCCGCACATAGGCATAGGAAAAACCGTGAAACCTGGAGGACTGTGCATGAAAAAGCCGACGAAAAAGTGGAACCGTGTCCTGCGGCACGGCTTGGCCGGTGTGCTCATCGGCCTGGGCTGCATCTTGCCGGGCGTCAGCGGCGGCGTGCTGGCCGTCACGCTGGGCATTTATCGTCCGCTGCTGGATGCGGTGGCAAACTTCTTCTCTGACATAAAGAAAAACGTTTTGTTTTTGCTTCCTTTGGGAATTGGCGGCGTGATCGGTCTGTTCCTGGGCTCGCTGGTGCTCAGCCGACTCATGGGGCAATATCAGACTCCCATCATGTATCTGTTCATCGGCCTGATTGCCGGCGGCATCCCCGGCTTTCTGCGGGAGGCCAACGAAGGCGGCTTTCGGGTCAGATGGCTTTGGGCGGCTTTGGGCGGCGCGGCGCTGGCCGCGGCTATGATGCTGCTGGATCGCGGCAGCGAGACCGCCGTGCAGGCGGCGTCTCAGGCGTTGGCCCTTTCCCCCGTTCAGGCGCTGATCGCCGGTGCCATCATCGCCATCGGCGCCATCGTTCCCGGCATCTCCACCTCCTTCATCCTGCTGTATCTGGGATGGTATCAGGCAGCGCTGGCCGCGGTGGCCGATCGGAACATCGTCATTTTGCTATGTCTGGGCGCGGGCTGTCTGGTGTGCGGGCTGCTGATCATTCGTCTGGTGCGCTGGCTGTTTACCCGGGTGCGGGGGTATGCCTATTACTGCGTGCTGGGTTTTCTGCTCGTATCCATGGTGCTCATTTTTCCGGGGATCACCTGGGATGTGCAGCAGCTGGTGAACACGCTGCTGCTGGCGGCAGGGTTCCTCGGCGCGTATTGCTTTGATCACTTTCTGGGCGGAAAGTCGGAGAATGCCGACGGTGATGCCCGATGAACGTGGCGCTGGGCGATTTTTTACAGCAGCTTTCCAACCCCATGAGCGCGTTGACAGCTGTGCTGACCCTGGGCGTCATTCTGGTCAACGGCTGGACCGACGCTCCCAACGCCATCGCCACCTGCGTATCCACCCGGGCGATGAAGGCCTCCTCTGCTATCATGATGGCCGCGGTATGCAACTTTTTAGGCGTACTGGTCATGACCATGATCAACTCCAAGGTGGCCATGACCATCTACAACATGGTGGATTTCGGCGGCAATGCGCGGGAAGCGTCCATCGCGCTGTGCGCGGCGCTTTTTGCCATCGTCGTGTGGGCCGTGGCCGCCTGGCGCCTGGGCATCCCCACCAGCGAAAGCCACGCGCTCATTGCCGGGCTTTCGGGCGCGGCCATTGCGCTGCACAGCAGCTTTTCGGGCATCAACGGTGCCGAATGGATCAAGGTCATTTATGGTCTGCTGCTCTCCACCGGCTTGGGGTTTGCGGCGGGCTTTGGCGCGGCGCGGCTGCTGGAAGGGCTTTTCCGGCGGCATGACCGGCGGGGCACCGGCGTCCTTTTTCGCCGGGCGCAGATCGCCGGCGGCGCGGCCATGGCTTTTTTGCACGGCGCGCAGGACGGCCAAAAGTTCATGAGCGTTTTCCTGCTGGGGATGTTTTTATCCCGCGGTCAGGGCACGGTAACCGAGTTTCAAATCCCGCTGTGGCTGATGGTGCTTTGCTCGGCGGTCATGGCGTTGGGCACCTCCATCGGCGGGTACCGCATCATCAAATCGGTGGGGATGGACATGGTGCGCCTGCAGCCCTATCAGGGCTTCGCCGCCGATTTGGCCGCAGCAGGCTGCCTGCTGTTCTCCTCCCTCACGGGCATCCCCGTGAGCACCACGCACACGAAAACCACCGCGGTGATGGGCGTGGGCGCTTCCCGGCGGCTGTCGGCGGTAGACTGGAGCATTGTGCGGGATATGACGCTGGCCTGGGTTCTCACCTTCCCGGGGTGCGGCGCGTTGGGATATTTGGTGACAAAACTGTTTTTGCGTATCTTTACAGCATAAAGGAGCATGAATGAATCATGGCATGGAAAAAGCATGAACCCGTAGATTACTTTGGATATTTTCGCGCCAGCGCTGAGGCAGCCAGCTGCGCGGCGGACTATCTGTACCGTTTTTTGCGCGAGTTTCGTTATGAGGAAGTCTCTCGCCGGGTAGAGGAGCTGCACCATATTGAAAACGACGCGGATATGACCAAGCACGAGATGACCCGCCATTTGGCCAAGGAGTTCATCACACCCATCGAGCGGGAGGACGTGGTGGCGCTTTCTCAGGCGCTGGATGACGTGGTGGACGCCATCGACGATGTGATGCAGCGGTTGTTCATGTTTGATGTGCGCGCCATTCGCCCCGAAGCGGTGGAATTTGCCCGGCTCATCGTCAGCTGCTGCGGTGCGCTGGAAGGCGCGGTGGGCGAGCTGAAAAACTTCAAAAAAGCCAAGTCCATACCCAGCGATCTGGTCGGCGTCAATTCTCTGGAAAGCGAGGGCGACGCGCTGCACGCCCGCTCCATGCGCCGCCTGTTCACCGAGCCCATTGAGGCGCGGGAAACGTTGATCTGGATGGAGCTGTTTGACGCGCTGGAGCTGTGCCTGGATCAATGCGAAGACGCGGCCGACATCATCGAAGAGGTCATCCTGAAAAACACCTGAGCCGCCTGTTGAAAAAAGCTCCGCCTGTTGGGCGGAGCTTTTTTTGCATAAAAAACAAAGCCGCGGTCATGCTAACACCATATGGAGGTGTTGGCTTGAAACAGACCTATGCACCCGCCATTCTTCCGGTGGTGGCAGGATATGGCAGCGTGGCCGGTCCCAAAGAGGGCAAGGGGCGCTTTGCCAAGTATTTTGATGTGATCATGAGCGACGACAGCGTGGGGCAACCCAGCTATGAAAAAGCCGAAGGGATGCTCTACCTCACCGCGGCGCAGCAGGCGCTGGGGCGGGCAGGATTGACGCCCGAGCAGCTGTGCTGCATGGCCGGAGGCGATCTGCTCAACCAGATCATCAGCTCGGGCTACAGCGCGCGCGAGATGGGCGCACCCTTTTTAGGGCTGTACGGTGCCTGCTCCACCATGGCCGAATCTCTCATCGCCGGCACGCTGCTGGTGGGCGGCGGCTTTACGGACAACGTGCTGTGCGTAACTTCCAGCCATTTTTCCACCGCTGAGCGTCAGTTCCGAATGCCGCTGGAGATGGGCGGGCAGCGACCGCCCACCGCTCAATGGACCGTAACGGGATCGGGCGCCACCGTGCTTGCCAAGGCCGGCAGCGGGCCTCACGTCACGCGCTTTACCATCGGCCGTGTGGTCGACTACGGCGTCAGCGATGCCAACAACATGGGCGCTGCCATGGCGCCCGCCGCGGCCGACACCCTGGCGGCGCACTTCCGCGAAAGCGGCGTCACGCCCGATTATTATGACTGCATCTACACCGGCGATCTGGGACATTTGGGGCTGCACCTGCTGCGGGACATCCTTCGCGCGGATTACGGGCTGGACCTGGGCGATCAGCTGCATGACTGCGGCGACGAAATTTTCCTGCCCGAGCAGGACACCCACTGCGGGGGCAGCGGCTGCGGCTGCGCCGCCGTGACGTTCAACGGCTATCTGCTCAAGCGCATGAAATACGGCGAGCTGAGGCGCATTTTATTGGTGGCCACCGGCGCACTGATGAGCACGACCTCCTCTCAGCAGGGAGAAAGCATACCCGGCGTTGCCCACGCCGTTGCGGTGGAGGCATAAGATGGAATATCTGAAAGCGTTTATCATAGGCGGCTTGATCTGCGTGGTCGGTCAAATTCTCATCGACAAGACCCGTCTCACCCCGGCGCGCATTCTGGTGCTGTTTGTAACCAGCGGTGTGATCCTCACCGCGGTGGGGCTGTACGGGCCGCTGGTCAAGTTTGCCGGCGCCGGCGCGACGGTGCCGCTCACCGGCTTTGGCTACGCGCTGTGCACGGGCGTATTTGCGGCGGTGGAGGAAAAGGGCGCGCTGGGCATCCTGACCGGCGGCATCACCGCCACTGCCGGCGGCATCACCGCGGCGCTGGTCTTTGGCTATCTCAACGCGCTGATCTTCAAATCCAAAACAAAAAAATAGTGCGGCGCGGCAAACAAAACGGATAGATAAGAACCCTACAAGGGGCAATCGCCCCTTGACCCCTTCTTCGGGGAAAAACTATGCGGACGCCCAAAGTATTGTTCCCGAGAGCAAACAAAGTGCGGCGCGCCCGTCTTTCGGCGGCAGCAGTTGCTCTTAGCTACCCTCACACTTCAGCCGCCGCCTTTCGGAACACCTGCGGTGTTCCTTTCGGCATTAGTGTCAGCAGGAACTCTTGACTGCCTTCGCGTTTCGCCGTAGGCGAAAAGATCCCGGGGTCTGGGGTGTCCCCAGACGCCAGGGGGTAATAGGGGAATGCAAGGGGGATTTCAGGGGGCGCATCGGACAGCACCCT
>JAQUVY010000114.1 GCA_028693155.1 Eubacteriales bacterium
CGTCTTTGAGCACGATCTCCATGCACTCTCCCTCGGACGTGCAGCCCACCCCCAGCGCGTGGGCAAAGCTGACCAGCGGCAGCGCATGGAAGCCCTTGGAATACTCCACGGGAAGCTGGGCACGCTTCACCGCCCGATGCATGGTGCGCTGAAGATCCAAATGGGAAATATAGGCCAAATCGCCCTCTTTGCAAAAACGAAACGCTACTCGCACCATTTTGTCCTCCCGCATTCCTTCATCAGCCCGCAGCCGTTGCACTGCTGCCGGCAGTCCGGCGTCAGCTCCACGCGCAGCGCTTTTTCATATTCCTTACGCAGATAAGCGCGCGTCACGCCGCAGGTGATGATCTCCCAGGGGAATTTTTCCTCTGCGCCCGCGGGTCGGTGCGCGTAAAAATCCATGCTGATGCCGCAATCGGTAAACGCCCGCTCCCACTTTTCGTAAGAAAACACATCCCGCCAGCCGTCCATGCGGCACCCCAGCTGGAATGCCCGCAGCAGCACGGCGCCCAGCCGGCGATCCCCTTTGGCAAATACCGCTTCCAGCAAGGAAGTCTTTCCGTCGTGCCAGCTGAAGTTGGCTCCCGAGGATTTCAATGCTTCTCTGAGTAGTTTCTGCTTGCGCAGCAGCTCCTCCAGCGTGTCCTGCGCCGCCCATTGAAAGGGCGTGTGCGGTTTGGGAACAAAGTTGGAGGCGCTTACCTGCAACTCCAGCGGGCGTCTGCGCGCTTCCTTGGGCTGCGCGTAATACATGCGCTTTACCTTGCGCGCCAGCTCCGCAATGCCCAAAATGTCTTCGTCTATCTCCCCCGGCAAACCGATCATAAAATAGAGCTTGACCCGATTCCAGCCGGCGCCAAACGCATGCCCCACGCTTTCCTCCAGATCCTTCTCGGTCACGTTTTTGTTGATGATGTCCCGGAGACGCTGCGTGCCCGCTTCGGGTGCCAGCGTAAGGCCGGCCTTGCGGCCGCCCTCCAGAGAATCCATAAATTCAGCGCCGTACGCATCCAGCCGCAAAGACGGTAGCGACAACGACGTTTGCCCGCCGCACGGCCCTTGTTTGAGCTGCTCAATCAGCTGCCCGAGCTTGCTGTAATCGCCTGAGCTGAGGGAGGAAAGCGATACCTCCTCATAGCCGGAGCTCTCGATCTGCTCCTGCGCCTGGCGGCACAGCGTTTCCACCGAGCGTTCCCGGATGGGGCGGTACAGCATACCGGCCTGGCAAAACCGGCAGCCGCGGGTGCAGCCACGCATGATCTCCAAAGAGATTCGGTCGTGCACAACTTCCAGATAGGGAACGATCATGCGGGCGGGGAAATGCGCGTCTTCCAGCGTCTCCACCGAGCGCTTCATGATCTGCGCAGGAACCTCTTTCTCCGTCTCCATGGCCTGCAGGGTGCCATCCTGGGCATACTGACAGGTGTAATAGGATGGCACATAGATGCCCGGAATGCGGGAAAGGGCTTCCAGCGTCTGCGCGCGGGTCAGATTCTCCGCTTTGCACCGCTTCATGCAATCCAGAATGTCGTTGGTGCTCTCTTCCCCGTCTCCGATGGTAAAGAAATCCACAAAATCTGCCAGCGGTTCGCCATTATAGGCGCACGGCCCGCCGCACAGCACAAAGGGATCGTTTTCGCCCCGCTGAGCCGCCAGCAGCGCAATGCCGCCCAGCTCCAGCATATTCAGGATGTTGGTGTAGCTCATTTCATATTGCAGGGTGAAGCCCACCAGGTCAAATTGGCAAAGCGGCGTGGCACTTTCCAGCGTGCAAAGCGGAATCTGATTTTCCCGCATTTGCGCTTCCATATCCGTCCAGGGTGCAAAAGCACGTTCGCAGCAGGCGTCATCCCGAACATTGATGACATCATACAAAATGCGCAACCCAAGATGGGACATACCCACTTCATAAACATCGGGAAAGCAGAATGCAAAGCTCACCAGATCTTCGCGGTTGGGCTTTACCACAGAATTGTATTCCCCGCCTACATATCTCCCGGGTTTTTCTACCAGAGGCAGTATTTTCTCCATTTGAGGATGGATCATATCATTCTCCTTTATCTTCCGCGCCGCGGGCCACTGCGTTGCACAGAGCCGCAAGCTGTTCCAGGGTCAGGCTTTCTCCCCTTGCGCCGGCAGGCACCCCCGCCTCGGCAAGGATCCTTTCCGCGTGCTCCGCCGATAAGCCATATGTGGCACACAGGTTGTTTTTCATGGTTTTACGGCGCATGGCAAACGCGCAGCGTATCATCTCGTGCATGCTGTCCCGCCGGCAAACCTGAAAACGAGGTTCGGGCAGCATCTCCAGGTGCAGCACTGCCGAGTCCACCTTGGGCGGCGGTGAAAACGCACCCGCGGGTACGGGAAACAAAATGCGCGGTTGCGCGTAATAATGAACCAGCGCGGACAGCGCACAGCATCCTTTTTGCCCGGGGGCAATCATGATCTTCTGCGCCACTTCTTTTTGGATCATGACCGTGACGCTCAGCAGCGGCAAGCCGCACCCCAAAAGCATCTGCACAATGGCCGTGGTCACATAATACGGCAGGTTGGCCACCACTTTAAAGGGCTTTCCGCCCAGCGATTCCCGCCACAATACGGCCAGATCCGTTTTCAGAACATCTTCGTTGACAACTTGCACATTGTCGTATGCAGCCAGGTTGCTGCGCAGCGAAGCAATGAGCTTTTTATCAATCTCCACCGCGGCAACACGCTGCGCACGCTGGGCAAGGACTTTGGTAAGCGTACCCAAGCCCGGGCCGATTTCCAGCACCGCATCCGCGGGCCCAATCCGTGCGCCGTCGGCCATCCGAGATAAAATTGACGGATCAAACAAAAAATGTTGGCCGTAACTTTGACCGCTGCCGCCTGCCTGTGGGTGTTTTGCCATGCTGCCTCCGAATATCAGATACTGAACTTATATATTTTAATACATTTTTCAAAAAAAAGAAACCGCATATTCACCGGCGGCGGTGGGCACAATGAAAAGCAAACCCACGATTTGGAGGCACAATGATGGATCGAAAGCTGTGTTTGCTGATGGCCGCGGCGATGTTGCTGGCTGGCTGCAGCCGAACCCCTGCCCCGCAGGCAACCCCTGCGCCCACAAAAACCATATCCGCCACGCCTGCGCCCACGGACTCTCCGCTGCCCAAATGGCCGGAAAAGCTGAATAAAAACGAAAACGGCGACTACACGCTTCAGCTTTATGTTGTGGAGTCGGACAAGGTGGAACAAATCACGCTGAAGGATTATCTTTGCGGCGTGCTGGCCGGAGAAATGCGCAAAGACTGGCCCGCGGAAGCGCTGAAGGCACAGGCGATCCTGGCGCGTACGTTCCTTTTTGAATTTCTCTCCTCGCATGAGGCCAGTGCCTACAACACTCAGGCAGATATTTCCACCGACGTGCAGGAATCTCAGGCCTACGACCCGACCGGTGTAGACGATGCCATTCGCGCGGCAGTGGATGCTACGCAGGGAATGGTCATCACCTATCAGGGGGCGTATATCAAGGCATGGTTTCACTCCTGCGCAGGCAGCAAAACGGCTCTGGCCAACGAAGGGCTGAACTTTGCCGATGGAAACCCGCCCTATATCCACTGCGTCACTTCGGACGAAAGCATGGCCAGCCCTGAATTTTTAGAGTGGGCGGCCACGTTCCCCAGCGATGAACTGATCGGGGCGCTGAATACCGCAGGGTTCGCCATGGATGAAATTCAAAACATGGAAGTCTCGCAGTACGGTCCCTCCGGTCGGGCGCAGACCATACGGGTAAACGATCAGGACATCCACGCAGCCGATTTTCGCATTGCGTTGGGGCCGCTGAAGTTTCGCTCCACCCTGCTGAATGAATTTGCCTTTGCCGACGGCGTGCTGTCCGTAAGCGGAAAGGGCTTCGGGCACGGCGTAGGTATGTCCCAGTGGGGTGCCTATACCATGGCAAGCAATGGCGTTGCCGCGCAGGAAATCATACAGCATTACTTTAAAGACGTGGAGATTGTAACGATAAAGAGGAGAAATAAAGCATTATCCCCGCTCCAACATCGCCACAGCCTGGGCGCTGATCCCCAGCTCTTCCCCTTCAAAACCCAATCCCTCCGTGGTGGTGGCTTTCACGCTGACCTGCTCCGTCGGGATGCCCATGCCTGCGGCCAGCTTTTGACGCATGGCGTCGATGTGGGGAGAAAGCTTCGGCTTTTGGGCCGCTACCGTTGCGTCCACATTGCAAATGCGCCAGCCGTGCTGCTGCAAAAGCTCGCTGACCTTTTTCAGCAGCAACAGGCTGTCAATTCCCGCATAGGCAGGGTCCCCATCGGGAAAAAGCTTTCCAATGTCGCCCAGCGCGGCGGCCCCCAGCAGCGCATCCATGACGGCGTGGGTCAGCACATCGGCATCCGAATGGCCCAACAGACCCGTGGTGTGCGGCACCTCAACGCCGCCCAGAATAAGCCGCCGGCCGGGCACCAGCCGATGCACATCATACCCCGTTCCAACCCGCATTGCCCGCGTGCTCCCTTCTCTGCGCCGCAGAATCTCCTCCCCCACGGGAATGTCCTCAGGGGAGGTTAATTTTATGTTTTCCGGCGAGCCTTCCACAACAAACACCGGGCTGCCCGTCATTTCAAGCAACGCCGCATCGTCGGTTGCGTACAGTCCCCGATGCACGGCGGCAAGATAGGCTTTTTCGATCAAGCTTCTGCGGAATGTCTGCGGCGTCTGGATCTGCCGCAGCTCGGCACGATCCGGCGTTTCGCTCACTGCGCCGTCGGGATCCACCCGCTTGATGGTGTCTTTGCAGGCTATCCCCGCCACACCCGAGCCTTTTTGCGCGGCTGAGGCGATCGTCCGGCGAATGACATCATGCGTGACAAAGCAGCGTGCGCCGTCATGAATGGCTACCAAAGTGCAGTCCTGGGGCAGCGCCAAAATTCCCTGATATACCGACTCTGTGCGCGTCTGCCCGCCGTGGGTAACGGCGCGCAGCTTGCGAAGTCCCCAGGCCGATGCGGCCTGTGAAATCTGTGCCGGATCCCGCGCCACCACGACCACATCGTCTATCTCGTCGCAGCTTTCAAAAGCCTCCAGACACCAGCGCAGCACCGGCTTGCCGCACAGCTCCATCAGAATTTTATCCCGCCCCATGCGGTTGGCGCTGCCTGCCGCTACAATCAGCGCGCACACCCGTTCACACATCCTGCAGCTCCTCAACCAATTCCTGCGCGCCCTGGCGCGTGGTCGTAGCCTCCACCTTCAGCACGCGGTAGCGGCTTATGTGGTTGCCGAACTCAACCTGGAGGATATCACCCGGGTTCACCTCGGCCGAAGGTTTTACGGCCTTGCCGTTGAGCAGGACGCGCCCCTGGTCTCCCGCCTCGCGGGCAACCGTGCGTCGCTTGATGATGCGGGACACTTTCAGAAATTTATCCACCCTCATAGATATTCTCCTCTCTAAAAGAAAAAAGCCGGATGCCCGGCTTTTCTGGAATTGGCTTGTTATTTCAGGGCGTCTTTCAGGGCTTTACCCGCTTTAAAACCGGGCACGCGGGCGGCAGCGATCTGAATGGTTTCGCCGGTGCGGGGATTCACGCCTTCGCGGGCATCGCGCTGCTTAGTTTCAAATGTGCCAAAGCCGACGATCTGCACCCGTTCATTGGCCTTCAAGCTATCGACGATGGTATCAACGGTAGCATTCAGCGCCTTCTCCGCATCTTTTTTATTCAGGCCGCTTTTTTCAGAAATAGCATGAATCAGTTCTGTCTTGTTCACTCTGATTTCCTCCTTAGATTTTTTAACAAAAAGTGTCTTTGCACTTTTGTAATTAAAATTGTGTCCTTATTCTATATTACCGTATGCAAAATAGCAAGCGGCATTCGCAAAAAGCGTGTTACGGGCTGGTAAATTCCGTGTCTTTGACCTTTTGCCAAGCCCGAAGCAGCTCCTCTTTTGAGGTATGCGCCACGTCGCCCACCTGCAGGCACATCCGCTCAAATCGAAGCAGGAACTTCCTGACGGCCGCTCTGCCTGCGATTTCCGGGTTGATCCCCCGGCAGCGCGCCACGTTGACAAGCGCAAAAAAAGCATCGCCCCACTCCTCCTCCACCGAGCCCTGCCCCGCCAGCGCCTGTGACAATTCACCCGATTCCTCTATGAATTTTTCCCATACCTCTTGCTCTTTATCCCAGCAAAAGCCGATCTTCGCCGCTTTCTTTAATGTTTTTTCCGCAAGCAGCCCGGCCGGAAATGCCTGGCAGACCTCCTTTAAAACAGCCGCGTCGTCCCGCTGCCCCTTCTCCTGTTTCTTAATTTCGTCCCACGCGGTCACCACATCCTGCGCGTTATGAATATCATCGCGCCGGGCAAAGACATGGGGATGCCTGCGGATCATTTTTTCACAGATCGCCGTGGTCACATCGTGAATATTGAACTCGGCGTGCTCTGCGCCGATTTGGGCGTGGAACACCACTTGCAGCAGAACGTCGCCCAGCTCGTCGTACAGGCTGTCCATATTATCCGCGTCAATTGCCTCCTGCACTTCATAAGTCTCCTCAAGCAGGCAGGGTCGCAGCGTCTCATGGGTTTGCTCCCGATCCCAGGGGCAGCCCCCCGGCGCGCGCAGCTTCTCCAATATGGTTACCAGATCATAAAAATCATAGCCGTTTTCCCCCGATTTCAGCGGCGGCACAAGCACGAAAGAGCGGCAGTCGTAGTTTTTTTGCCGATCAAGCTCAAACAAGGGCAGGCTTCGACATTCCTTGGGCAAAACAACGATCACCTCGTGTTCATCGCCGTAAAAGGGGGTTAAAAAAAGCTTTGCCTGCGCGGCCTCCAGCGGCGTATCCAGCTGCGTTACCAGCAACGGCCTTGCGGTATTGGGTCGAAACCCCTTTAGCTGGGAACAAGCGACCGTGGCGTACCCGTCGCGAGCGATCGCCGCCGTTTCCTGCCGCAGGGGCAGTCTTGACAGCGTTTCGTCCACCCCCGGCACGATTTCCATTTCGACACCCGCCTGCAGCAAGGCGGACACCGTCTCGTCTGCGCAGATCCCCTGCCCGGGCACCGCGTAGATCAC
>JAQUVY010000115.1 GCA_028693155.1 Eubacteriales bacterium
GATTGCCAGCTTTTCTTCTTTGCTCCGTATTGTGTACTTACGCGACATGATTTCACACTCCTTTTCCGTATATTAGCACAAAAAGATGGTAGGCACTTTCGTGTCTACCATCTTTTTACTACTTCACCTGGAAAAGCCATGGGCCGGCGTTTTTTATTCTTAGCGATAAGTGCCGCAATCCTTGCAAAACAGCTCGGTGGGTTTGTTTTGCGCGCCGCATTGGGGGCAGGTCCAGTCGCCCGGCTCGCGCTTGACGACGGGCGGCTTATATTCGCTGTCGGGAATCTTTTCGTGCAGCTCCGGCGCGGCAGGAGCCTGATGCATTTGCACCAGCAGCGCATCCTGCGCATCCAGCCGTTCAAAAATTTTCCCCAAGGCGTAGAACAGCAAAAAGGACGGGAAACCGCCGGCCAGGCAATAAACAAAGGGCAAAAAGCTGCTACTTTCGCTGGCAAGAACAATGCCGACAACAAAGGCCAGAATGAGGAGAATGGCGGCTGTGATCTTGCAAGTGCTTTCCATGAAAACCCCTCCTTAAAAAGGTCTATGAAATGATTTGACAATCGCAGGTGCGCAGGGCAATGGCCTGCGTGTTGGTCAGGCTGATCACCCCGGTAAACGCCGGGTCATAGTCTGCGCAGGGCGACCCGATTGGGCAGTGAACGCGCAGCTGGCTTTTGATCAAGCCAAGGCTGCCCGGCAGATTGGCAGCCGCCACAACGCTGCCCGCGCTGACTCCCAGGTAAACCTTTTCGGCGCGCAGATAGGGCGACAGAATCTCGGCAAACCCCACTTCCTTCATCCGTTCCAGCAAATAAGGCGTGCTGCCGCCGCACACATACACCACATCAAACGCAAGAAGTTCTTCTTCGGTCATGGGGCGGTGCAAATCGTATACGGTGATCTGGCTGCGGGGTATCCCGGCAGTTGTCAGGTCTGCCAGGCATTTGGGCAGCATGTCGATAGCGTCGGGTGTGATGGCGGCAGTGGGGATAAAAAGCGCGCTGCACGCGGAGACAGGTTTGCCCAGCATGGCGAGAAAGGTTTGCGAAATGCCCGGTGTGGCTAATCCTGCGCAGGTAAGTAAAACATTCATTTTGAGCCTCTTTCTTTGCGGTATAAGCTCGCTTTTTCCAACCGCATTATAGCACGGAAAACGTCAAAATGCAAACGTATGTTCTAAACCTCGCCGTGTGCGCGCCATTGGCAAGCCCCCAACGTTGCTTTTGAGAACGCTGCCCGGTAACCGGCCTCGACGGGGCAGCAGGCATAAATGCCCAAGCGCACGGTACCAGTTCCCTTGTGCAGATGAAAAATGCGCATTTGTCGAAACAAGGTGCCGTCTGCGGAGTTTTCCAGACAAAAGTCGTTGTTCCGTCGGCTGAGGCGATAGTACATGGTGCGCTGCTCGGAGGGAATGTCCGTCGTTGCCCAGTCCGAATAGCCCAGATTGGTCACCACGCTCCCCAGACGGGAGTAACGCTCGTTCTCATACTCGATGGAGGCCTTGCACCAGTTATCCGCATCCTGATACAGCAGCACGCCGCATTGGTCGAACTGATGAACGGGGGAAAAATCGGTTCGCACCGTAAAGGAGAAAAAGGTGTCCTGCGCGGAAAAAAGCAGCGCGGGGGCGTTGTCATGCTGAAAAAGGTAATAGCTCCTCTGCCATAAATCGGTCTCCCTGCGGGGGAAAAGGACGGCGCTTTCGGGGGTCAGGCAGCTGTCCGCGGCACCCTCGGGGAAAAGCCATTGGGTCTGCGTGAAATCAATGGTTTGCATGGTATGATCCTCCTTTATATTTACATCCATCCGCAGGCATACCGTCCGGTGACGGGGTGAGCCGCGCGGCGGTCTGTGACGAAAAGAACCTGCCCGGGAAGCCGCCCCGGCAGAATGCCGTCTTCGCGAAATGCTTCTATGTGTACATCTCTGCGCAGGTTTTCGGTGGGGGAAATTTGGCAGGGCAGGAGTTTTTCGGCATAAGCCCGCTTGACGGCAGCGCTTTCGATGCGAGAAAGGTGCGGCGGCAGGTTGCCCGTGTTATCGCTGCACAGCCAGTCTATCTTGAGCAGATCGCAAAGCAGTTCCCCGTCCAGCACAGGCAGCAGGGTATCCAACAGCAGCGCCGAGCAGCGCTGCGCCGAAATTCCCTGATCGGTCAGCCCTTGCGCGCGCCCGGCTTTTCCCAAAGCGTGCAAAAGCTGATAGGGCGTGAAGCCGTGCTCCGTGGCGTAGGAAAGGGTAAAGGCGAAACGTCCGCTGTTGTAAAAGTGGTCGCAGGCCCAGTCGATCATTTTGAGTTCGCCCAGCTCGGCATAGCCGATCCACGGTGTCGATAAAACCTCATAGGGCGGCTCCGGATCCCAGCGATACCCCAACTCTTCGGCCTGCTCCCGCATGCGGGAACCCTTTAGCAGCTTGAGAAATCCAAGCTGCAGGCAGTGCGGGCGCAGCGCCAGAGCCGCGTTGACATTGCCGCGAAAATCATCCAGACTTTCGCCGGGCAGCCCCGCGATGAGATCCACATGAATATGAAGATTCCCCATGGCCGCCAAACGGCGTATGGTCGCCTTGCAAAGCGCAATGTCCATGGTGCGGTGAATGGACTTCAGGGTTTCCTCATAAAAGGTTTGAATGCCGATCTCCAATTGAAAATAACCGGCGGGAGCCTGCGCAAGGAGCGTAAACATTTCCTCGGTAAACAGATCGGGTGCCGCCTCAAAATGAAAGTTCATGTTGGCGGGAATGCCTTTTCCGCGCTCGTCCAGAAGGAACTGCCAAATGGACATTGCCCGTTCCCGGGAGGCGTTGAAGGTACGATCGACAAATTTGATCTGCCGCGCGCCGCTGGCGGCGAGCGCAAGCAGCTCCCGGCGGACTCGGTTTTCTTCCTGGCTCCTTGTGCCGGCGGAGAGGTGCGAAAGGCAGTAGCTGCACCGAAAGGGGCAGCCCCGCGAAGCCTCATAGTATGCGATCTTCCCACGCATCGCCCTGAGCATCTCGGGGGTGTAGGGGGAGGGCAGCGCAGGCAGAGCGACGGGCATCTCGGGCGGCAGGGCGTCAAAGCCTGCATCCGTGCGCAGGGTAATCCCGGGATGCACATGGGCAGCGCCGTTCAGCAGATCGGCCAGCAGGGCACGAACCGGCACTTCGCCTTCACCGCTTACCACCGCGTCCACCTGCGGAAGCGCCTGCAGCTGTTCAAGCGCGTCAAAAGACACCTCCGGACCGCCCATAAAAAAATAGCAGTCGGGCAGCACCAAACGCAGCGCGGGAATCAGCCTGCGTACCAGCGAAATGTTGAAGATGTAGCAGGAAAAGCCCAATACATCGGGCTGTGTTTCGGCAATGGCGCGCAGCAGCTGCTCGCGGGGCTGATTGATGCACAGGTCAAGCACGTCGATTTGGACGGGCAGGCCGCTGCATGCGGCCTTTAGGCACCAGGGAGCCAGCGAAGCGTGGATGTAGCGGCTGTTGAGCGCGACAAAAGTTGTTTTCATCGGGTATCCCCATTTCTTTTCTCTACGGAACATTGTATCATGTTCCCATCGGCTTGAAAATGAAGGACGGCAATTTGAAATGACAAAGGAAGATGTCTGGCTTCTTGTGCAGGCAATCCCGCGCGGCTGTGTGGCCACCTACGGCCAGCTGGCCGCGTTGGCGGGCAATCCGCGCGCCGCGCGCGGCGTGGTGTGGGCGCTCAAATTGGCTCCCCCGGGCACACCCTGCCATCGCGTGGTCAACCGTCTGGGGACCCTCGCCCCGCCTGGGGTGTTCGGCCGGGATCTGCAGCGGGCGCTGCTGATGAAAGAAGGGGTATCGTTTCTGCCTGATGGCCGCATCGACTTTGAAAAGGCTCTTTGGCGTGTGCGATATGAAGATATTGCGAAAAAAAGCGGTATTTTGCAAGAACCCCCGCAAAACCTTGAAGATGGACGCCCGCGGCGTTAGGATAACCAAAAAGGAGGCGTTAAGATGGATCACGTGCAGCAGATTGCAGAAAAAGCAAAAGAACTGGGTTTTCACCAGTCCGCCGTTGTGTTGACCGCAGATATTCCCTTTACCCAGGAGGTGCGCAAGATGTGCGAGATGAACTCCTGCGGGATGTACGGCACCAACTGGCAGTGCCCTCCGGGAGTGGGAGACGTGGAAGCGTGCGAAAAGCGTGCGCGCTCTTTTCCGCACGGTGTGGTGGTCAACACGGTGTGGACGCTGGAAGACTCGTTTGATTTTGAGGGCATGCAGCGGGGCGGCCAGGGGCATAAGCAGCTTTTCGATCAGCTGAAGGCCTACGCGGTTTCGCTGGCCGGGCGGGAACACATCCTGCCGCTGGGAGCGGGGGGCTGCAAGCTGTGCGAAAAGTGCACCTACCCCGACGCGTCCTGCCGTCATCCCGATCTGGTAGACGCCTCCATGGAAGCCTGCGGCATCCAGGTGATGAATCTTGCGGGCGCCTGCGGGATGAACTACATCAACGGCAAAAACACCGTTACCTACTTTGGGGTCATCCTGCTGGACGATTAAGCAGGTAGAGGCTCAGGTTCAGCGCTCCGGCAAAGCATAGCCAAAGCAGATAGGGCACCATCAGCCAGGCGGCGGCCGGGCTGAGCGGTTTGAATTCGTATATGGTCAGGACGACCAGCGCGATGAGCAAACACAGCCAGAAAAAGGAGAACAGCCGCCACTCCAGCGTAAAAAAGAACAAGGACCAAAGGGCATTGACCGTCAGCTGCAAAAAGTACAGGGTCAGTGCTTTTTTTGTGCCCGGCAAACGCTTCCGCGCGGCTAAAAAAGCCGCGATGCCCATCATCAGATATAAAGCGCTCCAAACCCAGGGGAAAATACTGCCCGGGGGTGCCCAGGCGGGTTTGTTCAGCGTTTCCAGCGTGTCGTCAGCGGGAAAGGCCACCCCCGAAAGAAGCCCGGTGATCAGCGTGATCCCGACGATCAGAAAAAACAGTCCGATTTGTTTGCCGCGCGTCATGTGCTGCACCTCCATAGCTCAGTATTATGGAAAAATCAGAAAAATATGCGGTGAGGTGACGAAAGCGTCTTTTTGGGTTATAATAATATCGATATGGAAAGGAGCTACTATGCAGGAACCACAGCAAAACCCCATGAAGCTGTATACCCGGGGTGAAGAAATTTTCAATGCCGTCACGCACGGCGTGGGTGCGCTACTGGCCGCGGGCGGCTGCGCGCTGTTGATCACCTTCGCCGCCATCCGTCAGGATGTATGGGCGGTGGTCAGCTCGGCTATTTACGGTGCCACCCTGATTATTCTGTATGTATCCTCCACGCTCTATCATTCCGTGACGGGGCCGAAGACCAAGGCGGTTTTGCGCATTATTGATCATTGCGTGATCTATTTGCTCATAGCCGGGACATACACACCTTATGTGCTGGTAACGCTGCGCAACACCGTGGGGTGGTGGATCTTTGGAGCCATCTGGGCGGCAGCCGTGCTGGGCATTTTAATGAACGCGATCAATATGAAGAAATTCCGCGTTTTATCCATGATCTGCTATGTGGTCATGGGATGGGTCATCATTCTGGCAATTAAGCCTTTGACGGCAGCACTGGCCACGGGCGGCGTGGTGCTGCTGATCGCAGGCGGCGTGCTGTATACCGGAGGAATCCTGTTCTTCGCGCTGAAGAAGTTTCGCTATATGCATTCCATTTGGCACTTGTTCGTGCTGGGCGGAAGTATCCTGCATTTTCTCAGCATCCTGCTTTATGTGATCGGGTAAGAAGAAACGCTCGAAAAACGGATACAAAATTGCAATGATTTTTTTGCGGGATGGAGATAAATATTTGATATCCTGTAATCGGGAAACTATATCAGGAGGTAAACCAATGCGTAAATGGATAGCGCTGCTGCTGACGGCGATGCTGACCCTTGCTGCCACATCATCTGCGCTGGCCGATCCGGACGAGAGTGCCGTGCCCACCGCGGAACCGACCGCTGAGCCGACTGCTGCGCCTGAAGCGGCGGAAAATCTGGTGGTCAAAGAGGGTGACACCGGCGATAATGTTTTGTTGATCCAGATGCGTCTGCGCGATTTGGGTTATTACAATTATAAGATGACGGGCAGCTTTGGCGCATACACCACCGCGGCCATGAAAAGCTTTCAAAAGGAAAACGGCTTGAGCGCCGATGGTGTTGCAGGCACGCAGACTTTGGATGTGCTGTATGGCAACGGGGCCAAGCGCGCTCCGGTAAAAGCGGTTGTCAAGCCCGTTACCCCCACCACGGTAAAACCGGCGTCCAGCAAGGTCAAGTATGGCCAGCTCAAAGAATGGTCCTGGGTGCATTCGCGCTGGGCACGCGGTGAAAAATTGAAGGTCATCGACTTTAACACGGGCAAAAGCTACTATATGATCCGCGTAGGCGGGTATAACCACGCGGACGTGGAACCGGCTACCAAAAAAGACTGTGCCATCCTGAAATCGACCTATGGCGGCTCCTGGAGCTGGGATCGCCGCGCTGTAATCTTTTATCTGGACGGCGTATGGGTCGCGGGTTCCACCAACGGAATGCCCCATGGCTATGAAACCGTGGCAAATAACGACATGACCGGGCAGGTGTGCATCCACGCACTCAACAGCAAAACCCACATTCGCAATACCGTCGATCCCGCGCATCAGCGCATGGTGCATCGCGCGGCAGGAAAATAAATAAGAAAAACTTTTCAAAAGGCACACCGTCGGTTGATTAGAACCAAGAAAAATGGACATTGAATAAAAAGGCCTCCAATCGTAAGATAGAAGTACGATTGGAGGTCTTTATATATGTCAGGGAAAAAAGGGATATCACATTATCCGGATAGCTTGAAAGAACAAATCCGGAAAGAATACGAAGCAGGTGCCAGCATAAAAGGATTAGGACAAAAATATGGCATTAGCAGATGGTCAA
>JAQUVY010000015.1 GCA_028693155.1 Eubacteriales bacterium
CAAAGAAAGGTGTACCTTAATATGAGCATGCAGATACGCTTCCTATCAAACAATATGATGGGAGGTGTTTTTTTATGAGCGTAACCTATGGATATATCCGGGTATCCTCTATTGAGCAAAACGAAGCTCGCCAGCTTTTGGAGCTGGCGGCTTACGGAATAGACCCGATCAACATCTACATGGACAAGCTGTCGGGCAAGGATTTCAACCGGCCTGAATATCAAAAGCTCAAGCGCAGGCTTCGCCCCAACGATCTGCTGGTGGTGAAATCCATCGACCGGCTGGGGCGCAACTATGTGGACATTCAGGAGGAGTGGCGCATCATCACCAAGGTCATCAAAGCGGACATTTTGATCCTGGATATGCCCTTGCTGGACACGCGGAAGGATAAAGACCTCATCGGCACCCTGATCGCCGACATCGTTTTGCAGCTTTTGTCCTATGTGGCGCAAACCGAGCGGGAAAACATCCGCCAGCGCCAGGCAGAGGGCATCGCGGCCGCCAAGCTGCGGGGCGTTCATCTGGGCCGCCGTGCCAACCCCTTGCCCGATGGGTTTGAGGAAGTTTATGCCCGGTGGCTGCGCGGCGAGCTGACCCGAAAAGAGGCGGCGGCGGCGCTGGGCATCTCGGTCAATCAGTTCGACTGGCTGAAAAAGAAATGCCGTCCTCCTCGGACAGACTGATGGGTTACACCAGCGCCTGCAGCTCCCGGGTCAGCTCGCGCCACTGCGCGCAGGACTGCGCCACCGTTTCCCCGCTCGCGGACAGCCTGATGATCTCCAACAGGCGTTCCTCGCAGCGCTCCGGCTTTTTCGAGAATTTTGCCAGCCACTCCGGCGACCGCTTGCGCGACGGGAAATACACCTCGTTGCACGCAAAAAGAGCCTGCAAAAAGTGATCCAGCGCACGCTCCAGCACCTGGTGGTAAAACAGCACATCCTGCCGGGCAGCGGCGCGGGCGAAGTCCTCGTCGTCCCATACGCCGGGCAGGTGGGCAGCCAGCATGGCTTCTTTTAATTCGGGCGGGTAGACCTTCAGCCGTTCCTTGAGCTTTGCCAAAAAGCCCTGGGTATCGCGGGCGATCCACAGGCCCTGCAGCGTGGCGCAGCGCCCGATGGGGTAATAAGCCCCCTCGGGCTGCAGGCGTTTGCCGCTCAGGCAGCTCTCCAGATCGGCCAGCACCTCGTCATAAGTAAAGTACATGAACATGACGTCCACGCCGTCCACCTTGAAAATATCGCCGGTTCCCCAGGCGCAGGCCTCGCACACCTTCATCTGAACGCTGTCCCAGGCATCGGCCGCGGCGGCATAGGCCGCATGCCGGGCTTCCAGCGGCGGCACCGCCGAGCCGTAGACGAACCAATCCATGTCCCCGCCGTTGGGCGGGGGCACCGCCGGGCTTCCGCCGCTGATAGCCAGCGCGGTCACCCCTGCCATGCCCAGCACGGCGTCGCAAAGCTTTTGAATTTTCTCCTGTGTGGTCATCGGTGATCCTCTCTTTCTCCCCGCAGCTGCCGGTAGTGATCCATCGGGTGCAGCTCAGGGCAGGCCGCATGGGCGTCCAGCGCCAGATACTCCCGAATATGGCTGCAAAGATGGCAACCGTCGATGTATCCGGCAGGGTCGGCGGTGAAGCCAAACTTTTCTTTTGCCAGGCGATGCAGCGCTGCCACACCGCCCGCGTGCAGCGCCTCAATCAGCGGGTATTTCCCCGTGGGCAGCGCCTTGAGATCCTCCACGGCGATGCCCAGACCGGTGCAGCCCGAAGGGATGTAATACCCGTAGCAGTCCATATGGAAATGGCCGGTGTTGAACAGCTCCCGGCAAGGCTGCTTTTCCACGGTTTCAGCGCTTTTGTGCGGCAGCCCGGCCTGATAGGTCTCCCGGGCGCGGCCGCCCAGCCCCACGCCGTAGCGCCGGGCAAACTGCCGCCAGTAATCCGCGCCATATTTTGCCTCAAACTCGGCGCGGCTGTGCGTGCCCGCTCCCATGGCCTCCAGCTCCTCCCAAAACTCCCGCCGCCACAGGAAGATCTCCATCCCCGTGTCCCGGCAGGCCGCCATAAGCGCCTTCACCCGCGCCAGAGGCACATATCCCAGATGGTACGGACTGATGGACAGCAGCAGCGTATGCACCCCCGCCTCCCGCAGGCGGCGGCAAATATCCCGCGTCCGTTTTTCATCCGTCGCCCAGGAGGAGTTTGTCTCCACATAATCCACCGAGAAGCCCCGCTGCCGCAGCCGCCGGCAAAAGCGGATGAGCGCCTCGGGCTGCAAAAAAGGCTCGCCCCCGCCAATGTGCACCTCCATACACCCCTGCGCCGCCAGCGCGTCCAGCAAACGCTCGGCGGTGGCCTCGTCCAAATATGCCTTGTCCCGCTGGGGCGCGCAAGCATACAGGCAGTGGGCGCAGCGCGAGGAGCAGGCGTAGTTCATGATGATGCCGCCATAATGGATATTGCGAAACGAAATGGCCATAACGTCCTCCCAGGCAAGAATGAATTCATTATAGCATTGTCGTTTTCTCGAGGCAAAGGGCGGGTATGGTATGACTATCTTGCAAATGAAAAGGAGCCGCCCATGAAACTTCGCAAAGCACTTTCTCTGGCCGCCATTGCCGCCTCGGCCGCCGCGCTTTTGGCGGGCGTGATCCACTATTTCACCCGAACCAGCTGCGGCAGCGCGCCGGTGTGGCTGCTGATCCTGTGCGGCGCGGCGCTGGCGCTGAACATCGCCGTGATCGCCCTGCCTGCGCCCCGCGCCAAGTAAAAAAGGAGACCCGAAAATCGGGTCTCCCGCGCTTTGCCGCCCTATTTACCGATCAGCTCCATCACCTCGTTCACCCGCGCTTCGTCGCTTAGAGGAATGATGCAGCCCGTCTGCGCCGCCACGGCGGCGTAATCCGGCTCGCCCGCCTCGTTGAAAATATCCAGCGTTTGCAGCAGCAGCAAATATTCCTCACCGATGTTCAGCCGCGTTCCCCGCATGGCGTTGAGATGAAACTCCTGCGCCGCGTGTCCGCGGTATTCCTCCACGGGCTGGCAGTAATACGGTGCCGCCGCGTGACCCGCAAGCGCTTGGGTAATTCGTCCTTTTACAATATAGGTGCTACCCGCGACGATGTCCCCCAGCTTATCGCTTTTCACATAGCCATTGCCAATGGTCGGGCCGTTTTGCTTCAGGTCGCTATTGTCATTATATTTCCGGATATATTTTTTCAGCTGCCCTATATTTTTCACCGGGATCTCATAAGTACTTCGGTCGATGTATTGCACCGCATAGTCTTGAATCGCATCATTGTTTCCCACTAAAAAGTATGGGCTTTGCAGCATGTACGCTTCGCCCTCATATACCGTATTGGCATGCGTAAGCATTATGACATAGGAATATCCTGGTTTAAACTCAAAGAATTCATCCCAGTGTTTCCCCGCATAGGCGATAAACTCCCTTTCATCCAAATTTCCTTTCAAGCAGCTTTGCAGTTTAAATGTGTAGCTTGATACATTGAGCACCAAAGTTTCAGGCTCCTCACATTTTTCAACAAACTTTACTTTTGCAATAGCATACATATCGGGAATTACCAGTTGAAACAGCTCTTCTCCATCTGCGGAACGCAAACTGGCCGAATCGGCGGAGCCTACGGGAACCACCAGCCGCTCCTCTGGCGGCACATAGACGGCGTCTTCTTCCACCGGCGCGGCGCAGGCGCACAGGACCATCAACAAAACGGTCATTCCTAACGCAAGGATACGTTTCATGGCAGCCTCCCCATTTGGATATATTTAATTATATCAAGGGTTTGTGTTGCATAGTTTATATGCCTGAAATTTTGTATTGTTTGCACAGGAATTTGCAAGGTGCCTGCCCTGTTGTTGTCTGCTCCGCGCGCTTTTCCCTATTTTTTTTGCATTCCCACAGGCCGGCTGCATGAATTGCAAAAATTCTGTTATGGAAATGAGAATATCCTTTCTAGGCGAAAATGCCCGCAATGCTATAATGAAGGTATCTTCACTAAGGGAGGGTTTCTTTCATGGATCTTCTGCCAACGGGAAAGTTTAAGGACGTGTTTTCCGCCCAGGGCAACCGCCTGGTGCGCCATTTTGACGCCGAGACCATGTGGATTGAGGCGTGGGGGGCGAACAGCCTGCGCGTGCGCGCCACCAAGCAGGCCGAAATGGGCGAGATGGACTGGGCGCTCACCGAGACGCCCGCCGCCTGCGCCGCCGTCATCGACATTCAAGAGCGCTTCGCCACCATCACCAACGGCCGGATCACCGCCCGCGTCTCCGCCGGCGGCCAGATCACCTTCACCAACCAAAAGGGCGAGGTGCTGCTGGATGAATACATGCGCAACCGCCTGGACGTGATGGCGCCCAACTGCTCGGCGCTGGAGATCGAGGCGCGGGAATTCAAGCCCATTTTGGGCGGGGATTATACCCTGAGCGTGCGCTTTGAGTCCGACCCCGGCGAAAAGCTCTACGGCATGGGGCAGTATCAGCAGCCGCTGCTCAACCTCAAGGGCTGCGAGCTGGAGCTGGCGCACCGCAACTCTCAGGCCAGCGTGCCCTTTTGCCTCTCCAGCCTGGGCTACGGCTTTTTGTGGAACAACCCCGGCGTGGGGCGCGTGACCTTTGGCCGCAACCTCACCACCTGGCAGGCCGTCTCCACCAAAATGCTGGATTACTGGATCACCGCCGGCGACACCCCCGCGCAAATTGAGGAGGCCTACGCCGCCGTGACCGGCACCGTGCCCATGATGCCCGATTACGCCATGGGCTTCTGGCAGTGCAAGCTGCGCTACCAGACCCGCGAGCAGCTAATGAACGTGGCGCATGAATACAAGCGCCGCGGGCTGCCCATTTCGGTCATCGTGGTGGATTTCTTCCACTGGCCCAACCAGGGCGACTGGAAATTTGACGAGGAATACTGGCCAGATCCCGATGGCATGATCGCCGAGCTCAAGGAAATGGGCATTGAGCTGATGGTGTCCATTTGGCCCACGGTGGATCAAAACAGCGAGAACTACCAGACCATGCTGAACAAGGGCTATCTCATCCGCACCGACCGCGGCCTGCGCGTGGCCATGGATTTCATGGCCAACACCATCCACTACGACGCCACCAACCCCGCCGCCCGTCAGTTTGTGTGGGACACGGCCAAGAAAAATTATTACGACCGGGGCATCAAGGTGTTCTGGCTGGACGAGGCCGAACCCGAATACAGCGTGTACGACTTTGATCTGTATCGCTACCACATGGGACCCAACGTGCAGATCGGCAACGTTTACCCCGTGATGTACGCCAAAACCTTCTTTGACGGCATGAAGGCCGAGAGGCAGGAGAACATCATCAATCTGCTGCGCTGCGCCTGGGCCGGTTCGCAAAAATACGGCGCTCTGGTGTGGTCGGGCGACATCCACTCCAGCTTTGCCAGCCTGCGCAACCAGTTTGCCGCCGGCCTGAACATGGGCATTGCCGGCATTCCCTGGTGGACAACCGACATCGGCGGCTTCCACGGCGGCGTGCCTGCCGATCCCGCCTTCCAGGAGCTGTTGGTTCGCTGGTTCCAATATGGCGCGTTTTGCCCGGTCATGCGTCTGCACGGCGATCGCGAGCCCCATGTGCCCGGCGTGGGCCCCAGCGGCGGCGGCAAGCTCATGAGCGGCGGCCCCAACGAGGTGTGGTCCTACGGCGACAAGGCGCTGGAGGTATGCAGCAAATTCATGTTCCTGCGCGAGCGGATGAAGCCCTACATCACCCGCCTGATGCAGGACGCCCACGAAAAGGGCTCCCCGGTCATGCGGCCGCTGTTCTATGAGTTCGCCTCCGACGCCCGCAGCTGGGAGATCGAGGATGAATACCTCTTTGGGCCGGATGTGCTGGTCGCTCCCGTCATGGAGGCGGGCATGACGCACCGTCAGGTCTATTTGCCGGCCGGCGCGCGCTGGATGGATGTGAACACCCTCGTCCAGTACGACGGCGGGCAGACCGTCGAGGTGGAGACTCCCATTGAAAACCTGCCCGTCTTCCAACGCGTGGGCAGCGATCTGGGCTTCAGCTGGAACTAAATTATTTTGGCCAAAAAAGCGCGGCAATTAAGCCGCGCTTTTATTTTTTCAATGTTTACATTCATTATTTTAATTGTTATAATCCTGTTCATAATAATATTTCATGTAACGGAGGACTTTCATCATGACGCTGCATATGGATCTTACCTTCACCGCGGCAGGGCTGCAGGCCACATGCCAAATGGCTCTGCCCAAGAATGAGTCCCCTGCGCTTGGCTTTATCCTAAACAGTGCGCTGAAAATTCGGGAGATCCAATGCGACGGCGCGCCCGCCTCCTGGACGGAGGAAAGCGAATTTGCCCCGCTTTACCGTGCCGCATCCCGCCGCATCTGCGTGCGCACCGCCCAGCCCGCCCACGCCTTGCGTGTGGAATACGAAGGTCTCCCCGCCGGCTGGTGCAGCGGTGTGAGTGAGGATATCCGCGCGTTGAACTGGTACAGCGTGTGGTTTCCCCAAGAGCTGCCCTTTCCCGTGGAGGAGGACGGCGTCACCCTTTACGGCTGCGCCGACTGGGTGCTGCTCAAGGGAACTTATGACGCACAAAACCAAACCTGGCATTACGGCGGCCAAGGCTATGACCCCTTTAATCTGGTGCTCTACCGCAAAGCTTCCCTTCACTGCGTAAGCAATGATTTTATCACCGTATCCTGCGCCGATGCGCAGCAGGCTCCTTTGGCTGAGCAGATCGCCGCATCCTTCGCGCAGACTTTGGCCTACTACAACGGCACGCTGTTTCCGCAAAAAACATGGACACCGCTGGATATGGCCAGCCTTTGCCCCCTCACGCCTCCCGGCGGTGCTTATAAGCGCAAGGGGCTGATCGTCACCACCCAATTCTCCGACGACCCTTTGCAGACGGCTTGGCTGAACGCCCACGAGCTGGCGCACGAATGGTGCACCGGCGCACCCACCCACACCTGGGAGGGCTGGCTCAACGAAACCACCGCCGAATGGGCCGCGCTGCTTTTTGCGCAGGCAAGCGGGCAAGAGGCTCTTTTTTCTTACATTCTTGCCCAGCATGACACCCCCATGTCCGCGCTGCCCCCCATCCGCACCGCCGACGGCAGCCGCCCTGAGGGCGTTCATGATAAGGGCACCCTGCTGCTGTATGAGGTATACCGGCGCTTCTCCTTTGAAACCGTGCAGCGCCTGGTACAGCTGTTTGCAGCGCTGGAAACCAAGGACACCGCCCACTGGCTGGCCGCCATACGGGAGCAGGTCTCCCCCGAGCTGGCCGTCTGGCTGGCCGAACAGCTGGATCTGTAAGGATACCCATCATCAAAAAAACGCGCCCGGGAGAGCTTGTCTCCCGGGCGCATTTTTTCTGCAAAGCGCTGTTACCGCACCGCCTCTACCGGCCGTGCTTCGATATAGCCCCGGCAGCCCAAGGGCGCCAGCTGAAAACGTGGGGCAGCCTCGGGTGCCCAGCGATAGCCGTACAGAACGGGATCAAAATGTTCAATATGCTCCCATACCTCACCAATGGCTTCCGAGAAGTCATCGTCGTTATACGGTTCGCTTTGAAACACCATCATTTTGCAGGCAGGCAGCTCGATGACCTCCAGCCCCTGCGGCACCTCGTTGGCGTAGTCCAACGGCACCTCCACACCCTGCACATACTGGGACGTGCCCGGCGCAATCAGATGCTGCGGCAGCCACATGCCCACCGGCTCGTACAGCGCCTCTTTCACGCTCACCAGCAGCGGCCAGATGTCACAGCCCACTTCCTCACAATACGCAAAGTATTCCGTCGCTTTCACGCCGCGCTTCAACAGCACCTTTCGCCGCGGACGTTCCATCACCTGCACAAACACGGTTTTTGTCACTGCCATTTGAGATTCCTCCTTTTTGTTGGGGGGGAGCTGCAGGGGATAGGGCAAAAAAAGCCGAATGGGCGGCGTTTGGCGGCTGTAGGCACGGGGCGACAGCCCAAACTGACGGCTAAAGGCGCGCGTGAATCCCTCATGAGAATCGAACTCAAAATCCAACGCCACGTCCAGCACCCGCGTTTTTTCATCCCGCAGGGTCAGCGCGGCGCGGCTCAGGCGCAGCGCGCGCAGATAAGTGAACGGCGCCTCACCCGTCGCCTCCCGAAAAATCCTGGCCGCGTGCCAGGGAGAGTATCCCGCGGCATCCGCCAGCATTTTCATGGTAAGCGGCCGGTGCAGATGCGCCTCAATGCAGTCCTGCATCCGCCGCACAGCCAGCAAAGTTTCCCGATCCGGCATCTCGCATTCCCCCTTCTCACGTGGTATTGTATGCCAAAAATCCTTCGTGTCTCTTGACCGCGCTTGCTAAACCCATGCCCGCCGCGGCGGCGATCACACGAGCGGCGGAAGAAAACCCCGCAAGGGGTAGCCACCCCTTGCATCCCTTTCTTCGAGGAAAAGCCACTTTGACGCTCAGGGTATCGTTCCCGAGGGCGGGCAATGTGCGGCGGCAGCGTCAGCAGTTGCTCCTAGTCGCCCTCGCGTTTCGCCGCAGGCGAAACGCTTTCTGCTGGCTCGCGGCGCTGTCATAGGGCTATCGCCCTATTTTCGCTTGTTCGCTTCTCCGAGTCAGCAGTTATTCTTAGCTGTCCTCGCACTTTCGCCCGCAGGGCGAAAGTGCTTCCGGGGTCTGGGATGTCCCCAGCCGGGAGGGGTGCTGGGGATCGTTAAGGGGAACAAGGGGACGCATCAAACCAGTGCCGTCCCAGCGGCACTGGCGGCTGAAGCACGCTCAACCTAAGCGCAATATTACCGCGCAGCGGTAATATGAGAGCGACGTAGAAAGAAGGAGGCTAAAAACCTCACAAGGGATGTCATCCCTTGACCCTTTCATCGGGGAGAAGCTACAAGAACGGCCATGGCATCGCTCACGAGAACGAGCAACTTGCGGCAATGCAGTCACCTTCTCACAAGCCCAATGGCTAAGAACAACCGCTAGATTCTTTATGTACCCATATATAGAGTGCCGCATGGGCGGCACTCGCGGGGTTCAAGGGGCGACCGCCCCTTGGGGAACTCGCCTCCGGCGTGGGCCAAGGAGATTGGGGGACGTTGCGATGCGTCCCCCAAATCCCCCTGGCAACCCCCATTCCCCCTCCCGCCTGGGGACACCCCAGACCCCGCCCCTAACCAGTGTCGCGATAGCGGCGCTGGCAGTCGAAACACATAGCAGCACAGCGGCAATATGAGAGCGGCGTAGGAAGAAGAATGCTAAGAACATCACAAGGGATGATATCCCTTGACCCTTTCATCGGGGAGAAGCAGCCTTGGCAATCGAGGTATCGTTCCCGAGAGCGAGCCGCTTGCGACAGATCCGCTGCTCCCTCAGTCAGCAACCTTCCACCGCACCTATGACGGTCGGCTTAGTCATCCTTGGCGGCGGGCGCCACTTCAGGTTCCTTGGTGTCCGGCAGACTGTCCCGCTCCATTTTTTCCCGCACCAGCTGCGCCACATCCCCCCGGCGCACCTGCTCGGCGGGGAAGTCGTACAGTATGACGCTCTTGCTGTAATCCACCTCTTCGCCGGGCTGCTCCAGCTCAATGCTGTAGCTGTTCACCGCAATGCCTTTGGCGCGCACCCAGTCATCCAGCGCCGTAAGGCGCTCCACAAGCTGCTCCTGCGCCGGCTCCTCCTGCGCCAGATAAACCGTCAAATTCACCGCGCAGGGCAAATTTTTCATGTCCAGCGGCATATCCAGCTGAAACAGCGCCGCCGTGTCCTTGCCCTCCAGATCAAAATCGCACATGCAGTTCTTCACCGAAGCGGAATATTCCGCCCGCAGCATCTCCTCCAGCTCGTCCTGCAGGGCATTGTTGAGGCGAATGATGGTGTTGAACCGCTCACCCACGTCGCTGTCAAAGGTGTCGCGTACCGCTCCGCGCGCGTAATACACGGTAAAGCTCGTATCCTCGCTGTCGCTGCTGGTCACCACCTTATAATAATCACCCATTTTGAAGTCGTATTCTACCTTCCCGCGGGCATACTGCAGATCGTCGCGGTCGCCATAAACGGCGGCCAAATGGGCATTGATGGCCTTATTGGCACGCAGCGCGCGAACAGGATCGCCGTAAAACG
This sequence comes from Eubacteriales bacterium, assembly GCA_028693155.1. GTDB lineage: Bacteria > Bacillota > Clostridia > Christensenellales > UMGS416 > STF2-111. Next base: position 10,133 of record JAQUVY010000015.1, read on the forward strand.
AGGTGGCCATCATAAAAATCGCCGCGGCAATGGCCACCGCCAGCACGGCCGCGCCCACACGCAGGGCAATGTTCAATCCCTTACTCATGCTTCTCTCCCTTTCTGAAGGCATACCCCAGCAACGCGGCCACGGCAACCCCTGCGCAAAGCAGCAACACATAAATTCCGGTAAACAGCGCAATGCCCAGCAGCGTGGCCAGCCCCTCGGCGAACTCTCCCCGGGCGATGCCCAGCACCACCTGCGTCGCCGTGGCCAGCACCGCCACCGCCGCCGGCGCCCAGTACCATCTGCGCCCCAGCAGGGCATAGGCGCACACCCCTAAGCAGGGCATGATCCATACATTATGAAACATGGCGTACGAATTGGACAATCCCGCGCCCAGCAGCGCTCCGGCCACCAGCAGCGCCAGCGCGCCAATCCACAAGGTGCGCTTCACCCGCCGCAGGGGGCGTTCCCCCGGCTCGGGCAGCGCCTCGGACGGCGCCTCCCCCAGCTGCCTGCACGCCGCACAGCTCTCCAGGTGCGCTTTTACCAAGGCGCAGCTGTCCGCGCTGGCCACCCCGTCCTGCACCAGGGGCAGCAGATCCCGGCACACGGCGCAGGGAATGCTCTCATGATTCATCGTATCCCTCCTTGATTAAGGCCTCGCGCAGCGCGCAGCGCGCGCGAAATTCGATTACGCGGGCGGAATTTTCCGAAATTTCCAGCTGTTTGGCGATCTGCGTGTAGGTCAGCCCCTCTTGCCGCAGCAGCACCACACGCTGTTGCCGCGCGGGCAAGGCCGCCAGGCAGCGCTTGAGCGCGGCGCTTTGCTCCGCCTTGGCCAGCGCGTCTCCCGGCGTCGGCGCGGGGAATTGCGCAAGAACATCCTGGGGGATCTCCCGGCCGCGTTTGCGCAGCTGCCGAAGCCACAGGTTGCGCCCAATACCCATCAGCCAGGTCTTTTCCGACGAGCGGCGGGCAAACCGCCCCATCGACAGCAGCGCCTGCAAAAAAGTTTCGGCCAGAAGGTCCTCGGCCAGCATGGGATCCTGCGTCAGACCCAGCAGATAACAATAAATATCCCGGCAGTACGCGCGGTACCACTTCTCCAGTTCTCCCATTGCGGCCTCCCTTCCATAATGAGTCGCACAAAGCGCAAAAACGTTACAGCCTTTTTTCCTTCGCGCGCTTTTTCTTCTTTTTTTCTCCTGCTATAATAGCCTAAGAGGAGGTCTTGTTTTCTATGATCGAAATGGAACCCATTACCACGCCCCGGCAAATTGACACGCTGGCCAAGCTGGCCAAAGAAATTTGGCAGGAGCATTACGGCGTGCTGTTGGGCGATGCGCAGATCGCCTATATGCTGGATCAATTTCAAAGCGCCAAAGCCATCCGCGCCCAGCTTGAGGAAGGTTATCAGTACTTTTTTCTTTTGGACGACGGCACCATTGCGGGGTATGCCGGCGTGCGAGCCGATGAAGACGCGCTGTTTCTCAGCAAGCTTTATATCCGGGCGGATTTTCGCCGTCGGGGCATCGCCCGGGAAACCGTTGCCTTTTTGGAAGGCATGGCTGCGGGCATGAATTTGCCGCGCATCTGGCTGACCGTAAACCGCGGGAACAGCGGCTCCATCGCCGCGTATGAAGCGCTGGGCTTTCATACCCTGCGGGAGGAAGCGACCCCCATCGGCGGCGGTTTTGTTATGGACGACTATATTATGGCAAAGGCTCTATAAAACTCACCCACAAAAAACACGCGGAGCGGAAAGAAACACTTCTCTTTCTGCCCCGCGTGTTTTGATGCGTCTATGGACATCCGTCAGTCGCCCAGCACCTGAGAATTGCCGTATGCCCCGCCCTCAAAGGGATAGGTCTGGTCGGCAACGGTGCCATTCAGCGTCAAAAACTCGATTTGAAGCTGGCAATAGAGCGGATCGCTGCCCAGCTGACCCGGGTCCGCTTCGTTGTTGCTCAGGGAAGCCACCACCGTGCGGTTCACATAAGGGCAGGCCGCCAAATCGCCCAGCAGCAGCTTGAGATCCGCATAGTTGGTGTACGCGGTCAGCGTCACCGACTCCACCGAGCCGTACTCCAGCGGCGTGCTCTGAATCTGGAAATCCAGGTCATAGCTGGCGCACAGCGGCTCGGCGATGCGCCGCAGCTCATCCAGCACCAGGGGCTGGTCAAACGCCGGCAGCACGCTGCTCAGCGTAGTCTGCGCGCTGCTTTGCAGCGCTTCCAGTTCGCTGCGCTGCTGCTGCACGATTTTTTCCTTCTGCTCCAGCACCTGAAGGGTTTGCTTTGCCCGGTCAAGTTCATCCTGCGCGGCGGTCAGCTTGGTTCGGAAACCCACATAAAAAAACTGGTAATATAAGAACCCGGCTGCCGCGATGAGCAACACCAGCAGCAGCGCCGTTTCCCGTTTGGTAATCTTCGTCATTGGCCGTCACTCCCTTCCGCAGTAGCCGCCCCGGTTTCGGCGTTCCCCTGCGCTGCGGCTGCATAGGTCATGGTCATGGTAAACATGCGATAATTCACCGCCACATCGCCCTCCTGCGTGGGCTGCTTTTGCTCGCTTTGCGTGGTATCGACACTTACCGCGGCGAATGCGCCGCTGCGGCGCAGCTTGGCCGCCATGGCCGCCACCCGTCCGTCGTCGGGCGCGGTTCCGGTGATGGTCATTTTCTCATAATCTCCGTGTAAGGTCAGCAGCGTAATCTCCTGCGGCGCGCAGTCTTCCAGCGTTTGCAAAACACCGTTCAGAATGACCGGATCCTCCCGAAATGCGGAAACCATGGCCAGCTGCCCTTGAATGGCCTCCATCTGGGCGGTAATGTCGTCAAACTCCTGCTCCACCGACGCATACTGCGCCGCCTGGGTGTCCACCATTTTCTTCTCCAGGGAAACGGTCGCCAGCCAACCGTTTGGCACAAGGATGCCCGTCACGCACAGCGCGGCCAGCACCAGCCCCACCGTGGCAAACATCGCGCCGGTCTTCGCGCCCTGCGAAGGACCCTGCCGCTCCGGCAGCAGGTTAATATCCCGTTTTGGATTCATGCTCACTACACCTCCCGGAAAAGCGCGGCAAATGCGCCCGTCATGTCCGCCGTGCTTTGGGGCGCGGCCTGTGCCAGCTCCTCAGCCAGTATACGCACCGGCAGCGCCGGCAGCTTCTGCCTGAGATATTGCACCACCCGGGGCGTGGCCTGATCGCCGAAGAAATAGGCCGCGCGCAGCGGAGACTGCGCATGGCGAGAATTCACATAATCGCTCAGGCGGGTGATCTCGGAAACCACTTCGTCCAGATAAAAGGCGACCCGCCGCCCCAGCGGGTCTTCCGCATTGTTCCAGTCGGCGTGCTCGGCGTTTTTTTGCACCAGCCCGGCGTCGGTATTCTCTTCCTGGGCAATTGTGCCGTACAAATCAAACATACCGTTGGGCAGCATGCGGCTGATAAAAAATTGCCCTGCGCTGTAGGCCAAAATGCTAACCCCATCCCCCGTCATCTGCACGGCCAGATAATCGCGCAGTTCAGGACGCACGCTGCGCATCAGTTTTCCCAGCGCGTTTTCTATCACGTCTACAATCTTGACCCGCAGCCCGGCGGCCTTGGCGCACTCCACGGCCTCTTCCACGCGCTGGCGCTGCACCGCCGTCACCATGACCCGCAGGTTTACACTGCCCTGTTCAGTCGTCTGCTCCTCCACCACGCGGTAGTCGATCACATATTGCTCGGCGCCCATGGGCAGATATCCGGCGATTTCCCCCCGCACATTCTCCCGCAGCAGCGCGGGAGCCATGTCTGGAAAGGTAAAATAGCGAATGATCGTTTCCCCGCACGACAGACACAGCGCACACTGGGTCGCCGAAATATGCGCGTCCTTACGCGCCTGGCGGATGGCCTCAGCCACCAGCGTGGCGCTTTTGACGCGGCTATCCTGCACCACACCCATCATCAGCGGGGCGAAGCCGGTTTGCGCACCGCGCACCACGCTTACACCATCTGCGCTGATATGCAGGCCCATCAGGTTTTCCTGCTTAATCACGTATTCGTTCCTCCTCTTACGGTATGTCGATGTATCATTTCTCGGTTACGCCGCTGCGCTGCCCCAAAAACTCTCCCAGGGGCAGGGTGACTCTTCCGCCCGCGCCCCCGCCCAGGGTCTGAGAATTGGGCTTGGGCGCGTCGCCTGGCAGCGCGGCAATGCGCGCGTAAAAGGCCTCGGCCGCCTTGGATGACGTCTCGTCGAAATTCACGTTCATCACATGGTCGGTGTCGTTTTCCAGCGTTTCTCCACAAAGCAGCTGGCCATTTACGCCATACTCTCCCTTATGATCCTGCTCCAGCGTAATATCCTCCTGGGCAAAGGCGATCATGTGCGCGTCCGTTTTGGCTCCGGTGATTTCAAGATCGCCTTCGCAGTAAAGAAACACATAATTTCCCGGTCCGTTTTTTTCCGCGTCCGTATCGTAAAAAATATCACCGCCTGCAAAGATCATCAAGCCCGCCGTGTTGTTCTGGTTGGCCGGAACGCCCTTCACCGTTACGTCTCCCGTAACAAACAGCATCTTCCCGCCCATTTTATAGCCCGTATCCACGGTGAAATCGCCGTCGTAAAACAAGATGGTATTGGCCGGGTTTTCAATAATGGCCTTTTGCCGGCCGCGGTTGCCGCTGATGACGGCAAAGCCGGGCAGGGACGCACCGTATTGCTGAATATAGCTGACGATGCCGCGTTTCCACAGCCCGCCGGACAGATCCGTCACACTCATGCTGCCGCTGTTATCTTGGGCGATATAGTCGCCGATCCCCGCGGTGGCGTAGTTGGTTCTGGCTTGCCGGGAAATGGTCATTCCCGCGTCTGACCCCAGCACCACATCTCCGCTTTCCACATAAAACGACCCCGACAAATTATCTGCCCCGCCTTGCCCCATGACGATGGCGCAGCTGCCAAAGCCGCCGCCGCCCACCGTGCTTAAGGGGAGCCGCCGCACCGCCAGCGTCGCCTGCGCCGTGCGGCCGCCCAGCGTGGTGTCGGTGGTCGCCGTCACGGTGTACACGCCCTCTGTGCCTTGGGCAAGCGCCGTGTAGGCCGTGGGCGGTGTAATGGTCACCAGCGCCGCGTAGCGGCTGTCCAGCATATCGCGGGCGGCTTGGGCGATCTGGGCAAAAAACTGCTCATCGGTGGTCGTTTGGTCGGGGCGGGAAGCGGGCGAAGCGTTTGCCGCGGTCACCCAGACATCGTATTTTTCAACGGCGGCGCGCCGCAGCGCATCCACCGCCGCGTTTACCGCCGCTTCCGCGTCGTAATACTCGCCTTCGTAATCCTTAAGCTTGGCCGCCCGTTGGGCGTTGACTGTTGTCACCGATAGGATGGACAGGCCAAGAATGCTGAGGATCACCATCGCCAGCATGACATTGAGCAGCGCGGCACCGCGCCTGCCGTCTCTTTTCTTGTTCATAAACCGCTCCTCCTTCCCGCTTACCGCAGGGTCAGCCGGGTGGTCACCGCGTCGCTGCCCAGAGTCCCGCGCACGGTGACCTGCACAGACTTAGGCGTGCCGGCGTCGTACTCCACCTCCGGGACAAACACCGCTACGCCCTGCGCCACAGTGGTCGTGCTTGTCCCCTGCCGACGAATCAGCGTTTCGTCCTGCAGGGTATATGTGATGTCGTCAATCAGCAAAGATTGATCCGCGCCCACGCTCACCGCGTGGCTGGCGCACGCTCGCACATCCTTGGAAACGTTGGCCATGACCAGACGCACCGTATCCAGCTCGCCGGTCACGGCGCTCACGCCCTCATAGGAGCGCAGGCCGCTGGAGATCAGCGCATAGCTGGCGGCCACCACAAGCACCGCAATGCCCATTGCCAGGATCAGCTCCACCAGGGTAACTCCGCGCTTTTTCTTCATTCACCCACCCCCGCGACCAAAAACACATCCGAATACTCGGCCAGACGCTCCGTACCCGTCTGGCCGCGGTATACGCTCACCGTCGCCTTTACCAGCGTCTCCTGCAGCTCACTGCTCTCCAACGTGTTGAGCAGATACGTCGAAGCCTGCGTCACCGAGAAACGATCGCTTTGCCCGGGCGCACACACCACGCTGGCCTTCATGCTGCCCGAAAAGGTGAGGGGGATCACCGCCCCACCGCTATAATTCTGGCCAAACACCAACGCCAGCATGTTTGCGGGCGCCTCTCCGTGAAGTGTGGCCGCCGCAGCGCCGCCCCGCGTCATGGTCACCGCGTACGCTCCGCCCGCGCAGCTGACGGATACCCCGGTAACCCCCTGGGCAGACAGCGTTTTTCCGTCGGGCCCGGCCAAATACGCGCAGGTTCCCGCCGTGGCGTCGGTATAAATAAACAGATGCAGATAATCCCACTGGGCGTCATCGGGCGGATGACCCTGCGGGCGGATCTGCACCTCATACCAAAAGGTGTCGGCAGAATTTTGGCGCACCTGGGAAACGGAATATGCATTGCGGCCGCCCTGTGTATCCCGCGCCAGCAGCGACTGATAATCGCCGCACGCCATCCCCTCCAGCAGCCCCTGCGCGGCCAGCGCCGCGTCGGTCGTCTTCTGAGAAACCGCCGCCGTGCGCGCCGAGGAGGCATACAAACTCAGCAACGGAATGGCAAGAATCGCCAAAACCGCCAACGCAACCATCACTTCCACCAGCGTCATGCCGCGGTTGTTTCCATGCTTCATCAGTCTCTCCCCCTTCCGCCTTCAGATCAGCAGGCTCAAATACCACCGGATCACGGACGGCCCAAACAAAAAGGCCGCCACTGTACCCATCGCCAAAAACGGCCCGAAGGGCATATACGCCCCCCGCTTGAGCCGACCGGTCGCCAAACCCACGCCGCCAACCGCACCGCCCAGCACCACGGCCAGCAAAAGCGCCAGCAGCGTTGCCTGCCAGCCCAGAAAAAGCCCGGCGAACGCCATCATCTTGACATCGCCCAAGCCCATACCCTCTTTTTTATACACCAGCCGACCCAGGCCATCCACCGCCAGCAGCGGCAGCGCACCGGCAGCCGCACCCAGCAGGCCGTCCCACCAGGGCGCGCGCACCAGCTGATACGCCAGCCCGCAGATCCGTCCGATCAGCACCAGCCCGTTGGGGATGATGCTTTCATCCAGATCAATAAAGGCGATGATCACCAGCAGGGAAACCAGCACCAGCCCGGCCAGGCACTGCCAGGTGACGCCGCAGACGGCATACACCGCCAAATACAGCAGGCAGGTGAGGCTTTCCACCAGGGCATACCGCCCCGAATAGCGCGCGCCGCAATGGCGGCAGCGGCCGCGGGTGAAGAGCCAGGTGAACACCGGGATCATATCCAAAACGCCCAGGCGATGGCCGCAGGTGCCGCAGGCCGACGCGGGTCGCACCACCGACTTGCCCTGGGGAATGCGATAAATGCACACGTTGAAGAACGAACCCATGACCAGCCCCAGCAGGCCGATCAAAACATAAGTATAGGCAGTCATAAAATCCATGCTCGTTCCCTTTCACAGCTTCCACGGGAAAGCGTCTTTGCCGCGCAGAGGCGCTTTCCCGCAAAAGCGGGGAGCCGGTGCGCACCGGCTCGGTAAAATGTTTTTTAGCTGATGGCGTTCTTGTTGGTGACGGAAGCCAAGCCGTTGGCGTCGATGGCGATACGGCCCAGCACCTTGGCGGGGTCGATGTCGGTGTCAACCTTGGGGGCCAGATCGCCCAGATCGGTGTTCAGATCGGCCAGGGTGGTATAGCTGGTCAGAGCGGTAGCGTCGATATCCGTGGCGTTCAGCGCGTTGTACACGTTGATGGCGTTGGCATACTCGGCGGCGGCGGCTACCTGCGTGGCAATCTCAGCGCGCTGGCTGATGCCCACAAAGTTGGGGATGGCGACGGCGGCCAGGATGGCCAGGATGGCAATCACGACGATCAGTTCGATCAGCGTGAAGCCCTTGCGGTTCTTGTTCTTCTTCTGGTTGTTCATGTTTTCCCTCTCCTTGTTCCTTTTATTAAAACTCCTTTTGGGGAGTTTTGCGGGCGTTAAAACGACACAGCGTTATATATGCCAAACATGGGCAGCACCACCGAAAGCACGATGACCAGCACCAGCACACCCATCAGGGCAATGATGACCGGCTCTAAAATGGCCAAAATGCGCGCCATGGCGGAATCGGATTCTTCCTCATAAAACTCCGCCGCCTGTCTCAGCATATCGTCCAGCGTACCGGACTCCTCACCCATACGCACCATGTGGATCACCATCATGGGGAAAATATCGATCTCCTGCAGAGACGCCGCGATGCCCCGTCCCTTGCTCACCTCGTTGACCACCTGCTCCATTTTTTCCGAAATAAAGAGGTTGCCCACGTTGCGCCCGGCGATGGACAGCGCGTTGGTGATGGAAACGCCGGCGATGGACAGCCCCGCCAGGCTGCGGGTAAAGCGGGCGGAAAATACCTTGACGATCTGCTTGCCGATGAGCGGCAGGCGCAGGGTCAGCCGGGCGTTAAACCGTCGGCCGGGCGTGCTGCGGGCAAACACAACGACACCCGTCACAAGCGCGATGAGGGCGATCACCACCGCCACCACATTGGTGGTCAAAAAGTTGCTGATGCTCAGCATGACCTGGGTCAGCTTGGGCAACGCCGCGTTGGAGGTGGCATACAGGTCGGCAAAGCGCGGCACGATGACCGTCATCAAAAAGAGCACCACCCCCACGGCCAGCACCAGCAATGCCGTGGGATAAGCCAAAGCGGACTTGACGCGGTTGACGATCTTATATTCCTTGGTCAGGGTCAGCCCCACCTGGGCAAGCGCCGCCTCCAGCGTGCCCGAGGCCTCGCCCGACTCCACCATGCTCAAAAACAGCTCGGGAAAGCGCTTTTCATGATCGCGAAACGCCGCGGACAGGCTGCGCCCCTGCTGAATTTTTTCCTGCACGTCCATGAGCACCTTTTTCAGCTGCTTGTGCTCGGTCTGGCTGCGCATGATCTCCAGCGCCTGCACAATGGGCACCCCCGCGTGCAGCACCGCCGCCGCCTGGTTGCAAAACACCGCCAGCGCCTTGCCAGGAATCCGAACGCGCAGTTCGATATCCCTATGGCTGGAGGGGCTGTCCAGCGCCTGAATCTGCACCGGAAAAAAGTCCTTTTGCCGAATCAGCGCGGTCACGGCCCTGCGATCGACCGCCTCTACGAAGCTCTCGATGCGGTCTCCCTGCAAATTCTTCGCAGTATATCGGAATCTTGGCATGCTTCTTCTCCTTTACAGTGCATTTTTGCGCACGTACTGGGCATCGGTGCTGTAAAGCACCGCATCGTCCAGCGTGATCATTCTGCGCCGGTACAGCTCCAAAATGGAACGATCCATGGGGATCATGCCCTGCGCCGCGCCGGTGGCGATGGCGTTGTTGATCTGCGGGGTCTTGTTCTCGCGGATCAGGTTGCGGATGGCGTCATTGACCGCCATAATTTCCACCGCTACCTGCCTGCGGCCGTCCACCGTGGGGATCAGCTGCTGCGAGACCACCGCTTGCAGCGTCATAGACAGCTGCGTGCGGATCTGCTGCTGCTGCGCCGGGGGGAACACGTCGATGACGCGGTCGATGGTCTTGGCGGCGCCCACCGTATGCAGCGTGGAAAACACCAGATGGCCGGTTTCCGCGGCGGTCAGCGCAATGGAAATGGTTTCCAGATCGCGCATCTCGCCCACCAGAATAATATCCGGGTCTTCCCGCAGCGCGGCGCGCAGCGCCGAGGCAAAGCTGCCCGAATCCATGCCGATCTCCCGCTGGTTGACAATGCAGCGGTCGTGCCGGTGCAGGTACTCGATGGGATCCTCCAGCGTGATGATGTGCGCCGAGCGGTTTTTATTGATAAAGTCGATCAAGGCGGCCAGCGTGGTGGATTTGCCCGAGCCCGTCGGCCCGGTCACCAGCACCAGTCCCCGGCTCAGGTTGGCAAGCTCCGCCACCTGCGGGGGCATGTTCAGCTCTTGCAGGGACTTAATGCGCGTGGATACGCGCCGCAGCGCCAGCGCCACTGCGCCCCGCTGTTTAAACGCGTTCATTCGGTAGCGGGAGAGCCCCGGGATGGACACAGCCAGATCCAGCTCGCCCTGCTGCTCAAAGCGGGCAAACTGTTCCTGGCTCATCAGCTCCCGCGCCACGGCCAGCGTTTCGGCGGGCTGCGCCGCCACCGTCCCCACCCGCTCCAGGCGGCCGCCCACCCGCAGCACCGGCGGAATGCCCACCGTGAGGTGAATATCCGAAGCGTCTCGCTCCTCAGCCTGCCTGACGCAGGCCATCCAATCTATCATATCCGTGCGCTCCTTATCAGCCGTTATCCTGGCTAAAGGCCACCGCAGTGGCATCGGCCAACGAAATACGCTCCTGCGCCAGCAGCTGACTACAGGCATTTTTCAGCGTGGTCATCCCCTGGGCGATGGCATGATCCCGCAGCTCATCGGTCGTCGCGCCGCGGTGGATCATCTCCCGCAGCTCGCGGTCGACGGGCATCACCTCGTGTACCGCCATGCGCCCGCGATAGCCGGTGCCGTTGCAGGCCTGGCAGCCCCGGCCGTGATAGACCACCGCGTCGGCGGGCAGCCCAAAAGCCGCCAGCTCTTCGGGGCGGCAGGACGCCTCCTCCCGGCAGCTGGGGCATATCTTGCGCACCAGACGCTGGGCAATGACGCCCACCAGCGCGCTGGAAAGCATGTAGGGCGCCACGCCCATGTCCATCAAGCGCGCCACGGTGGCCGCGGCGTCGTTGGTGTGGATGGTGGACAGCACCAAATGACCGGTAATGGCGGCGCGAATGGCAATTTCCACCGTTTCGCGGTCGCGGATCTCCCCGATCATGATGATGTCGGGATCCTGTCGCAAAATGGAGCGTAGGCCGACGGCAAAGTCCAGCCCGGCCTTGGTGTTCACCTGCACCTGGTTCAGCCCCGCGATAGTATACTCCACCGGGTCCTCAACGGTGATGATGTTGCGATCCTCGGCGTTGAGCTCGTTGAGCATGGTGTACAGCGTGGTGGATTTCCCCGAACCGGTGGGGCCGGTCACCAGGATAATCCCGTGGGGGTTCTTCAGCAGCTCGTCAAACTTATGCAGATTTTCCTCGGTAAAGCCCAGCTCGGACTTGGGCAGGAGGAACGAGTTTCGGTCCAGAATGCGCAGCACCGCCTTCTCGCCAAAAATGGTGGGGAGAATGGAGATACGCACATCGGCCGCGTGCCCCAATATATTCAGCTCGCACCGGCCGTCCTGGGGCAGGCGCTTTTCGGCGATGTTCAAATTGCTCATGATCTTGATGCGCGTCAGCATGGCTGAATGGGCGTTGCGCGGCGTGGTCAACACCTGCACCAGCGACCCGTCCAGGCGCATACGCACCCGCACCTCATCTTCCTGAGGTTCAATATGGATATCCGAAGCGCCCGCGCGCACGGCTCGCTCCAGCAAAGAATCGATCAGGCGAACGATGAGCGCGTTCCCCACCTCATCCCGCCCCTCGGACAGCTGCGCCGCCTGTTCCACATCGCTTTCGCGCTGAAACTCCTCAATGGCGCGCTCGGCGGCCACGTTGCCGTAGAGATCATCAATGGCATGGTCGATCATCTGGCGATTGCTGGCCAGCGGCTCCACTTCCATCTGTGAGCTCATGCCCACGTCCTGAATGGCCGCCATATCCAGCGGATCCTCCATGGCGACCCAAAGCTTGCCCGCCTCCACGCGCACCGGCACCAAATGGTTGCGCCGCGCCATGCTCTGGGGCACCAGCTCGATCATGCTTTTGGAGATCACAACGGCGGCCAGGTCGATAAACCGCACACCGCCCTGGCGGACGATGACCTCCTCGATCTGCTGCTGAGTCACCCAGCCCCGCTCCACCAGAATAGGCCCCAGCTTTTGACCTTCACTCTGCTTCTGGCAGCTTATGGCCTCTTCCAGCTGCTCGGGGCTAATCAAGCCAGCTTCCAGCAACATTTCGCCTAAAAATTTCCGTGTGGCCATAATCGCGGTTCTGCCTCGCTAATTAATTTGATGTTTTAGTATACCACATTATCTACATTCGTGGGCTGTTTTTCTGCATAAATATCCGTTTTCCCGCTCATTTTTTGAGAAATATCGGTTCTTTATCCGCCCAAGCCGATGACATCGGCGCACTCCCGCATTCCCTCCAGACAATCGACAATCAAGTCATCCACCGTGACCCCCAGCATCCGCGCTCCGTTTTCGATGACATCCCGATTGACCCCGGCGGCAAAGCTTTTCGCTTTGAACTTCTTCTTGACCGATTTGGCCTCCATGTCCAGCACGCTGTGCGAGGGTCGCATCAGCGCGGCGGCATGGATCAGCCCCGTGAGCTCGTCGATGGCATAAATGGTCTTTTCCATCTGGGAGAGCGGCTCCACATCGCTGCACAGACCCCAGCCGTGGCTGCACACGGCGCGGATGATCTCCTCCTCCGCCCCGGCCTCGCTGAGCAGCTCCCGCGCCTTGGCGCAGTGCTGCTGGGGTCAGCGCTGGTAGTCGATATCGTGCAGCAGCCCGACCACGCCCCACAGCTCCTCATCCTGCCCGGCCTTGCGCGCCATGTGGCGCATACAGCCCTCCACAGCCAGCGCGTGCTGGCGCAGTGCTTCGTTATCGTTATACTTTTCCCACAGCCCAATGGCTGCTTCCCTGCCTAACACCATTTTCCCCTCCGGGCGGCGCAAATTTTTCTCTTTTCGCCACGAAATCTATGGTAAAATTATATCATAACCAAACAACGCAAGTCAAATAAATGGAGGGTGCTATGGAACTGTTTAATTTCTGTGAAAACGGCATTTATGTTGTCATGGAACGCGACGAACACGACGAGGTCAAATTTCTCCACTTTTCCTCGCTGCCCTTGTGCCGCAGGGATCTTATCCCGGAGGTTTCCCCGTTTGACCCCATGGTGGGCTTCAAGCTGGCGGAGGTAATGGTTTCAGGTGAGGATCGGCCGGGCGAGCGTCACGGCAACAAATACATCATCACCGCCCCCGGCTACCGCCTGAAGTACCAAAGCCACAGCGACACCCGCAACGCCCTGGGCCGCAAGCTGGAAATCGTCACCTATGACGCGCCCACCGGCATTGAAGTGACCCGCCATTTTCAGTTTTTTGACGGTATTCCCGTGGTGCGCTCCTGGACCGACGTGACCAACCGCGGCGACGAAACGCGCACGCTTGAATATGTGGCCAGCTTTACCATCACCGGCGTAACCAAGGAAGGTCTGCTGCCCCGGGACAAGCGCATGACCGTTTCCATCCCCCACAACTCCTGGTGCCGCGAGCTGCAGTGGCAGACCTACACCATGGAGGAGCTGGGTCTGGGCGTATCCCGGGACTTTGAGCTGTCCTCCAAGGTCATTTCGGCCAGCAACGCCGGCAACTGGTCGGCAAAGGAATACCTGCCCATGGGCGTGCTCACCAACACCGAGTGCGGCACCCAGCTGTTCTGGCAGATTGAGCACAACGGCTCCTGGCATTGGGAGATCAGCGATGAGGTGGGGCATTTTTATTTGCAGCTGAGCGGCCCCACCGAGATCGAATCGCACTGGAGCCGCGACCTGCACCCCGGCGATACCTTCACGTCGGTTCCCGCCGCCGCGGGCGTGGTCACCGGCAGCATGGATGACGCCATGGACGCGCTGACCCTTTACCGGCGCGCCATTCGCCGCCCCAACGAGGACGACGAAAAGCTGCCCATCATTTTCAACGATTACATGAACTGCCTGTGGGCCGACCCCACCACCGAAAAAGAGCTGCCACTCATTGACGCTGCCGCCGCCGCGGGCTGCGAGTATTATGTGGTAGACGCGGGCTGGTATGCCGAAGGATATTGGTGGGACAACGTGGGCGAATGGCTGCCCTGCGACAAGCGCTTCCCCGGCGGCCTGCGCGAGGTGTTTGACTATATCCGCTCCAAGGGCATGATCCCCGGGCTGTGGCTGGAGATCGAAGTGATGGGCACCAAGTGCCCCAAGGTCGCCCAAACCGACGACAGCTGGTATTTCCTGCGGCACGGCAAGCGCGTGCACGACCGTTCCCGCTATCAGCTGGACTTCCGCAACCCTGCCGTGGTGGCGCACGCCACCGAGGTCATCGACCGCTGCGTCAACGAGTACGGCATGGGCTACATCAAAATGGACTACAACATTGAGCCGGGCATCGGCACCGAAACCAACGCCGACAGCGTGGGCGACGGGTTGCTAGGGCATCAGCGCGCCTACTTAAAATGGCTGGATGACATGTTTGCCAAATATCCCGATCTGGTTATCGAAAACTGCTCCAGCGGCGGTCTGCGCATGGACTACGCGCTGCTGCAGCGCTGCCCCATCCAGTCCACCTCGGATCAGACCGACTATCTGCACTTTGCCTCCATCGCGGCCAACGCCCCCACCGGCGTGACGCCCGAGCAGGCCGCCGTGTGGAGCTATCCGCTGACCGAAGGCGACCGGGAAGAAGTGGTGTTCAACATGGTGAACGCCCTGCTGCTGCGCGTACACCAGAGCGGTCAACTGGCGCAGATCAGCCCCGAGCGCTCGGCGCTGGTGAAGGAGGGCTTGGATGTGTACCGTTCCATCCGCGCCAACCTACGCCAGGGCTTGCCCTTCTGGCCGCTGGGCTTGTCCCATTTTTCGGACGAGTGGGTGTCGCTGGGTATGAAGTGCGGCAAGGTGAGCTATGTGGCCGTGTGGCGTCGGGACAGCCATGACAGCACCTGCGTGCTGCCCATCGCCCATCTGAAAGGGAAGGACGCGGAGGTGGAATGCATCTACCCCACCTTCCATCAGGAGCCCACCTATTGGAACGCCGCGCAGGGGCACCTCACCGTAAAACTGAGCGTCTGCCGCTCGGCTCGTCTGTTCCGCATAACCGAAAAATAAAGGAAGGGTTTGTCATGCTACTGGAAAAAGGTGACATTTTGCTGATGACCGGGGATTCGGTGACCGATGTGGATCGCGCCCGCCCGGTGGGCGAAGGACTGTTTGAAGCGCTGGGAAAGGGCTACCCCAGCCTGGTAAACGCGCTGCTGGGCGCGGTGCATCCCGAAACGCCGGTGGAGTGCGTCAACATGGGCGTAAGCGGCAACACCAGCCGCCACCTGCTGGCGCGCTGGCAGGACGAAACGCTGGCGCTGCACCCCGACTGGGTGACCTGCATGATCGGCATCAATGATATTTGGCGGCAGTTCGATATGCCCATGAACAAAAAAGAGCATGTGTACGAGGACGAATACGCCGCCAATGTGGAGAAGATCATCGACCTGACGCTGCCCGCGGTCAAGGGCATGGTGTGGATGACCCCCTTCTTCATGGAACCCCGCAGGGAGGATCCCATGCGCGCCATGTGCGGCCGCTATGCAAAGATCGGCGCGGACATCGCCCGCTCCAAGGGTGTCATCGTGTGCGACACCCAGGCCGCCCTGGACGCCGTGCTGGCGCACACCCCCTCGGCCTACATCAGCTGGGACCGCGTACACCCCAACACGGTGGGGCACATGGCGCTGGCCCGCGCGCTGCTGACCGCGCTGGAAGCGCTGTAAAAAAACGTTTTGCAAAGAGGCGCCGTTCCTTAAAAAACGGCGCTTCTTTTTTCGTTGTCGGGCGCGGCCTGCCCCGCGGCAAACAAGCGCTTTCCGGTTGTCGGCTGCGGGTGCCCCGCAAAGAAGCCCCGGAGCCATGGCTCCGGGGCTTCTGCTTATGTGGGGATCATTTCACCGTATCCACAAAGGCCTGGGTGGCGGCGCGCAGCGCGTCGATGCCGGCGTTGGCGCTCTCCCGGGTATCGCCCGAGGCGGTGAAATAGAACTTGATCTTCGGCTCGGTGCCCGAAGGCCGGGCGATGACCTGGCAATCCTCCTGCAACTTCAGCGTAATGACGTTGGAACGGGGCAGCCCGGTGGGCTTCACGCCGCCGCTCGCGCAATCGGTCACGGTGCCCTTGTCATAATCCGCCACGCTCACAATGGCCAGCCCGGCAAAGGAGCCGGAAACGCCGCGCATGGCGTCCATGATGCGGGAGATGCGCGCCATGCCGTCCAGCCCCTGGCAGGTCACGGACAGCAGGCTGTTCAGGCGATAGCCATAGGTCTGATAAATATTTTCCATGGCCTGCAGCAGGGTGTGTCCGTGGCTCTTGTGGTAAGCGGCGCACTCGCAGATGAGCATGGAGGCCACCACTGCGTCCTTGTCTCGCGCGTGGGTGCCGGAAAGATAGCCGTAGCTCTCCTCAAAGCCAAACTGGAAGCGCTCAGGGTGGCCTTCGCCCTCCAGCAGGGCGATCTGCTCGCCGATGTACTTAAAGCCGGTCAGCACGTCGCGCACCTCGGCACCGTATTTTGCCGCAATGGGGTAAGCCAGCGTGGTGGAAACGATGGTTTTGACCACCACCGGGTCGGCAGGCAGCTTTCCCGCCGCCTTGCGCTGACCCAGCACATAGTCCATCACCAGCACACCCACCTCGTTGCCCGTCATCAGCTGATAGCCGCCCTTGCCGTCGGGCACGCCAATGCCCACGCGGTCGCAGTCGGGATCGGTGGCCAGCAGCAGATCGGGATGCAGCTCCTGCGCCAGCTTTAAGCCCTCGCTCATGGCCGCGCGCTCCTCCGGGTTGGGGAAGGAACAGGTGGGGAAATCCCCGTCGGGCATTTCCTGGCTGGGCACCACCGTCACCTGCGCGCCGATGCGCCCTAGCACATCGCGCACGGGAACATTGCCGGTGCCGTTGAGGGGGGAGTAAACGACCTTCAGATCCTGCGCGCCGCTGACCGACTGCTTCATCACCGCGGCAATAAACGCTTCGTAAACATCCTGCCCAATGGTGCGGATGAGTCCCTTTTCCCGGGCTTCCTCCTCGGGCATGGTCTTTACCGCAAACTCGTCCGTGGCCAAAATGGCCGCCTGCACCCGATCGGCAGTTTCCGAGGCCATCTGGCAGCCATCCGGCCCGTAGGCCTTATAGCCGTTGTAAATGGCGGGGTTATGGCTGGCGGTGATCATGATGCCCGCGTCGCATTTCAGCTCCCGCACGGCAAAGGAAAGCGCCGGCGTGGGCATCAGCCGGGGATAAAGCCAGGCGATGAGGCCGTTGGCCGCAATGACACAGGCGGCTTCCCGGGCAAACTCCTGAGACATATGCCGGGAATCGTAGGAAATGGCCACGGCCTTGCCGCCGTGCGCCGCCGTGTCCGCCGCCAATCCCTGGGTGGCTTTGCGCACGGTGTAAAGGTTCATGCGGGCCGTGCCCGGCCCCAGGACGCCGCGCAGGCCGCCCGTGCCGAATTCCAAGTCCATGGTAAAGCTTTCCCGGATCTCCTCAGGCGTCATGGCTTTCAGCGCCTGCGCCAGCTTTTCGTCGGTCACCTTGTCGCACCAGCGCTGATAACGGGTCATGTAATCCATATCCATCACCTCATGCACAGATTTTTTATCGTTTTGGTTCTTCGGTGGGGTCCGTCCGCCGATAATAAGCCAGATAGCGCGCATATCGCTCCATCAGCGCCGGCCGCATCGCCCCTTCCGGGCGAATCGCACCAATGATCTGGGGTTGATAGTCCTCCAAAGAAGCCAGGCATCCGCAAGCCTTTAGCGCCAGCGCCGCCGCGCCGTTGAGGGACGCATGCTCGCCCTCGTGCAGCAGCATCTCCCGGCCAAAGGTATCGGCCGCCAGGCGCATCCACAGCGGGGAATGGGTAACGCCGCCGCTCAGCAGGATCTTTTCGGGCTTGCCAGTCTTTTGGATGAGCAGCTCATAGCAATGATAAAGGTTAAACATCACGCCCTCCAGCACGGCGCGATACAAATGCCCCCGGCTTTGCTCGCCGGTGAGCCCGCAAAACGCGCCCTGCCGTGCCGCGCAAAAGCCCGGCGCGCGCTCGCCAAAATTGAAGGGCAGGTAGCAGGGGATCTCCTCCTCCGCCACCGCCTCAGCCTCGCTCTCCAGCGTTTCAAAGGCCACCCCCGGCGCAAACGAGCGCCGGAACCACGACACGCAGCTGCCCGCGCCCGAGGTGGACGCTCCCGCCAGATACGCATCGCGAATATAATAGCACCAGGTATCGCGCCCTCCCGAGGTTCCGGGCACGGGGCAGGCAATGCGCAGCGCGCCGGAGGTGCCCACCGAAAAGGTCATGGCACCCTGCTTCATGGCGCCCGAGCCGATCTGATTCAAAATGCCGTCGGGCGCGCCCACGCTCACCGGAATGCCGGCCCTTACGCCCAGCGCCTGAGCTGCTTCCTCTTCCAGCGGCCAATGCTCATCGCATTCGGCCAGCGGCGAAAGCTGCTCCCGCAAAATATGCGCCAGCGCCAGCGCTTCGTCATCCCAATCGCGCTTTTCCAGGCAGAACATGCCCGAGGAAGATTCAGTCGCACGGGAAGACACAAACTTGCCCGTCAAACGGAAAAACACATATCCCAGCTGGGTGGTGATCACCTCGGCGTTAAAAAACGCCGGGTCACGCTCCTCGCGCCGGTGGATCAGCTGCCACAGCGGATACTGGGTATGCGCCGGGCAGCCGGTGCGCCGATACAGGGCATCGGCCAACGCGCCGTCCCGGGTATACTTCTCCACGGTTTGGGCGCTGCCCGTATGCGCCCAGGTCCAAATGGGCGACAGCGGCATACCGTCTGCCGCGCACAAAAGCAGAGAGGGCATAATGCCCGACAGGCCGATGGCCTCCACGGCAAAGCCCTGCGCTGCCTTTTTCCCGCAGGCGAGCAGCGTGCTCACCAGCAGCGACGCATCCTGCAGGTCTACCCCGCTCCACGGCCAAGCCATCTGCTCCAAGCGCAGCAAATTGCCCTGCTCGTCGTATATGGCGGCTTTTGCCGCCGAAGTGCTGCTTTCCAACGCCAGTACGGTTTTCACAATCGGCAGCTCCCTCAAACGCGCGCCTTGAGGAACGCGATAGCCTTGGCGATGTCCCCCGCCGGATCGGCACCCACCTCGCGCTCGATGGTGAGGAAGCCGTTGTATTCAATGTCCTTAAGAGCGGCGAAGAAGCCGTCCCAATCCACCTGTCCCTCGCCCAAAGGCTGCTCGATGAAGTAATCCTCAATGCGCATATCGCCGATGCCACCCTCAGCAAAGAAGTCGTAAATGATCTCGGGATCGGTTTTCTTCAGCATGGAACCGTCTTTGGCATGGATGTGCACAATGTAAGGTGCCAGCTCGTGAATGGCCGGTCCGGCCTCCTCGCCGATGACCATGCGCAGGTTGGCCGGGTCAAAGTTGACCGCCATGCCGCCTCCGCAGCGCAGCGAATCCAAAAAGCGGCGCATCCGCTTGGCGGGCTCCGGTCCGGTCTCTATGGCGAACTTTGCACCTGCCGCGTTGGCATAGGCGCCCAGCTCTTCGCAGGCCGATGCCATCACCGCATAATGTTCACTGGCAAAATCTTCAGGAATCACCCCAATATGTGTGGTGGCCACACAGCAATCCAGATCCAGCGCCAGGTCGATGATGCGTTTGGAACGCTCGATTTTGCCCGGATTCTCCTGCGCGCGGGTAAACGCATGCCCGCCCAGATCGGCACACAGCGCTGAGGCAACCAGCCCCAGATCCTGCATGTAATGCAGCAGATCACGCCGCTGCTGCGGCCCCAGGTTTTCCGGCGCCATCTCCCCGGAAATGGCATACATCTGCACGCCCTGCGCGCCCAGCTCGGCGGCCTTTTTCAGACCCTCCCGCAGGGGCAGGCGAAAGCTGTCATTCATCACGCCAATGGAAAAATGATACATAAAGTTTCCCTCCGGCAAAAAATGTTTTCCTTGGGTTGATTGTAGTATTTTCCCAGGGGAATTGCAAGAAAAAGCGCCCACCTGTGCCGCAGGGGCAGCGGTATGAGCGCGGCGAGGGAAGGTGAATTTCCCACAAGGGATTGCATCCCTTGACCCTTTCATCGGGGAGAAGCCGCTTTGACGCCCAGAGTACCGTTCCCGAGGGCAGACGGGCTGCGGCGAACCCGGCTTTCGGCATCAGCGTTAACAGTTATTCTTAGCTGTCTTCGCACTTTCGCCCTGCGGGCGAAAGTGCTTCCTGCTGGCTCGCGGCGCTGTCATAGGGCTGTTGCCCTATTGTCGCTTGCTCGCTCTTCAGCGTCAGCGGGAAGTCTTGGCTGCCCTCGCGTTTCGCCTTAGGCGAAACGCTCCCGGGGTGTCCCCAGACGGGAGGGGGAATGGGGGTCGCCAGGGGGATTTGGGGGACGCGTCGTAACGTCCCCCAATCTCCTTGGCCCCCGCCGGAGGCGAGTCCTCCTCAGGACAGTTGGCGGAAACCCCAAGGGATCATATCCCTTGACCCTTTCATCGGGGAGAAGCCTCTTTGACGCCCAGAGTACCATTCCCGGGGGCAGGCGAGCTGCGGCGAACCTGTTACTTTCTCACAAGCCCGGCGGATAAGAATACTCACAAAACTTTTTATGTACCCAACATGGGTGCAGGGCGACGCCCTGCAAGTGAGCCCCCCGCCGGAGGCGAGTCCTCCTCAGGACAGCCGGCATATCTCTGTAAGGGACTTTCCCCCCTTACCCCCTCTTCATGGACAACCCACGGTGATGCAACCCGACTGGCATTGCCCGAAACGGCCGCTTTGCGCCCGCAAAGGAAATGCTTTACAGGACGGAAACATGCCTCTTATTGACTATTTTTTCCAATCTGGCACAATAAAAGACAGCTATGGAAAGTGGGGAAGCGTTTATGAGGCGACAAACAGGAAAATGCAGCAGGTGGCTTTGGGGAATTCCCATCAGCATTGTGGCGGCGGCCGTGCTTGCTGTGGGTGTGCTGGCGGGTCAGCACGCCATTGTTCAAAATACGCCGGGAGACTACGTCGTTGTGGCCAAGCAGGTCAACGTGCGGGACAGCAGCGTTTTTGACAAAAGCAAGGTGCTGGGCACCCTTTTTCAAGGAGAAACCGTGCACAGCCAAGGCACGGAAAACGGCTTTCGCAAGGTGCAGGCCGCCCATGGTCTGGAGGGCTATTGCAGCCAGAAATATCTGAAGCGGCCGTCCTGGGCGGTGCAGATTTATCTGAAGGTCACGCGGCCGGCCGATGTTGTCACCTTTACCAACAACGATGTGCGGGTAAAGCTTACCGATCTGACGGTGAAATATCCCGACCTGGCCACGCTGCAGGTCATTGGGCAAAGCGCGTGGGGGGATGACATCTACGCCCTTGTGGTGGGCAATCCCAACGCTTCCCGCTCCATTATGATTCAGGGCGGCATCCACGCCCGGGAATATGCCACGGGCGTCATCGCCGTTGAACAGGCCGCGGAGGTTCTGCGCATGGCCAAGGCTGGGGAAAGCAGCGACGGGGTGAATGTGGCGCAGGCGCTGCAAAACCTCAACATCTGGTTTATTCCCCTGCTCAACCCCGACGGCGCCGCGCTGGCGCAGCAGGGGCTCTCCGCCGCGCCGGCGGATCAGCGGGAAATGCTGGTGCAGATGAACAACAGCCTTACCGACTTTTCCCGGTGGAAGGCCAACGGCCGCGGTGTGGATCTGAACGCCAACTTTGACGCGCATTGGCAGGTGAAAGATCAGCTTACCCCCTTTGGCAATGGATATCCCGGCGTGGCGGCCTTCAGCGAAAGCGAAACGCAGGCTGTGCGCGCTTTGGTGGAAAAGCATTCCTTTGAAAGTATGATATGCTATCACAGCACCGGCGAAGTGATCTATTGGTACTTTGGCCAGGAGGGAAAGGCGTTTGATCGGGATGAGGCCCTGGCGCAAGCGCTCAGCGCGGAAAACGGTTATCGCGTGGTGAAGCCGGATCCTGCCTTAAGCTCGGTGGGGGGCTGTAAGGACTGGTTCGTGGAAAAATACGGGCTGCCCGGCTTCACCGTTGAAATTCTGGATTACAGCAGCGTGCCCGTTACCGAAACGCTGCTCTCCCAAGCAGTGGATCTGAACCTGGGAGGCGCGCTGAAATTGCTGGCATATGCCGCAGAGCGGTAGCCCAAACGCCGGGGGTATGGATATGGGCAAAATTATGGTATAATATGCGCATGAGTTTTCTCAGGAAACCCCTTGGGGAGCGGGGATCTGCCTTGACCGGCTGCGCGGGACGCCTTTGCCGGCAGGCGCGGATCGCCTTTGAATTTTTTGGTTGATGTGGAGGAATACATGAAACGATGGCTGGCCGCGGCGCTGTGCGC
>JAQUVY010000116.1 GCA_028693155.1 Eubacteriales bacterium
CCTGAATGGCACCGTAAGCGTCGTTGCACTGACCCATATCCATAAGACGCGGCAGCCCGGCGACGGTACCCAGGTCAAGGTCGTTGAAGCGATACTTGCCGCAGGCCAGGGTCAGCACAACGGTATCCTTGGGTGTCTGCTTCACGAACTCTGTGTAGTAATTGCGGCCCGGCTTTGCGCCATCGCAGCCCGCAACCAGGAAGAAGTGCTTGATTGCCCCGGATTTTACGCCCTCAACGACCTTGTCCGCCACTGAAAGGATCGTCCCGTGCCCGAAGCCGGTTGTCACCTGTGTTCCGCCGTTGATGCCGGTGAACACCTTATCTTCGGGATACCCGCCAAGCGCCAGCGCCTTTTCGATGACGGGGGTAAAATCCTTCTCTTCATCGATCGAAACAGCGCCGGGGAACGCCACGACCTCCGTGGTAAACACTCTGTCGGCATAGCTCGGGCGCGGGGGCATCAGGCAGTTGGTGGTGTACAGCAGCGCGCCGGGAATGCCGTCAAACTCCTTTTGCTGGTTTTGCCACGCGGTGCCGAAGTTGCCCTTCAGGTGCGGATATTTTTTCAGCTCCGGGTAAGCGTGAGCCGGAAGCATCTCGCCATGGGTGTAGATGTTGATCCCCTTGCCCTGTGTCTGCTCCAAAAGAAGCTGCAGATCCCGGAGGTCATGGCCGGTCACGACGATGAACGGCCCCTTCTCAACGGTCATGGTCACAGCGACGGGGGCGGGCGTTCCGTAGGTCTGGGTGTTTGCCTTATCCAGCAGCCCCATGCAGCGATAGTTGACCTCGCCCACCTTGAGCACAACGGGCAGCAGCGTCTGCATATCGGCACACAGGTCGCCGACGGCACGCAGGCCTTCAAAGAAGAAATCGTTCACTTCATCGTCTGTATAGCCCAGCACCATGGCGTGATACGCATACGCCGCCATGCCGCGCAGGCCGAACAGGATCAGAGACTTCAGCGAGCGGATGTCCTCATCTGCCGCCCAGAGGCGCAGCGGTTCGCCGGAGGGGGCGCAGGCCTGCGCCGCAGTGCCGGTTTGCGCAAGGACTGCCGCCGTCAGCGCCTTTATGCGGTCGCCGTCAAAGCTTACGTTGGTTACGGTCGTAAACAGCCCCTCGAGCATGAGGGTGCGCTGCGCCTGCGTGGGCGCTTTGCTCTGTATCGCCAGAGAAATGAGCGCGCGGGTCAGATCGTCCTGGGCATTGGCGACAGCGGCCGATTTGCCGCATACGCCCGCTTTTCCGGTGCAGCCGGTGCATCCGGCGGTTTGTTCGCACTGAAAGCAAAACATTTTGTTGTCCATGATCAAATGCTCCTTGCGTAAATCAATCGAGTATATTTCCGTCTGTGGAGATGGTAACGACCTGCCAGGGAATAAACTTGCCGCTGCTTTGCAAAGCGGTCTTTGCGGCGTTCTCCAGCCCGCCGCAGCACGGAACCTCCATGCGCACGACCGTCACGCTCTTAATATCGTTGCCTTTGATGATGGCAGTCAGCTTTTCCGCGTAGTCAACGCCGTCCAGCTTGGGGCAGCCCACAAGGGTGATGTGTCCCTTGATAAAGCGCTCGTGGAATGCGGCGTAAGCGTAGGCGGTGCAGTCCGCTGCGATCAGGAGCTTCGCGCCGTTGAAATAGGGCGCATTCACCGGGACAAGCTTGATCTGGACCGGCCATTGGGAAAGCCGGCTGGGCATTTCACCGTGCGCTTCATGTCCGCCGCAATCGCAATCCTGATGCGCAATGCTTTTGGACTGCGTGCCGGGGCAGCCGCAGGGCAAGGTTTCTCCCTGCTGGTTCATCTTTGCTTGCTTGCTCTTTTGCACGGCGGCCTCGTCGTAAGCGGCGGCTTCGCGCTCCACAAAAGAAATTGCGTCTGCGGGGCAGGCGGGCAGACAATCGCCCAGTCCGTCGCAGTAATCGTCGCGCATCAGTTTGGCCTTGCCGTTTACCATGCCGATGGCTCCCTCATGGCAGGCTTTTGCACAGGCTCCGCAGCCATTGCACTTCTCTTCATCAATGTGAATGATCTTTCTTATCATGGTAAAGCCCCTTTCCCTCTTGGGTGTTGATTGACTTTCTGGGCTTATTGTATTACGATCATTGCAACAAATCTGTTGGAAATCCAACGGGAGGTGATGATGTGAAAGATTTTTTGCCTCTGCTGAAGCGCACGGCGCTGTTTAGCGGCATTGACGAAACGGAGATCGCGTCCATGCTCGGCTGCCTCGGCGCAAAAACCGGCGATTATGCAAAGGGTGTGTACATCCTGCGCGTCGGCGACTCACCCGCATCGGTGGGGCTTTTGCTGTCCGGCACCGTGCTGGTCGTTCAGGAGGATTATTGGGGCAACCGAAACATCCGTGCCCGCATTACGCCGGGGCAGGTGTTTGCGGAGGCCTTCGCCTGCGTGCCCGGAGCCGTGATGGACGTAAGTGTTGCGGCGGATGAACCCAGCAGTGTCCTTTGGCTGAATGTGGGGCGCGTGCTGCACACATGCCCCACTGCCTGTTCGCACCATAGCCGCATGATCCGCAATCTCCTGTCAGATCTTGCCGCCAATAATTTGCGCGCAAACGAGAAGCTGACGCATATCAGCCGCCGCTCCACCAGAGAAAAGCTGCTCTCCTACCTTTCGGCGGAAGCGCAGCGTCAGGGCAAAGCCGCCTTTTCCATTCCGTTTAACCGTCAGCAGCTTGCGGACTACCTTTCGGTAGAACGCAGCGCCATGTCCGCAGAGCTTTCCAAAATGCAAAAGGAGGGATTGCTGACGGTAGAGAGGAACAACTTTTCCTTGAAATAGGAAGCGGTCAGTGGGACTTCTCCCGGATCTCTCCCGCCTGGTGGGGGGCCGATATTTTCGGTGAGCTCCGCAAAGGGATCGCCCCAAAATCAGCAAGCGCTCCATAAATCTCCGGCAGCCCGCAAAAGTGCGTCCACTGCCTTTCTTTGGCAACCTCGCAACGCACGATGAATGTTTTGCATGCGTGCGGGCGTGCCCGGTGCGGCGCGCCGGAGCGGAAAGTTATTGTAAAACCGGCTCGTTTATACTATACTACATAGATATATTTGATATCCGCATACGGCAATCGCTGCCCTGTGCCTGCACGGCCGGAGCCAGAACACGGCGCAGACCGTGAAAAAGAGGCACAAGCGGGGACAATGCCGACGACGCGGGAACGCGCCCGGCCGGTGAATGCCGGGAATAACCGGGCAAAGGAGCACTATGAACCAACGCTATCAGCTCACCAAAGAAAAATTGGTCAACCATTTTCGCTATTCGCCGCTCATCTATTTGGTGAGTGTGGTGGGGTGTGTGATGCTTGGGGTGCTGATCTACAGCGTGACCAAACCCGAGCTGCCCGGCGGCGTGAAAGTTGACATTATGACGGTGGGGTATGTCAACGAGGCGGCGGTAAAGGTTTGGTGCCCGCAGATTTTGGAACGGCTGGACGAGAACCAGAAGGAAGTCACCATTTCTCAGATGTCTACGCCCGGCGCGGGCTACGACAAAATGTTTCTCATGGCGCACCTGGCCAACCAGGAGGGCGACCTTTTCATCATGGATAAGGAGACGTTTGAGTATCTGACACGGCAAGGAGCCTTTTTGGAATTGTCGGATATGATCCAAACGCAGGATTTCCAATTGGGCGAGGGCGCCACGCCGCAGGACGGTTATGTGTCCGGCTATGCCGGAACCCAGGTAGAAAGCGGCATTTACGGTCTTTCCTTAAAAGGCCTGCCGGGGCTGCTGGAGCTGGGGTTCGATCCGAACGATTGCTACATTGCCTTCACGACCTATAATGACAACCTGGAAAACTCCATCAAGACGGTGAAATGGATCTTGGAAACCAAAACCGTCGTGGATACGGACTTGGCAAGCGAAGGCCTGTATTAACGAACATGGAAATTGCCCCTTGCAATGCAGGGGGCAATTTGTTATAATATCTACGCTATGGGTGAGTGATCACCCGTGAAGACGGACGGTCCGCTGGCATCAAATTGCGCATGAACGTCTATGACGGAAGGAGGAGATCAGCATGATCAATATCCGCGAACTGGAAAAAGAACAGATCAGAACCGATTTGCCTGAAGTAAAGGTTGGCGATACGATTCGCGTGAACTTCAAGGTCATTGAAGGCACCCGCGAGCGCGTGCAGGCTTTTGAGGGCACTGTCATTTCTCGTAAGCATGGCTCGATCCGCGAGACTTTCACCGTGCGCCGCGTTTCTTACGGCATCGGTGTGGAGCGCGTGTTCCCCATTCATTCCCCCAAGATCGACAGCATCGTCGTGATTCGTCGCGGCAAGGTGAGACGAGCTAAGCTCTATTACCTGCGCAAGCTGTCCGGCAAGGCCGCCAAGGTCAAGGAGCTTATCTAAGCGACAACAAAGTATTGCGTGTGAGCGGTCAAAACATTGCGTTTTGGCCGCTTGCCTGTTTTTATCCGCAAAATCATGTTTGTAGGGAGAACAAGGGCGTGCAGCACAAAGGAACTGTTTTGCTGGAGACAGACAGACTGCTCTTGAGAAGATTCAGACCGCAGGACAGCCAAGCGGTCTTTCAAAACTGGACAAGCGATCAACGTGTGACGGAGTTTCTGCGTTGGCCCACCCATGAAACCGTGGATACCGCGCAGCGGGTTGTTCAAATGTGGGTGGACGGTTACGCGCACGACAACTTCTATCAGTGGGCCATCGTTTTGAAAAACGGCAGCGATGCGCCCATCGGTACGATCGGCGTTGCGGAGCAAAACGAGGACTTGGGCATTGTGCAGATCGGCTATTGCGTCGGCAGCAGATGGTGGCATCAGGGGATTGCCTCGGAGGCGTTTGCGGGCATTCTTCCGTTTTTGTTTGAGCAGGTAAAGGCAAACCGAATTGAGGCGCAGCACGATCCCTGCAACCCCAATTCCGGCAAAGTCATGATGAAATGCGGATTGAAATACGAGGGAACGCTCCGGGAAGCGGACCAAAGCAATCGGGGCGTGGTCGATGCGGCCGTATACAGCATATTGGCCAGGGAATACTTCAAAAAAAGGTGACCCGCTTCGGCAGAGCATGGGGCAGAAAAAAAGGGGTGCAGTTTGAACTGCACCCCTTTTGTGAAGCCTGCTTTAATTCGGCGCGGGTGTGGCGGTGGGGGCGGGCGTTGCCGAGGCGGAAGGCGCGGCGGCCTCGTAAACAAACCGCACGGTCAGCAGGGGATAGTCGTTGTAGGTGCCGGTCACGTCGGCGTAGAACTTGTAGGCCTTGCCCATCTCCAGAGTCTTATCCGAGCTGTTTTCGATGGTGAGGAACTGCGTCTGGTTCACCCCGTCCTTCAGCACGTCCACCAGCATATAAGTGCCCTGATCGGTGGAATACTCTTTGATGATCTGCGCGGTGAAGACGAACGCGCGCCCCAGCAGCGCTTTGGGCGAGGTGGACAGGTATTGATAGTCCAAAACCCACGCGTTTTTGGAGTAGGAGTCCAGCTCGGGCGTGCGCTTGACCCGGTGCACCATGGTGGAGGTGCGCCCGTCGGAGGCGGTGGAGGTGATCTGGATCTCGTTCCAGCCGTAGGTGTTCAGCTTGGCAGAGAACGAAAATGCGCCGCTTTGCGTGTTGCATTGCAAATCGCCCGAAAGGTCGGCATTGGTGGTGACGACAGCGCCGGCCTCGGTGCCGCCGCTGATGGTCAGCACGCCGTCGCGGGTTTCGGAGGTGCTGGCCACGGTTTCGTCCAGCGTGATGGGCACAGCCATCACCGGCCGGTCGATTTTCAGCTCAAAGACGTTGGTGCGGCACTGCGGGGTTTCCACCGTGATGGGAATGGTGTTGACCCCGATGGCGTCCACGTTGACCGAGGCGGAAACATAGCCCTCTGAATTGATGATGTCGGTAACGTTTTTTGTGCCGATCAGCACGCGGCTGCCCGGCGTGACCTTGATTTTGATGACGATGCGGTCCTCGTTGGTCTGAAGGGACTGCATTTGCGGCGAAACAAGCTTCAGCGAGGACAGCGGCACGGCAATGCTGTAAGGCGGCACGCGCACCACGGTCTCCGTGCCCTTTTCATCAAACAGCGATGCGTTCAGGTTGATCTCCAGCACCTCCGCATCCGCGGCCACGTTGTTGCCGATCAGCGAGGCGTCATCCAGCAGCAGCTCCGCTTTTCCGTTTTCAATGGTCAGCGAGCGGCGGGGGGCGTCCACCATCACGATGCTCTTGTCCTTGCCGTAAAAGGTGATGCGATGGTAAACAACGCCGTTGATCAGCACCTTTTCAACCAGCGGGTCGCTGGCTGCGTCGGCGCTGCTGCCGGCGAAGGCGTCGGAGAGCTTGCCCACCGTAGCGCGGTAAAGCAGCACGCCGCCGTAGCCCAAGGCGGCGCACAGGGCGGCCACAACGACCAGCGCCACGGTAAAGCGTCCCCAGCGAATGCGGATCCTGGAGCGGCGTCCCGGCGCGCGTTTGCGGCGCCCCTTTTCCACGGGCAGCACCAGCGTGATCTCTTCCCCGGAGCGGCGCTCTTTCAGCTTTTGCTGGTTTTCAGGCAGGGGAGCGCCCCGGCGCAGCAGGTCGGGCTCGTGAAAGGT
>JAQUVY010000016.1 GCA_028693155.1 Eubacteriales bacterium
TGAAGGTCAGCGAAATTCTGGAGGCGTAACATGGACGCGATCACCAGAGCAAACGGCGAGCATGCCTTCGGCTATACGGCGCTCGCCGAAATGGGCGGCAAGCATGCCGACATGCTGATGGATTTCGACATCGACTGTTACACCTCGTCGCTCCCCGCACGGGGAGCGTAAATCGAAGTACGATAGTCCTCTTCCGTGGCAAACAGAACGTACGTCGCTTCCCACGCAGGGAAGGTAGGTCAAAATGGGCAAAAAACACCCCGGGGCGGTTGCCTCGGGGCATTGCTCGTTGCACGAGGAGCACAGCTTAAAATGGCTTGATCGTCACGGGTTCCGGATCCATCCGACCAGGCCTCCTATGGCTGCGGCGCTGCCTCTTTGCGCAGGCAGGCTTCCTGCCATACCAACCGGACATATTCTTTTAATTTCTCATCGATGGCTTCCCAATCATATTGCTGAACGGGAAAAATGCTCTCTTCCTGTGCAACGTGATGAACCGGAAAAGAAAGCCCCGTGTTCCACTGGGAATCAAGCGGGACTACCCGGCACTGAACCGTATCCAACGCATTGGCTATGGTATCGTTGACCATGGCTTTATAGCTCTTTAGCGCCCACTGCCCACCGCCGCCGTGCGAAACAATGCCCACCGGTATCCCGTACATTTGGGAGCGGTAATTGGCATCTTTCCACCAATGCAAAAAAGTGATCTGTTCCATTTTTTCCAGCAGCATGGCCTGCTTGGCGGGAATGGGGGCATAGTGCGGCGACACGAAACAAAGGGCGTCTGCCTGCGTGAGCTTATCGTAGAGCCTGTTAAATGCCCCATCATTGACGCAGCGTCTGCTGTCAAAACATTTTCCACAGCCGATGTATGGAGAAAACATTTCGTTTCGCAGGTCGATGATCTCGCATGGAACATCCCAGCCCTTTAAGAGCTCCGCAATCCGCACACCAATCCGCAGCGATGTACTGTGTTCGCCGCTGTGCAAAATATTGGATGCGCAAATGCAAACGGCCTTCATTTTCCGTCCTCTTGATTCCGTCTTATTTCACCACCGCTGCCAGCGTGGCGAACAGCAGCTTAACATCCCCCCAGAAAGAAAACTCCTTAATATACTGCAAGTTGTACGCCATCTTTTCGGGCAACACCCGCTCTACATATACCCGGTCGGCGTCGGCAGCATTTTCCAGCAGCTTCTCCTCGTCCTTATAGGCGATGCTGGCGGGCGACGTGACCCCGGCGGGCAGCAGCAGCGTCGCCAGCATTTCCGGCGCATAGCGCGCCACATAGCGGGGCACCTCGGGGCGCGTACCCACCAGCGTCATGTCCCCTTTGAAAATGTTGAACAGCTGGGGCAGCTCATCCAACCGGGTGCGGCGCAAAAAGCGCCCGACCTTTGTCACCCGCGCGTCCCCCTGCACCGTCACCTGCGTTCCCGGCGCGCCCGTCGTCATGCTGCGGAATTTGTAAATGGTAAATTCCCGCGCCCCGGCGGTCACCCGCGCCTGCCGAAACAGCGCCGGCCCCGGCGAATCCAGCCGAATGACCGCGGCCAGCACCAAAAGCAGCGGCCACAGCAGCGCCAGCAGCACCGCCGAAGCAAAAACGTCCAGCGCGCGCTTGGCAAAAAGCGCTCCCCCGCGGCGGGTCAGAGCGTCATAATACGGCCGCACGGCGTCGGTGCGCATATTTTGAGGCAGAGCCTCCCATCGCGGCAGCATCATTTCAGCAGCTCTCGGAAGGCCGCGGCCACATAAACCGCGTCCTGCTCGCTCAGCATGGAATACAGCGGCAGCGTGATCTCCTGCTCATACCGGCCAAACGCGTTGGGATAATCCGCCATGTGATAGCCCAGGCTCTTGTAGGCTGTCAGCAAGGGCAGCGGCTGAAAGTGCACATTGGTGGCAATGCCCCGGTCGGCCATAGCCTGAATAAGCGCATCGCGCTCGGCTTCATTTCGTCCCGTCTGCACCATGAAAAGATGGGCGCTGGTGGGCTTTTGCGGATTCAGATGCTCCAAAAATCCCAGCCCCATGCCGGCCAGCTCCCGTTCATACACGCCGATGAGCGCCCTGCGCTCCGTGAGCATTTGGGGATAGCGCCGCAGCTGCGCCAGCCCCAGCGCCGCCATGATGTCGGGCATGTTGCATTTATAAGCCGGGGAAACGATGTCGTAGCGCCAGGCGCCGGGCTGCAGCTTGGCCAGCGCATCCTTGCTCTGCCCGTGCAAAATGGACAGCGTCAGCGCCCGGTACAGCGCGTCCCCGTCCATCCCGGGATGTTCCCTCCACACTACCGCGCCGCCCTCGGCGGTGGTCAGGCTTTTCACCGCATGAAAGGAAAAGCAGGTAAAGTCGGCCAGACTGCCGCAGGGCACGCCTTCCACGCTGCCGCCGAAGGAGTGCGCCGCGTCGGCCATCACCGCCACCCGGCCGAGGGTCTCCTGCAGGGAGGAGGACGGGGTGAACAATGCTTTTTTGGCCTCGGCTGCCTGATAAAGCCGCCCGTAGTCGCAGATCACGCCGCCGATATCCACGGCGATGATCGCCTTGGTGCGGGGATTGATGGCCGCCTCCGCCGCGTCGTAATCCATTTCATAGCTGTCCGCCCGGCAGTCTATCATCACGGGCTTCGCCCCGACATGGCAAACCACGCTGGCCGTGGCGGTGTAGGTATAGGCGGGCACGATCACCTCGTCCCCCTCCTTGACCCCCAGCTGCCGCAGGGTCATCTCCAGCGCGGCCGTGGCCGAGTTCATGCACACGGCGTGCCGCGTGCCGCAGGCCTTGGCCAGCTCCGCTTCAAACTGTTTCGTTTTGGGTCCCGTGGTGATCCACCCCGAGCGCAGCGTGTCCACCACCTCATCGATCTCCTCCTGGGAAATATCCGGCGGAGAAAAGGGTATCTTTTTATCCGGCATGGCTGCCTCCTCATAAGCAAGTTGTTTGATCCGCTTTATCATACACCGCAAACAGGGCATTTTCAACGAAAGCGATGGGTCACGATTTTACACGCCCGCAACGGCGCGTTTGTTGTAAAGACAGGGCGTTTGTTGTAAAATACATGCTGTATTCGTATGAAAAAATCCGGGCTTTTGCGCCCTTTGGGGAGGAACCCTGCCTTGGCAACCCATTCCGTGTGGCTGTGCAATCATTACGCCGCGCCCCCTGCCCTCACCACGCTCATCCGTCCCTATCTGTTCGGGAAGATTTTGCGGGAGAGAGGCTACGACGTCACCGTATTTGCCGCCAGCAAGATCCACAACATGGACAAAAACCTCATCGCCGACCGCCGCTCTTTTTTGCGCCGGGAGGAGGAGGGTGTCCCCTTTGTTTATCTGCGCACCTGCGACTACACCCGCAACGACGCGCATCGCATGGTCAACATGCTGCAATACGCCTGGCGGCTGTGGCGCGTGGGCAAAAAGCTGCCCCCGCCCGACCTGCTGGTCGCCACCTCGGCGCACCCGCTGACCTGCGTGGCGGCGCTTAAGCTGGCCAAGCGCTTCGGCGTGCCCTGCGTGGTGGAGATCGGCGACCTGTGGCCCGAATCCATCGTCGCCTACGGCATGATGGGGCGGCACAACCCCGCGGTGCGCGCGCTGTATCACTTGGAAAAATGGATGTACCGCAAAGCCGACGCCGTGGTGTTCACCATGCAGGGCGGCGCGGATTATATCCGCGATCAGGTCTGGGATCGGGTCATCGACATGCGCAAGATCCATCACATCAACAACGGCGTGGATTTGGCGGCGTTTGACGCCAACGCGCTTGCCCTGCGCTGGCAGGACGATGTGCTGGACGATCCCGGCGTATTCAAAGCCGTGTACGTCGGCTCCATCCGTGAGGTAAACGACGTGGGCAAGCTGGTGGACGTGGCCAAGGTATTGGCCGATCGGGGTCGCTCGGACATCCGCCTGGTCATCTACGGCGACGGCACCCAGCGCGCGGACATTGAGCGCCGGGCGCAGGAAATGGGGCTGACCAACATCGTTTTTCGCGGCTTTGTGGCCAAAAAATACATCCCCAATATTTTAAAGCGCGGCGATCTGAACATCATACAGGTAAAGCAGACCGACATCATGCGCTACGGCTCCAGCATGAACAAGCTGTTTGATTACTTTGCCAGCGCAAAGCCGGTGCTGTCCACCCTGCGGGTGAGCTACGATCTCATTGCCCAGCACGACTGCGGCGTGACCACCCAAACCCAGGATGAAAACGAGATCGCCGACGAAATCTGCCGGTTTGCCGACATGCCCAAAGAAGAATACGACGCCTGCTGCGCCCGCGCGCGGGAAGCGGCACAGGCCTTTGATTATCCCCGGCTGGTCGATCAGCTGGAGGACATCATGAACGGCCTGTGGAGCGCCGAAGATAAGGAGAGCAACTCTTGAACGTACCCCTGCTGGATCTGAAAAAGCAATTTGCCGCCATTGAGGACGAAGCCGTGGCGGCGGTGACCGATGTGCTGCGCGGCGCGCACTACATCATGGGTGAAAACGTCAAGGCGTTTGAGGCCGAGTTTGCCGCCGATACCCACAGCCGCTTCGGCATCTCCGTAGGCAACGGCACCGACGCGCTGGTCATCGCCCTTTTGGCGCTGGGCATCGGCGAGGGCGACGAGGTCATCACCACGCCCTACACGTTTTTTGCCACCGCCGAGTCCATTTCCGCGGTGGGTGCCACGCCCGTGTTTGCCGATGTGGACCCCCGCACCTATAACCTGGACCCGCAAAAGCTGGAAGCGGCCGTCACGCCCCGCACCCGGGCCATTTTGCCGGTGCATTTGTTCGGGCAGTGCGCCGATATGGAAGGGATCCTGGCCGTGGCGCGGCGCCACCGACTCAAGGTGGTGGAGGACGCCTGCCAGGCGGTGGGCGCGCAGCAAAACGGCCGACCCGCCGGTGCCTGGGGCGACTTGGCCTGCTTTTCCTTCTTCCCCACAAAAAATCTGGGCTGCGCCGGCGACGGCGGCATGATCGTGACCAACGACGAAACGCTGGCGGTGACGGCGCGGGCTCTGCGCGCCCACGGCAGCGGAGAAAACGGCCAGCGCGCCTACGCCGCGCTGCACCCCGGTACGGCCGAAGCGGTGGAGCGCGACGAGGACGACAACACGGTTTACAACGCCCGCAAGTATTATAACTATCTCATCGGGCGCAATTCCCGGCTGGATGAAATACAGGCGGCGCTGCTGCGCGTGAAGCGCGCCCACCTGGCGCAATACACCGCGGGGCGGCAGCGGGTAGCCGCCGCCTACAACGCGGCGCTGGCCGGCACGGGCTATACCCTGCCCTACGTCGCCCCGGGTCAGCAAAGCGTGTGGCATCAGTACGTTTTGCAGCATCCCCGCCGCGACGCCGTATGCGCGTATTTAAAGGAAAAAGGCGTGGCAACCGGCATTTATTACCCGGTGCCGGTGCATCTG
The DNA here is from genome assembly GCA_028693155.1 of Eubacteriales bacterium. Classification (GTDB taxonomy): domain Bacteria; phylum Bacillota; class Clostridia; order Christensenellales; family UMGS416; genus STF2-111. The sequence goes on from JAQUVY010000016.1 coordinate 5,429, forward strand.
CAAAAGGTGTATGAGCCCTTGGGCTGGCGGGAGGGCGATCTGCCCGTGGCCGAGGCCCTTTCCCGGCGCATGTTCGCGCTGCCCATTTCGCCCGAGCTGACCCAGGAAGAGCTGGCTTATGTTATTGCGTGCCTGAAGGAGGCCGACCGATGAAGCAGGGTGTGACCATCCATCCCTCCAGTTATGTGGACGAGCCCTGCCAAATCGGCGAGGGTACCAAGATCTGGCACTTTTGCCATGTCATGAAGGACAGCGTCATCGGCCGCAATTGCAGCATCGGCCAAAACGTGGTGGTCTCTCCCGGCGTCACGCTGGGCGACGGCGTGCGCGTGCAAAACAACGTTTCCATTTACACCGGGGTGACCTGTGAGGACGACGTGTTTCTGGGGCCGTCCTGCGTGTTCACCAACGTGCTGAACCCGCGGGCCTTTATTTCCCGCAAGAGCGAATTTAAGCCCACCCGCATTTGCCGCGGCGCCAGCATCGGCGCCAACGTCACCGTGGTGTGCGGCGTCACCATTGGCGAATACGCGCTCATCGGCGCGGGCAGCGTCATTACCCGCGACGTGCCCGCCTACGGGCTTATTAAGGGCACGCCCGGCCGCCTCACCGGCTATGTATGCCGCTGCGGCGTCAAGCTGGCCGTCCATCAGGAGCAGGCCGTCTGTCCGTCCTGCGGCAGTCAATATCATCTGGAGGACGGCGTGCTGAGCCCCGTCTCCCTTTCGGAGGAGCAATAATACGATGCGATACGCTTTGATCGGCTGCGGCCGTATCTCTCCTAACCATGTGGCGGCCGCCCAGGCCAATCATCTGGACATTGTGGGGCTGTGCGACACCGATGCGGCCATGACGCAGGCGCGGGCCGAGCAGTTCGGCCTGACCGCGGTGCCCCGCTACACCGATTGCCGGCAGCTGCTGGCTAAGCAGCGCCCCGAGCTGGCCGCCATCGCCACCTCCAGCGGAAACCACGCCGCCGTGGCGCTGGAATGTATCCGCGCGGGCTGCTCGGTCATGATCGAAAAGCCCATCGCCCTGTCGCTGGACGATGCGGATCAGATCATCCGCGAGGCAAAGGAGCACGGCGTCACCGTGGGCGTGTGCCATCAGAACCGCTTCAATAAGTCCATCCGCCACGTGCGCGAAGCGCTGGAGAGCGGCCGGTTTGGCCGGCTTTATCACGGCACCGCCCACATTCGCTGGCAGCGCAACGAGGACTATTACCGCCAGGCGCCCTGGCGCGGCACCTGGGCGCAGGACGGCGGCGCGCTTATGAACCAGTGCATCCACAACATCGACCTGCTGCGATGGATGCTGGGCGACGAGGTGACCGAGGTCATGGCCTACACCGACCGCCTGGCACACGACTATATTCAGGCCGAGGATCTGGGGCTGGCGCTGGTGCGCTTTGCCAACGGAGCCTACGGCATGATTGAGGGCACCACCAACGTATACCCTCGCAACCTGGAGGAAACGCTGTATCTCTTTGGCGAAACGGGCACGGTCAAGGTGGGCGGCAAGTCGGTCAACTCCATTGAAAAATGGTTTTTTGCCGACGAAGCGCCCGACGAACACGAGCTGGTGAAGGCGCAAAGCATCGAAACCCCGCCCAATGTGTACGGCTTTGGCCACACGCCGCTGTATGCCGACGTGATCGCCGCCATACGCGAGGGGCGGCAGCCCTATGTGGACGGCGAGGCGGGGCGGCGCGCGCTGGAGCTGGTGCTGGGCATTTATTTATCCGCCGCCCGGGGTGAACCGGTGAAATTTCCCCTTTCTCATGTGGCCTGCACCGATTTTGAAGGGAGATTTTAATGAACGCCCTGTTGGGTCGGATCTATCAGGATTATTTCATGCCCGGCCGGTGGCAGGAATATGAAAGCCTGCTGCGCGCGGCGCTGGACGCGGGCTATGTCTTTTTGCCCCATCGGGAGCTTGGCAGCCTCCGCGAGGGGCAGAAAACCTTTTTTCTGCGCCACGATGTGGATTCGGACGTGCCTCTGGCCGGCAAAATGCTGGCCATCGAAAGCCGCCTGGGCATCCGAAGCACCTATTACCTGCGCCTGTGCACGCTGGACGGCGAGCTGATCGGGCAGGCGCGGCAGGCCGGCTGCGAAATCGGTTATCACTACGAAGAGCTGGCGGCGTATGCCAAGGCTCATCGCCTGCGCGACCCCGCGCAGGTGATGGATGCGCTGCCCACCATTCAAAAGGAGTTTATCCACAACTTTCACGCTTTTGTGGATAAAGCCGGCGAGGTGACGACGGCGGCCAGCCATGGGGATTTTGTGAACCGCAGGCTGGGGCTGCGCAATACCTGCCTGCTCACCCCCGCGCTGCGCAGGGAGCTGGGCATCGTGCTGGAGGCCTACGACCCCGCGCTGGAAAGCCGGGTCACGGCCCGCATTTCCGACCGGGAATACCCGGCGCTGTGGTCGCCCGAGCCGCCCGAAGCGGCGGTGGCGCGCGGCGAAACGGTCATTTTAACGCTGGTGCATCCGCGCCAATGGCAGCGCGCCCCCCTTTCCCGCCTGGGGCAGGACTGGACGCGCCTGCGCGAAGGAGTTCGATATGGAAAACAATGAAACGCCGCTGCGGGTGATGCACCTGTGCTCCTACTACTGCGGCACCGACCTGTACCGCAACCTGGTGGAGGCGCTGCAGGCGCGGGGCGTGCGCAACCGCGTGTACTGCCCGGTGGACGCACTGCCCGAGGCGATCAAGCAAACCAGCTTCCCGCTGGATATTTCTCCCTGCTTCACCCCGCGCAGCCGCTTTGCCTTTCGCCATAAAAACCGCCTCATTCGGCGGGATATGGCGGCGCGCTACGACCTGCGTGAATACGACCTGCTGCACGCGCACACGCTGTTCACCAACGGCTACCCCGCCTACGTCGCCCATGAGAAATACGGCGTGCCCTACATCGTGGCGGTGCGCAACACCGACGTAAACACCTTTTTCAAGTATATGGTGCACCTGCGCGGATTGGGCGTGCGCATTTTGCGCGGCGCACAGGCGGTGGTGTTCCTTTCGGCGGCATACCGCGACACCGTGCTGCGTACATACGTCCCCGCCGCGCTGCGGGAGGAGATCGCCGCCAAAAGCGTGTGCATCCCCAACGGCATCGACCCCTTTTGGCACCGCACCGCCTGCCCCCGGGAGGACTACACCCCCCCGCTGCACGTGCTTTATGCCGGGGTGATTGACAAAAACAAAAACACCGACGCCACGCTGGCCGCGGTGGAGCTGCTGCGCGCCCGCGGGCAGGAGGTGCTTTTTACCTGCGTGGGCGAGGCGCGCGACGCCGCCGCCGTGCAGGCGCTGCGCGGCAAGGATTATGTGCTGCTGCTGGACAAGGCCGACAAAGCCGCCCTGCAAGGCATTTACCGGCAGAACCATGTGTTTTGTATGCCCTCTCTCCACGAGACCTTCGGGCTGGTGTACGCCGAGGCCATGAGCCAGGGGCTGCCCGTGCTTTACACCCGGGGACAGGGCTTTGACGGGCAGTTTCCCGAGGGTGAGGTGGGCTTTTCCGTCGATCCGTCCGATCCCGCCGACATTGCGGACAAGCTGCTGCAATGCCTGAAGGATTACCCCGCCCGCTCGGCACGCGCCGCGGAAAATTCCGCCCGGTTCAACTGGGAGACCATCGCCGGGCGCTACGAAGCGCTTTATCGGGGAGAGTTTTCATGCGTATCGCGGTGATTGCCCACTTTCAAAACGACGAAAACCCCAGCTGCATTTATGTGCACGCCCAGGCGCAGGCCTACCGCGCCCTGGGGCACGACGTGGTGGAGATCTCCCCGGTGCCCTGGCTGCCCAAGCGGCTTTTCCCCGCCCGCCGGGCGCTTTACGACCGCTTTACGGGGCGGCAGCTGCACGACGGCATACCGGTGTATTACCCCCGGATGCTGTCGCTGTCCAACCTTTCCCGCTGGCTCAACGCCCGCCTGCTCACCCACGCCGCGTGGCGCGTGGTAAAAAAGCTGCACCGGCAGCAGCCCTTTGACATTCTGCACGGCCATATGCTGGAGCGCGAGGGCTACGCAGTGGGGGTGATGGGCAAGCGCCTGAACCTCCCCGCCGTATGCACCACCCACGGCACAGACTGCATGCGCTATTTTTGCCCCGAGGCGCCGCGCTTTTTGCGCCGCAGCTGCCTGCGCCTGGCGCGCATCGGCGCCGTCAGCCCCAAGCTCAAGGCCATTTTGGACACCCAGCTGCCCCCGGAAAAGACGGTGGTGATCTACGATGGCTACGACGACGGCGGACGCGCCCCCCAGCCCCGGGAGCGCAGCGGCATTGTTTTTGCCGGCAACCTCATTGAGCAGAAGCGCCCGGCGCTGCTGATCCGCGCCTTTGCCGCCCTTCCCCGAGAATTTGACGGGGAGACCTTGACCATACTGGGAAGAGGGCCGCTGCTGGACGATCTCAAGGCGCTGGCGGCTTCGCTGAACGTGGCGCAGCGGGTGTTTTTCCCGGGGTATGTGCCCAACGACGCGCTACAGCGACATATGGCCGGGGCGAAGGTGTTTGCCCTGCCCAGCGTAAACGAGGGCTTCGGCATCGTTTATGTGGAAGCCATGGCCAACGGCTGCGCGCCCATCGGCGTAAAAGGCGAGGGCATCGACGGCTTTATCCGCCACGGAGAAAACGGTTATCTGATCCCCCCCGACGACGAAACCGCCCTAAAGCAGGCGCTGACCACCCTGCTGGGCGATGACGAGCTGCGCCAGCGGCTGGCCGACCAAGCCGCCGCCGACGCGCGCAGACAAACCTGGCGACACAACGCAGAGGAATATCTTTCTCTGTTTGGAAAAATTTTGGGAGAGAGTTAAATGAATCGATCCAAAGCACAACTTTTTGCCGACACGCTGTTTGACCCCCGCTGGTTGAAATATCTGACGGCGGCGGTGGGTGTGGCCTGCGTCACGCCCTACGGCGGTCTGATCACCTCCGTCACCAACAAGCTCTTCATCCTGTGGGGCGTGCTCATTGTCGCCTGGGATACCTTTTCCCACCGGCGGTGGATGCGAGCGGGCGCCTCGGCGCTGTGGTGCGCGGCGCTGCTGATGGGCGGCGTCACGGCGGCGCTGGCTCCCCATAAGTTCTCCAACCTGGCGGGTCTGGGCTGCAACGGCGTGCTTTTCGCCGTGTTTTTTGCCGCCGACCTGACCCGGGCGCAGACGGACATCCGCAGGGAGATTCGCGTGCTCAGCCATATTTTGCTTGCGCTGTGCGCGGTGGTCTGCGCCGTGTCGCTGGTCAAGGGCTTCTGGCAGATCAACAAACCGCTGCTTGGTTATCCCCAGGGCATGGTGCAGTCCTCGCACCGCCTGTGGGGCTGGGCCAGCAACGCCAACACGCTAGGGCAGGCCGGCTGGGTGGGCGCGATGGCGTCTTTGCTGGCGGCGGCGCTTTGCCCGGCAAAAAAGGCGCGGTGGTGGTATGCCCTGCCCGCGGCGCTTTGCGTGTGGGCGCTGGCGCTGTCCGATTCCCGCGGCAGCATGGTGGCCTTGATGGTCTTTGCGGCTTTGACGGTGTTTTTTGCCGCGCGCAGCGCGCTGCGCCGCGCGGGCAAGCCTGGCTGGGTAGGCACAGTGGCCGCGGTGGGTGCCGGGCTGCTGGTGGCAGGCGGCCTTTACGGCGCGCAGATCGTTATGCAAAAAACCTATCAGCCCCTCGCGTTGGCCATCGACGCCGCGCGCAGCGGCGGAGAGGGACGGCTGGAGCCCGACGTCGCCTTGGAAAATTTAAACAATGTGCAGGATGAAACGCTGGGCGGGGAGCTTCCCGGGCGGGGCAGCCTGACCTCCGGCCGCGCCTACCTTTGGAAAACCGGGCTGCTCGTGTGGGCGCGCCGCCCGCTTTTGGGCGTGGGCAACGCCAATATTTACGATCAAACGATGGCCGTGGGCAGTCTGGATCCCCGCGCGCATTTGCACAACGGGTATTTGCAGGTGCTGGTGGCCGACGGCCTGGTGGGGCTGCTGCTGCTGCTGAGCATGGCCGTTTTCGCCCTGCGCTGCTGGCTGCGGGCGCGGAAAAACGCGCAGGGAAATGCGCTTTTCTTCCTCGTCGTGTCGCTGTGCGTCAGCGTAGCCGTGGCCAACTTGGTGGAGTCCACCTTCTATGACTCCCTCGGGCTGGTGACGGTGGTGTTCTGGTGCTTCCTGGGCTACAGCCTGAGCCTGAGCGGCGATGCCGCCGCCGGCGATGCCAGCGTGGAAGCGCTGTGGGCGCGTTTCCGCGGAAAGAAGGATGTATGTTAACCCAGCCCCTCGTCAGTGTGATTGTTCCCGTATATAACGTGGAGCACCAGCTGCGCCGGTGCTTGGATTCCCTGCGCGCGCAGACCCATAAAAACCTGGAGATCTGGCTGATCGACGACGGCTCCCGCGACGACAGCGGGCGCATCTGCGACGAATACGCCCGGGTAGACGAGCGCTTTCACGCGGTGCACCAGCGCAACGGCGGCCCCAGCGAAGCGCGCAACACGGCCATGGACCAGGCGACGGGTGAGTACTGGGCCTTTGTGGACAGCGACGACTTTGTCGAGCCGGATTTCATCGCGTTTCTGCTGGAAAATCTGCTGCGGGAAAACGCGGATATTTCCATCTGCGGTTATACGGAAATGACGCGCACCGGGGAAGTGACCCAGCACGGGCAGGATGTTCGCCGGGTGATCCGCGGCCGGGAGATCATGAAGGTGCTGCTGGAAAACGTGTGGTTTAAGGATTATTTTTGGAACAAGCTTTACCGCCCAGGCCTTTTTGAAGGGCTGCGGTTTATCCCGGGGCGCATTTATGAAGACGTGGAGCTGCAATACCGGGTGTTTCAGCGGGCAAAGACGGTGGTGTTTCACAACCTGCCCAAATATTGCTATGTGGAAACGCCCAACAGCATTCAACACGGCGGGTTTCGCCCGCCCAAGCTGGACGCCGTGCTGTTTTGCCAGAACATTCGCCGCCGGGTGGAGGAGAACTACCCCGAATACGCGGACATCGCCCGGGCAAAGGAGATCCGCTGCGCCGCCGGCATCGTGCATGAGATCGCGCGCAGCCAAAGCATCCCCGCCTTTCGCCGGCAATATCACGAGTGCCTGGAGCTGGTGCAGCGGGAGTACGGCCCCGCGCTGAAGCCCTATTTTGACCGCACCGAGCGCATCAAGCTGGCGCTGATGCGGCGCACGCCCGACCTTTACCCCCTGGCGGCGCGGGCGGTGGCGTTTTTGAAGGGAGGCGGCGCGGGATGAGCGAAAAGCGCACCCGGCTGGGCCGCAGCCAATACTCGGCGCTGAACGTGGGCACCAATTTGTTTTTCCACGTGCTCAAGGTGGCGGTGGGCTTTCTTTCCCGCCGGATCTTCAACATTACGCTGGGCGTGCAGCTGCTGGGTGTCAATCAGGTTTTTACCCAGATTATGACCGTACTGAGCCTGACCGAGATGGGCTTTGGCACGGCCATTCTTTTCAGCCTGTACGGGCCGCTGGCTCGGGGCGACAACGATAAAGTGGCCTCGCTGCTGGCGCTGTACCGCACCGTATACCGGCGCATTGCGCTGGCCGTGGCGGGTCTTGGGCTGCTCATGCTGCCCTTCCTTGGCGTGCTGCTGGATGCCGACGTGAACCTGACCCAGGCGCGGCTGGTCTTTTTGCTGTTCGTGGCCAACACGGTCATCAGCTATCTGTACGTCTACAAGGCCAACGTGATCAACGCCGATCAGCGGGGCTACATCGTGGGTGCCGTGCGCGGCGCTTCCACGGTGGTGATGTACGGGGCGCAGATCGTCGTGCTGCTGGTCACCAAAAACTATTTCCTGTACACGCTGGTCAACACCGTCACCATCCTCGTGCAAAACCTCATTATCTCCCGCCGGGCGGAAAAGGACTACCCGTACATCCGCCAGAAAAACGCAGCGCCCCTGCCCGAAGCCGAAAAAAAGGATCTCTTTGCCAAGACCCGTGCCGTGTTTTTGCATGACATCGGCTCGATATGCGTCAACAGCACAGATAACATCATCCTCAACATCGTCAAGGGCAACGTGATGGGCGGGCTGTATTCCAACTACGCCTACGTCGCTTCCATCCTGCGGGATATTTTGCGGCAGGTCTTTTCCTCCCTCACCGCCAGCGTGGGCAACCTCATTGCCAACGGCGAAACGGAGAAAGTAGAAACCACCTACCGCAACCTGATGTTTTTGGATTTTTGGATCTACGGATTCGCCGCAGCAGGTTTGCTCAGCCTACTCACCCCGCTGGTATCGCTGTGGATGGGCAAAAACATGGTGATGAGCAACGCGCTGGTGGTGGTGCTGGTGGCCAATTTTTACATCAGCGGCATGCGCGAATGCTCGGCCGTGGTCAAGTCGGCGGCGGGGCTGTTTGCGCCCGACCGCTATATGCCTCTGGTGGAAAGCGCCATCAATTTGGTGGCCTCCATTTTGCTGGTCAAGTATTGGGGCGTGGTGGGCATCTTTGTGGGCACCATGATCAGCACGCTGTGCGTTCCCTTTTGGGTGCAGCCTCTGGTGGTGCACCGCATGGTGCTCAAGCGACCCATGGCGCCGTTTTGGGGGCGCTACGCCCGGTATGCCGCCGCGGCCGCCGCGGGCTGTGCCTTGACCTGGTGGCTCAACACCTGGGTCACCTTTGCCAACCCCTGGCTGAACTTCGCGGTGAAGTTTTTGGTGTGTTTGGCCGTGCCCAACAGCCTGTTTGCCCTTCTCTTTTTCCACACCGGCGAATTCGGCTATTTCCGCGGCCTTGTGGGCGGCATGGCCTATCGCCTGCGCCTGCGCTTTAAAAAGGAACCCTGACCCGCACCCGGCACAGGGTGCAAATGTGCTTGACAAAAGCGACATCGGTGCTGCATACTAAAAGCGACACAGGTGTCGCTTTTTTGCGTGCTGTGCGGAAGGGATGTTTGCCATGAACGCCGCAGGAAGTTCCACTCGCCTACGCATTTTAAACGCCGCCCCCGGCCTTTTTATGGACAAGGGGTATGCCCAGGTTACGATGGCCGACTTTTGCCAGGCCTGCGGCCTAAGCCGCGGGGGGCTCTATCGCCATTTCCACTCCACCGCGGAGATCTTTGAAGCCATGCTGCAGCGGGACAAAACGGATTGGGCGCAAAAAATGGAGGCCGCCATGCAGGCGGGCACCTCGGCGGCGCAAATGGTGCGCCGGTATTTGGAGCAGGCGCAGGCGGATATGTTGGCCGGCGCAGGCAGGCTTTCGCTGGCGGCTTATGAGTATGCCCACGCCGACCCGTCGCACATCGCTTTTGCGCAGGCGCGCTATGCCGCCGCCGTGCAGATGATGACCGTCCTGCTGGAATACGGCATGGCGCGCGGCGAATTTCGCGCGCTTGACGCCCGGCAGACCGCCCGGCACTGGGTCATTTTTTTGGACGGGCTGCGCATGGCCGGCGTTTTTGCGGTGGACGGCGCAGACATCGCCCGGCAGCTCGACACCCTGTACCAATCCATCCTTGAGGAGGAACCTTCATGAAAACACTGGTCATCAACTGCTCTCCCAAAGGCGCACGCAGCGATTGCCTTAAGCTGACAAAGGCCTTTGTGAAAGGGCTGGAAACCGACGCGGAAATTCTGCACGCCGCAGAGCTGACCATTCGCCCCTGCACAGGGTGCTACACCTGCTGGCGAGCCACCCCCGGCGTCTGCGTTCATCACGACGACATGCCAGAAGTGCTGGAAAAGCTGACCACCGCCGATCTGGTCATTTGGTCCACCCCGCTTTATTGCTACAGCATGCCCGCCATGGGCAAAGCCATCATTGACCGCCTGCTGCCCCTGACCTGCCCGGAGCAAAAGGCCTGCGAAGACGGGGCGACCTTTCACCCCACGCGGCAGGAGAACCACACCCGGCACATGCTCATTTCGGGCTGCGGGTTTCCCAACCGCACGCACAACTACGAAGCGCTGCTGACACAGTTCGCACTGACCTTTCACAACGAGGACTTCCCCCGCATTCTTTGCCTGGAAGCGCCGCTTCTGTCCATTGAGGAAGCCGCACCCGCGGCGCTGCCCTACCTTGCGCTGGTGCAGCAGGCCGGCGCGGAGTTTCTGCGGCAGGGGAATATCTCGCCCGAAACCCAGCAGCGTCTTGACGCGCCCATGCTTCCGCCCGAGCTATACCGCGCAGGAACCGCGCAGCAGGCCTGAAGGCGCTGCGCTTTCGCCGCTGGAAAAAAACAGGCCGCCGAAGGAATCTTCCTTCGGCGGCTTTTCGTTTAACAACACGGCGTCCCCGGCGGGTCAGACGTTCTTCTTTACCCCGGGGATGCTCTGGGCGTAGGTATAGGTGTACGGCACAAAATACTTGCCCCAGAAATGCAGCGCGGTGGGGTTGAGCGTTTCGCAGTCCACCCCCAGGTAGGGCGTGCCGGCGTGTTGGCACACATACGCCAGCAGCGCCTGCGCCGCGCCGCTGCCCCGGGCGGCAGGCTCGGTGTACGCGCCGCAGAGGTTGCCCACACAGCCCATGCGGCTGACGAAGGTTTCCCCTTCGCTTCTCAGAGCCATGTATCCCACGGTTCGGTCGGCCTGCAGCGCGGCGAACACCCGCAGCTCCTCCTGCTGCTTCCATTCGTCCTCGTCCCCAGGCAGTGTGCGCAGGAATGTAGGCGCGGCCGCCAAATGCCGCACCAGCTCCCGGGACAGCCCATCCACCGTGCTCCACCGCTCCCGCGGCAGCTCGGCAATGGTCAGCCCCCCGCCGCAGGGACCCTCTAGCGGCTTGTCCAGCGCACGCAGAGCGTCGCTGCAGCGGATGCCGAAGCCCGAAAGCACCAGCGCCCGCCCCGCCGTTTCTTCATGGGCATAGCGGCTTATGGCGAAGCGAGACACACCCTGCGCCACCAGCGCGGCCGACGCCGCCTGCCACAAAAGACCCGCCGTGCGGGCGGGATCCCGCCCCGAAAAGGCACTGGCACCCAACGGCGAAAACACCGCCGTTTCGCCGGCTGCCCATCCGTCCTCCCACAGCCGGGGCGGGTAAAACGCCAAATAGCCCGTCAGGCTCTCGCCCTCAAAGGCAGCCCAGCCCGGGCAGGCGGCGAAAACGTGCTCCAACATTTGCGCCAAAGCTTCGTCGGCCTGGGGCAAAGCGGCAGCTGCGCGTTCGGCGGCATACTCCGCCTGCGCCAGCGCCAGCGCTTGGGAAAAGTCCTTTTTTTCCAATGGCTTTACGATTATTTTCCTTCTTTCTCGCCGCTCAGCCAGGCAAGCCGGGCAGCGGTAAGGGTAATATTTTCAGCCGGGACATTTGCCCAGTTGAATCCTTTGATCAGCTGGTGGGGCAGCATCTCGTCACCAAAGGGAACCTGCCCGGCCAGCGCCGCCAGCAAACCGATGATCTGCCCGGGCAAAAAGCGCCTGCGCAGGCTCTCCATGTCCAGATCCCTCTCCCGCTTGGACAGCCTGCGCCCATCGGGCGCCAGCAGCAGCGGAATGTGCCGGAACGACGGCGGAGAATAGCCCAGCAGCTCGTACAAATAAAGCTGGCGGGGGGTGGAGGACAGCAGATCGCGCCCGCGCACCACCTCGGTCACGCCCATGGCCGCGTCGTCGGCCGTGACCGCCAGCTGGTAAGCCGCCACGCCGTCCGCCCGGCACACCACAAAATCGCCGCACGCGGTGCTCAAGTCCTGGGCATAAGAGCCGCACAGCCCGTCGGTAAAGCCGATTTCCCCGGCGCGCACCCGCACACGCCACGCCGGAGCGCGCGTGCGCGCGCGCATTTCCGCCTCCTGCGGAGAAAGCCCGGCGCAAGCGCCGTCGTAGCAATATTCGCCGTCCAGGCCGTGGGGTGCCTGGGCGTGCAGCTGCGCCCGGGTGCAAAAGCAGGGATACAGCAGCCCCCGCTCCCGCAGGCTTTTCAGGCAGGCATCGTAATACTCTGCGCGCTGACTTTGGAAATAAGGCGCGTTGGGGCCGCCTCGGCTGCCGCCCTCATCCCATGTCAAACCCAGCCACTGCAGGTCATCCTCCAGCGCCCGGGCATATTCCCTCCGGCTGCGCACCGGGTCAAGATCCTCAATGCGCAAAATCATTTTGCCGCCGGCCGCCCGCGCGGACAGCCACGCCAGCAGCGCGCAAAACACGTTGCCCAGGTGCATCCGCCCGCTGGGGCTGGGGGCGAACCGCCCCACCGGCGTATGCTGCTCCCCCGGAAAAAAAGGCGGCGTCCCTTTGGTGACGCCGCCGTGTGTATAATTTTCCATCATTTTACAACGTTGTTAAGGCCCACGTGTCCGTCGTCATATACCTTCGCCCAGCATTTACAATTCTCTACCGTCTTTTCGATATTGCCCTGCGCATCAAACACATATTGCTTCCCCAGCAGATACTGCCCGCTTTTGAGCGCGTTTAAGTCGTCGTTGGTATAGCCCTCCATCACATAAATGGCCCTGACCTTGTTGTCCTGCGTGACCACGCTCCAGGCGCAATCCACGGAAATACCCTTTTCCTTGAGCAGGTCGCGCACTGCGGTGGCCGTACCCTTGAGCCCGGCGGTGCTGCTGTCTATGGCCGTGGAATCGATGTGATTGGTCAGCTTATAGGTGCCGTCTTCCGTTTTGAGCAGGCGGCCGATGGCGCTGTAAATGGCCTTTTGAATATCCAGCCCGCTGCTCAGCGTTATTTGTCCGCTCACCTCTTCCTTGTGATAGGAGCAGGTAATGCCAAAGTTATCCGGATCGGTAAGGTGATACTCACCTGCGCAGGGGCAGCCGTCCTGAGAAGTCTGCTCGGCCAATACCTTTTGCAGATGGGCATCGCTGTTGTCCCCGTCCAGCACCACGGTGGCAATATACAACGTGCGCACCGCGGATATATTTGCCGTGCACACGCCTTTTTTTGCGCGATCGCTCATGCCCACAAAGTTCGGGATGGCCACCGCGGCCAGGATGGCCAGCACGGCGATCACCACGATCAATTCAATGAGGGTAAATCCCTTTTTGTTTTTCCGCTTTTGCTCCATTTGATGTCCCCTCCCCGCCTATTCAAAGAAATTATACCACAAAATAGAAAAAGAACCGCAGAAAATGCGGTTCTTTTTTTCAGTTTGTTCAGCCCAGTGCGCACAGCTCCTCATACACGGCCAGCAGGTTTTCCGGCGGGGTATCCTTGGGTACCTCGCAGCCCGCCGCCATGACGTTGGTGCCAAAGCCCATGTCGTAGCAATCGCGCACGGCCTGACGCACCTCCTGGGTGCTGCCGCGCAGCAAAATGGACACCGGATCAAAATTGCCGCATACGCAGGCGCCCCGAGGCGCCGCCAGCTGAGCGGCCCGCTTCATGTCCACCATGTGGTCGCAATCCACCATGTCCGCCCCCGCCTGCACCGCCAGCTCCAGCACGCGGTTGATGTTGCCGCAGATGTGCAGCTTGGCCACGCAGCCCGCGTCATGAATGGTGCGGATCAGCTCCTGCTGATAGGGCAGCACGAACTCCTCATACTGCGCCGGGCCGATCAGCGAAGCCGCCGCGTCGCCCACGCCGATGATGTCCGCGCCCGCCTCGATCTGCGCCAGCGCAAAGCGCTTGCCCTGCTCGGTGCAGACCTTCAGCAGCTGGGTCATTTCATCGGGGTAATCGTATACGTTCATCATCACCTCGCTGACGCCCATCAGGTCACAGCTTTCGGCAAAAGCGCCCTCGATCCAGCCGATGACGGGGATCTCGCCCCCGCCGCGCTTCGCCAACAGCCGTACCCCCTCCACGCGGTCGGCCATGCGCCGCCCCTGCGAGGGATCGATGGGCTTCAGCCCGGCGATCTTTTTCAGATCGCAAAGATAGGGCGTGGGGCTGTACGGGATGTCATCCTCGGGAAAAACCACCTCTGCGCCCAGCCCCTCGGCCTCGCGCATGGGGTCGGAAATCGCCCACAGGCAGTCCAGATGGAACTTTTCCTGGGCGTTGCGCATGCAGTCAGCTAGCAGCCGGTAATCGTTGAGCGCCTTGCCGTAGGGAATGCCCATTTGGCGGGCACCGAACATCATGACGATGTTCAGGTTGGGCAGCCTGTCGACGGGCTGTCCCTTCATGCGTGCAAATAACCGTTCGCGTGAATTCATGTTGTTCTCCTTATCTATGCTTTGGGAAAAGTGACCCGGCGCAGGATGGTTTTGCCCATGGGCACCAGCGTCAGCTCGTGTTTCATGCCGTCCTTCAAAAAGGTGGCCTGAACGGTGGCTGCCTGCGCGCGCAGGGGCACGCCTGTGCACAGCGCATAGTCATACGCCGCACCGGCCTTGGGGCCGTAGCATTTGTCGTGGAAGCCTTCCAGCGGATAGTCGCGCACGATGGTCTCATCGGCGTCGATGGGCAGCGCCATGACCAGCGCGCCGTAGGTGACGTAAGCATCGCCCAGGCGGTCGGTGCGCAGCACGGGGGACGAAAAGAAGGTCAGCGTCAGCGCGGTTTCGCCCGTCCACACCCGTCGGATGACCAAACAGCCGTCCTCATGGGTATAGCGCGCGCCGGTCAGCGTCACGGCGTCCGCCCAGCCCGGCACCCGCAGGCGCAGCGTAAATTCCGCGTCGGTCGATACGCGCACCGTCAGGCGAATGCGGTTGTTAAAGGGATACTCCGATTCCTCGTCCACGGTGACCTGGGCGCCTGCGACCTGCGCGGTCATTTTTCCCGGGCCGTAAAGCACCTTGGTCAGCTCGTCGTCCCTGCACAAATACATGGACTGCACATAATACGGCACCACGCGCCCGGCGTTGGGCACGCAGCACACCGCCGTGTCCTGATGGGTGGGGGAATACTTATAGCGGCCTTCATACACCGCGCTGTAGGAGTTTTCCGGGCGCTCGGTCTGAAAGAGGCCGGTCAGCGAGTAGCAGTTGTCGCTCTTGCAATAGGTGATGGCGCTTTCGTGGGGAAGATGCGCGCCCAGGCCGGCGTTGAAAAGCAGCCTTTCCATGTCATCGGCATACTGCAGATCGCCGGACAGCTCCAGCAGCAGCGAGTAGGTGTGCAGCAGCTCATGAATGCAGCAGTATTCATACGCGCGCCGGCTGGGATCATACCCCTCGGGCGTCACGGACTCGTCGCTGATGGGGCCGCCGCTGGGGCAGGTGTACAGCGTGCGCACCTTGTTTACATAATTTTGCAGCGCCCGGGCATAGCGGGGATCATCGCTGCCGTAGGCCGCCAAAATAAGCGCCCGCGCCTGCTCATAGGTATGCACCCCGTGGCCATAAAAGCCGTAATCGGGGTTGAGCAGGTTGCGCACCATCACGTCCTCGTCCAGATTGCGCGCTTCCAGATTAAACTGCCCATACAACCACACGGCGTAATCCAGATATTCTTTTTTCCCGGTGAGGCGGTACAGGCGATAAAACACATCCACAATGGTGAGGCCGTGCCCCACGCCGGTGCAAAAGGTCTTGTCGTCCTCCTCCCGGGTGTCAAAGGGGCGGGCGTCGCTGTTCAGCGGATAGGCCTTCATCACGCAGGCCATGGCTCTTTCCACGGCGGTGAGCACCTTTTTCTCCTTGGTGTACTGATAGTACGCCAGCAAACTGCGGCAAAGGGTGGTCTGCGCCCAAAACTCGCCGTTTTCCTTGCCGGGGTGGAAGCGCAAATCCGGGCTGTAAACGCCCAGATAGCCGTCCTCATCCTGGGTGCTCAAATACTCCTTGACCTTTTTCTTTGCCTTTTTCAGCATTTTTTCGTCGCCCAGCAGGCAGGCCTCGCGCACAAAGCCGTCCATCCAGTTGCCCTGGCTTTCGGCGTTCCACCAGCGATACTGCGCCGCGCAGGCTTCAAAGGCCGCGCCCACGCCCAGCTTTTCGCCGAAGGCCGCGGCGTCGCGCACATCGTCGGTGCGCCGGTCGCGCCCGTAGATCTGATCCTCCAGAAACAGCGCCGGCACCAGCTCATCCAGATGGCCCACGAAGCCGTCCAGATCCGTCTGCATATAATCTCGCAGCCATCCGGCAGGCTTCACCGCCGAAAAGGGGAGATACCTTGCTTCGTTCATGAAATCATTGCCTCCTTCTATCTGTGAAAAAATTATTTTATGCCTTGGGAAAGGTGACCCGACGAAGGATGGTTTTGCCCATGGGCACCAGCGTCAGCTCGCGCTTTTCGCCGTCCTTCATAAAAACGGCTTTGACCTGAGCGGTCTCCGGGTCGCCCCGCAGCGTCTCGTTTGCGCACAGCGCAAAGTCGTACGCTGCGCCGGGCGCGGGGGAATACTGTTTGTCGTGAAACCCGGGCAGCGGGTAGTCGCGCACAAGATGCTCCTCAGACTCGATGGGCAGCGCCATGACCAGCGCGCCGTAGGTAACGTAAGCCTCGCCCAGGCGGTCGGTGCGCAGCACGGGGGACGCGAAAAAGGTCAGCGTCAGCGCGGTTTCTCCCGTCCACACCCGGCGGATGACCAGACAGCCGTCCTCATGGGTATAGCGCGCACCGGTCAGCGTCGCCGCGTCCGCCCAGCCCGGCACCCGCAGGCGCAGCGTAAATTCCGCGTCGGTCGATACGCGCACCGTCAGGCGGATGCGGTTGTTGAAGGGATACTCCGACTCCTCGCCCACGGTGACCTGAGCACCGGCAACCTGAGCGGTCATTTGGCTGGGGCCATAAAGCACCTTGGTGAGCACATCGCCCTCCAGCAGGTAGGTGCGGCGCAAATAATACGGCACGATGCGCCCGGCGTTGGGCACGCAGCACATGGCCGTGTCCTGGTGGGTGGGGGAATATTGGTACCGCCGCTGCACCAGATCGCCGTAAAAGCTGTGGGGCTGGGCGCATTGGAACTCGCCCATCAGGGAGTAGCTGTTGTCGCTCTTGCAATAGGTGATGGCGCTTTCTTGCGGCAAATGGGCGCCCATGCCCGCGTTGAAAAGCAGGCTTTCCATATCGTCGGCGTACTGCAGATCGCCGGACAGCTCCAGCAGCAGAGAGTAGGTGTGCAGCAGCTCGTGAATGCAGCAGTATTCATATGCCGTCACGGTCGGGTCGTATCCTTCGGGGCGAAGGTTTTCATCGCTGATGGGGCCGCCGCTGGGGCAGGTGTACCGCGTGCGCACCTTGTGCAAATACATCTTCAGCGCTTCGCGATAGCGGGGATCGTCGCTGCCGTAGGCCGCCAAAATAAGCGCCCGCGCCTGCTCGTAGGTATGCACCCCGTGGTCGCGGAAGCCATATTGCGGATCCAGAATATGATCCAGCATGATGTCCGCCGCCAGATTGGAAGCGTCCTTTTCTTCGTTGAACTGTTGGTAAAGCCACACGGCATAATCCCAATAGCGGCGCTCGCCGGTCAAGCGATACAGGCAATAAAAGCTGTCCACCAGCATCAGCCCGTGTCCCGTGCCGGTGCAGTGGGCGTCGGGGCTTTCCTCCCGGGTGTCAAAGGGGCGGGCATCGCTGCCCAGCGGGTAGGCGTCCATCACGCAGGCCAGCGCCCGGGTGACCGCCGTAAGCACCGCCGCCTCGCCGGTGGCTTGATAATAAGCCAGCAGGCAGCGGGTGATGGTGGCGATGGACCACAGCTCGCCGTTTTCCGTGCCCGGGTGAAAGCGCAGGTCGGGCTGATAAATGCCCAAATAACCGTCTTCGTCCTGCGTGGAGAGGTAGTAGCGAACGTACTTTTCCGCTTTTGCGCGCATTTCGGGATCGTCCAGCAGCAGCACCGTGCGCACAAAGCCGTCCATCCAGTTGCCCTGGGTCTCCGAATTCCACCAGTGGTACTGCACCACCCATTCGTCCGTCACGGCGGCAATGCCCAGTGCTTCCCCCAGCGCCTGATCCGAGCGCTCATGGGTGCGGCGGTCGCGCCCGTAGATCTGATCCTTGCAGATCAGCTCGGGCACCAGTTCATCCAAGTGGCCGATGAAGCCATCCAGATCCCGCTGCATATATGCGCGGATCCACCCGGCGGGCTTTACACGGGAGAAGGGCAGGTAAGCGGCACAATGACGCATGGCAAGACTCCCCTTTCATCATAAACCTTCTTATTTTCAAGTATAGCGTGGGGAAAAAAGCTTTTCTCTCGTGAAAATGCGCATAAATAACACTTCGTTGCGTTATTGGCAGAAACGCTTGCGAAAATCCCCGTCATGCCAAAACAAAGCTGCTATTCTCCCCTGCGCGGATATTTTTTTGCGGGTTTGTGTTTTCTTGCGATGCTGCTTAAAAATAAAACGCTGTTGCTTTTTTCGTGTTATAATAAATCATTCTGACAGACGCGCCCTGCCGGCGCGAAAGGAACGTTATGGATTCACCGGGCATTTACCGCCAGCAGCAGTTTGAGCAGCAGCCGCTGTCCCTGCCGCTGGCCACCTTTCATTCTCTGCTGTCCACCGGCACAAACCGGCTTTACCCACACTGGCATGCCCGTGTGGAGGTGTTTTATGTGCGGCGGGGCTATGGGCAGATGCAGATCGACCTGGACGACTACGAGATCGGCCCGGGAGACATCGTGGTGGTGTCCCCGCGCCGGCTGCACGGCGGCTGGGGCATGTACGGCACGCTTTGCTCCTGCGAAGTGGCCGTGTTCGATCTGGAGCTGCTGCGCGGCCCCTTTACCGACAACATCTGCCTGAAGTACACCGATCCCCTGCTGCAGCAAAGCGGCGTGTTTCAGCCCGTGATCAAGGCGCAGCAGCCCGGCGCCCAGCAGATCCGCGCATGCATTGACGAGCTCATTGTGCTCAACGAAACCCGCCCCCTGGCCTATGAACTGCGCGCCAAGGCCGCGGCGCTTTCGCTTTGCGCCGAGCTGTTCACCGGGGGCTATTACAGCACCCGCCCCTGCGCCGCGCCCTCCCGAGAGCTGAGCAGCCTGAAAAACACCCTTTCCTACATCAACGAGCACTTGAGCGACCCGCTTTCCATCGACACGCTGTGTGAAACGGCGCAGTACAGCAAGTACCATTTTCTGCGCACGTTTAAGCGCCATATGGGGCTGACCACCACCGAATATATCACCCTGATGCGTCTGGAGCGGGCGGCGCGGCTGCTGCGCACCTCCACGCTGTCCGTTACGGACATCTGCGCCCAGGTGGGCTTTGGCAACGTGTCCTATTTTATCAAGCGGTTCAGCCAGCATTACGGCTGCACCCCGCTGGCGTTTCGCAAAAAAGAGCCCGACGGCACCGACTGAGGCCGGTTAAGGGGTTGAGGCGCGCCGGGAGCGGGTACACTTAAAATAAATCATATTATAGGAGGACAAAATGCACTCCGTAAAAATCGCCATGATACAGGCCGCCGTGGAATACGACCGCCGTGCCATCAACTTTTCCAAGGCGCACGACCTGCTGACCCAGGCCGCGGCGCAGGGCGCGCAGATCGCCGTGCTGCCTGAGTGCTTTGACATTGGCTGGGCCAATCCCCGGGCCGGCGAGCTGGCCTGCACCATCCCCGGCGAATGCAGCGATACGTTGGCGCAGTGGGCCAAGGAGCTGGATCTCTACGTGGCGGCCGGCATCACCGAGCGCGACGGCGACCGGCTTTACAACACGGCCGTGCTCTTTTCCCCCCAGGCGGAGCTGCTGCTCAAGCACCGCAAGATCAACATCCTCACCGATGTGGAAGGGATGTACACCGTGGGCGACCGCCTGGGCGTGGTGGAAACGCCCCTGGGCCGCATCGGGATGGATATTTGCGCCGACAATCTGGAGGATTCTCTGGTGCTGGGTCATGCGCTGTGCCGCATGGGCGCGCAGATCATTCTTTCCCCCTCGTCCTGGGCGGTTCCCCCGCGCAATCCCCGCACCTCCTACGGTGAGGAATGGCTGCTGCCCTACGGCAAGCTGTGCCGTGCTTACGGCGTCAGCCTGATCGGGGTCAGCAACGTGGGTGCCGTGACCGCCGGCGCGTGGCAGGGCTGGTCGTGCATCGGCAATTCCATCGCCATGGGGCCCGACGGGCAGCCGCTGGCCGTGCTGCCTTACGGCGAGGACGCCGCCTGCTGCCAGGTGATCGAGGTGACCCCGCAGGAACCCCGGGCGCGGGGCACGGCGCTTTGCGAACTTCTTCGCCGGGGATAAGCTCCCGAAAAACCGACGACTCGCGGCACATTTTTCTGCCGCGAGCCGTTTTTTGTTTTACCTGGGCTTTGGCAAAGCCCTGCGGCGCAAACCGGCGAGGGGGGCGCTGCCTGTGCCGCTTTGGGGCGCAGGCCCCGCCGGCTCACGCCGGGAAGGGGGCACGCTGGGTGTTCCCTTACGATGCGCCGCTCCTTCCGGGTTTGGTTTTGTTTCGCCGCACGAATTTTTCGCTGCCCCTGAGCGATGATAAAAACGCCCCCGTGCGCTTGCACGGAGGCGTTTGCTCCCTTTTTATCGCCCGGCTTACTTGGCCGTCAGCGGGTTGACCGCGTTGCCGTTGATGCGCACCTCAAAGTGGCAGTGCGGCCCGGTGCTCACGCCGGTGCTTCCCACCAGGGCAATGACGTCGCCCTTTTTCACCGACTGCCCGGCCTTCACCAGCAGCTTGGAGCAGTGACCGTATCTGGTTTGGGCATTGCCGGCGTGGTTGATGTACACCACCAGCCCATAGCCCGTCGCCGTGCCGGAAAAGGCCACCGTGCCGTCCCGGGAGGCATAAATTTTCGTGCCCTTGGAGGCCGCCAGATCCACGCCCTTATGGGTTTTGGTGACGCCGTTGAGGGTGCGGGTGCCAAAGCGACTGGAAATTCTATAGGTGCCGGCCTTCAGCGGCAGGGTCCAGCTGCCGGTTGCGGTGGTGGTCGTGGTGGTGGCCGCCTTTTTCTTGGTACCCGTTAACACCACTTTATCAATTTTCTCCTGCAGCACCTCGCTGTTCAGCACCTCGCTGGCGCTGAGCTCTCCGTTGCAATAGGTGGTCTGCACGGTGGTGCGGGTAATGCCGTCCTGCCCCTCCTGCTTCACCTTTGTCTGGGTGGTATACATGGAATCGCTTTTTTCCTGTAGGGTGGCGAATTTTTCCGTGGCGTCCTGGGTGGTGGTCACGGTGTAGATCACGTCCAGCCAGCTCTTGGGCTGCACGGCGTTGATCTTCTCCACTCCCGTCAGGTCCTCATGCCCGGCCAGTGAGGGATTCGCCTGATACAGATTGGAGGTGCTCAGGTTATACATCTCGGCAATGCCCTCCAGCGTTTCGCCGTCTTGCACCTCGTGCCAGTTTTCCTTGGTCAAATTATCGCCCATAACCAGCTTGCCGGCGGCCGTTTCCACATCCAGCACATCGGCATACCCGACTGCGTGCTCCTCCACCGCCACGGTCTGCACAAAGCGCATATCGGCGCGCGCCTGAGCGGGGTCGACGAAGCGCTCCATCACCCGGGTCAGCGCGGCTTGCGCTTCCTCGGCGTTGCGCAGCGCCACCGCCTGCCGGCCGTCCACCATGACGACCTGCGCCAGCACCTGCACGACGCAGCGGTTTTCCAGCTGCGCCGCGATGTCCGCGCTCTGGGCAAAATATTCCTGCGGGGCTTCCACGTCCCGATAGGTCAGTTCATCGGCACAGGCCACGCTCATGCCGTACTCCTGCGCACGGCGGGTCTGTAAGTCCGCCATAGCCTGCTCCACCTGGCTGCGATCCGCCACGATCCCCAGTGTTTGGCCGTTCAGCAGCACTTCCGAACCCGCCGCCAACGTGGGCTGCCCTGCTGCCCAGGCGATGGCCGTGACACTGCCCGAAAGCATCAGCACCGCCAAAATCCCGGCCACCCACAGCCCGACTTTCTTTTGCCTGCGGGCAGGCCGAGCGGTGCGGCTGCGCCGCCGGGACGGTGCGTTCAGCGGGGCGCTTCCGGCTCTTTTTTCAGCCGGATACCGCTTTTTCCCGGCGGATCTGCGCGGCGGGACGGCGGCTGTGCGTGCCGTCGGCTTTTGCTGCCCCTTTGCGCCGCCCTTTGTCTGGGCGGCCGGCGCAGCCTTTGCCGCGCGCTTCTCCCCCTGCGCAGCCCTCTTTCCCGGCTGTGCGCCGGGCGCACGCTTGGCGCGGACGACCTCCGTCAGCTTCGCCGGGGCGGATTGGGCGGCCGGCGCCGCCTCCCCTTGGGCAGGCGCTTGCGCGTCCTGCGCCGTGACCGGCATCTCCCCCGGGGCGGGCTGGGCGGCCTGCGCCGCTTCCCCTTGGGCAGGCGCTTGCGCGGCAGACTTGGCCGTGACCGGCGTTTCCGCCGGGGTGGGCCGGGCGCCCTGCGCCGCCTCCCCTTGGGCAGGCGCTTGCGCGTCCTGCGCCGTGACCGGCGTTTCCGCCGGGGCGGGCTGGGCGGCCTGCGCCGCCTCCCCTTGGGCAGGCGCTTGCGCGTTCTGCGCCATGACCGGCGTTTCCGCTGCGCCCTCGCCGGGCGTTTTCACCTGCTCCTGCACAGAATCCGATTGCTGTTGGTCTTGCTGCATTGCTGTTCTCCTTTGTATAACCCTGCGGTCAAGGCGCGCGAAAGGCTTCGTCCAGCCACTGATCCAACCCTGCGCCAAACCCGCGGGAAAAAACCGATTCAAACGCCGCCCGATCTGTCAGCCCCAGACGGTTCTCTTGATAATACGCGCACAGCGCTTCGTCAAACTCCTGCGCGTCCATCTCCAGGCGCAGCGCCTCCATGACGTCCGCGCCCTTCTCATATACCCACGCCGAATAATCCAAATTTCCTTCAAAGGCCTGCACGGGAAGGTTCACCGCGCCGGGCGTACCCGCCCGATACTGCCGCATCATGGAAATGTTCTGTTCCATCGCCTGCGCCGCGTCGGGCGCACACACCCGGGTGTATTCCCGGGCGGCGTATTCGGTCAGCGCCTCGTCCAGCCACGGCTCGTACACCTGATCGCTGCCCACCGCGGCATACCACCACATGTGCGCCGTTTCATGCGCCGTGACATACTCCAGCTCCTGCCCCAGCACCGGCTCGTACAGCCGGGCGTCGATGAGCGCCATGCCGGGGTATTCCATGCCGCCGATAAAAAAATCCGTCTGCACCACCGAGTAGACGCCGTAGGGATAGGCGCCGAAGCGCTGCTCATAATAACACAGCGCCCGGCAGGCCGCGCGCAGCGCGCGTTCCCCCGCCTCCTCCTGCCCGCGCAGGGAATAGGACTTTACACACACATTGCCCGCCGCACCCTCGGTCACGTCAAAGCCGTTGCTGATGACAAAGGCAATATCCCGCCGGGCAGGCGCCTGCACCGTCCATACGTTTTTTGTGCCCCGCCGGGCGCAGTCCGTCACGCCGCCCGAGGCCAGGGTGTATCCCGTCGGCAGGGTGACCCGGGCGGTGTAATCCGCCGCATCGCTGTAAAAAGGATCGCCCACCGCGTAATAGGGGTAGTCATGCCAGCCGTTGTCGTCGTACACCGCAAGAATGGGCGTGCAGTTGGCCAGGCTCAGCGTGTTGTCTCCATATCCAAAGCGGCCATAGCAGTTGGGGATGGTGAGCGTATATTCCAGGCACAGCGCCGTTTGCCCGCCGGGGGGCAGCGCCTCGCCCAGCTCCACCTTCAGCACCTGCTCCTGTTCCCCGGCAATCGTATAGGGCAAAGCCTCTCCCGCGGCCGTCACCGCCCGCACCGCGATCCCCCCGGGGGAAAACCCGTTGGGATAAGCCTGCGCCTGCTCCGCCGCCTCAAAGATCTGATAATCCTGCCGGGAATAGCTGTTGGCGTAAAGCAGAAAGTGCAGCTCCTCCATGGCACAGCTCTCGTTGTTGCGGTAGGTGACCTGCAGCTCGGCCCGCGCCGTGTGGGCCCGCGGGTCGACCTCCATCTCCAGCGCGTATGCGCACAGATCCTGCGCCTGTGCCCACAGCCGCACCGGCTCGCCCAAAACCAGGGCGCGGGAGGACTCCCTGCCGCCCATGAGGCAGCATACGCCGCCAGCCGTACACAGCAACGCCAGCAGCACCAGCAGCACGCGTTTCTTCAAAGCGCGCTCCTTCCCGGCCGCCTAAGCGACCGATCTCTATTATTATATTAAAATGCAGGGAGAAAGGCAATTTATTCCCCTTCTTGGATGCAATACGTTTACATTTTGCATCCGCGATGGTATAATTTCGTTAAATTATCCACAAACTGGGGCGGAATGGCCTCATTTCGAATAGGCGCAATGAAAACGGCGCAGAAAAAAGAAAGGGAGAGAACAAAATGAAACGTATCGGCATTTTGACCAGCGGCGGCGATTCGCCCGGGATGAACGCCGCCGTTTGGGCGGCAGTGCGCGTAGGCCGCGGCGCGGATATGCAGATTTTAGGCGTGGTGGACGGCTTCAAAGGGTTGATCGAAGAGCAGGTGATCGAGCTGGACTCTGCCCAGGTGGAGGATGTGTTGGATCGCGGCGGCACCTTCTTGGGTACAGCGCGCTGCGCCGAAATGATGACCGAGGAAGGCCGCGCCAAGGCGGTTGCCACCGTGCGCAAGCTGAGGCTGGACGGCCTCATCGTGGTGGGCGGCGATGGCTCTTATCAGGGCGCCCGCGTGCTGTCCGACCGGGGCGTGCCCACCGTAGGTCTGCCCGGCACCATCGACAACGACCTGGCCTACACCGACTATACCATCGGCTTTGACACGGCGCTCAACACCGTGTGCGACTCGGTTCTGAAGATTCGCGACACCATGCGTTCGCATGATCGCGTGGGCATCATTGAGGTGATGGGTCGCCATTGCGGCGACATCGCGCTCAACGCGGCGGTGGCCTGCGGGGCGGACTATGTGCTGGTGCCCGAGCTGAATTACGAGGAAGAGTTTGACCTGAGCAATGTGGCGCGCCGCATTGAAGATATTTACGCCACCCAGCGCACCTACGCCACCATCATTCTGGCCGAGGGTGTATGCTACGATATGGAGCACCGCGCTTACGAGTTCTGCAAGCGCCTGGCCGAGAAAACCGGCAAGTCGGTGCGCGAAACCGTGCTGGGCTACACGCAGCGCGGCGGCAGCCCCTCCATTTACGACCGGCGTTTGGCCATCAACATGGCCGACCGCGCCGTGCGCCTGCTCAACCAGGGCATCGGCAACCGTGTCATTGGTCGGCGCAACGGCGAGATCTTCGATATGGACATCACCGCCGCGCTCAACCTGCCCCGGGTGTTCAACCGGCCGCTTTATGACCTGGCCAATCGCCTGGCGGGCAGCGCCGAAGAGCTCAAGGCCGAGCGCACCACGTTCTGATTTTATCAACAAAAAAGCTTCCACTGAGTGGGAGCTTTTTCTATTTGCAGCAGCCCAAAGTGGGCGAAATTTTCCCTTTGCGCGCCCCTGCCCGGCGCGTACTATGCGCCGTCCCCTCGCTTCAAAATCGCCGGCAGCTCCTCCAGCGTTTTTATGCAAAAGGTGCTCTCCGCGCTGCCGTTTTGCGCGCTGCCCCGCTCCAGCCAGCAAGTGTCCATCCCCGCCGCCCGCCCTCCGGCGATGTCCGACGTGAGCGAATCGCCGATCATGAGGTAATGCCGGGGGTTTTCATCGCCCAGCGCCTTCATGACCTGAAAAAAATACGCCGGATCGGGCTTAAACACACCCATTTCCTGAGAAATAAACAGCCCGCCCTTTATATAAGGTGCTAACCCCGACGCCTCAAAGCGGCCGCGCTGGGTAGAGGCCACGCCGTTTGTGGCGATGGACAGGGTATAGCGTGCGCTCAGCGCACGGCAAAGCGCCAGCGCGCCGGGATAAAGCGTGCCGTTTCCCGTCAAGCGCCTCAAATAATATTCATTGAGCGCGTCGGCGGCCTCGTCCCTTTCCGCTCCCTGCCGGGCATCGCCCATCAGCGTCAGCAAAGCCAAAAAGCGCTGCCGCTGCAGGGCGTTCATGGTGATCTGCCCCCTCTCCAATGCGCTCCACAGCTTTTTATTCTCCACCCGATAGCCCGCGCACAGCGTATCCGTCGCCTCCAGCCCGGCGTGGGCAATGGTCTGGCGCAGGCTGGTTTCCTCGGCCGTGTCAAAATCAAACAACGTTCCGTCAGCGTCAAACAGCAGGTGTCGGTACATCGCTTATCCTTTCTAACCAGTGCCGCAATAGCGGCACTGGAAGTTGAAATGCCTGGAAGCCCAGCGCAGTGTTGTTGCCTTGGCAACAATCACGGGAGCGGCGCAGGAAGAAACTTCCACAAGGGGTAGCCACCCCTTGACCCTTTCATCGGGGAGAAGCTGCGGAAACGCCCGGGGTACCGCTCCCGAGGGCAAGCAAATTGGGGCGTCCTTGTTCTTTCAGCGTCAGCAGTTACTCTTAGCCGCCTCCGCACTTCGGCCTTTGGCCGAAGTGCTTCCGGGGTCTGGGGTGTCCCCAAACGGGAGGGGGAATGGGGGGCGCTAGGGG
>JAQUVY010000117.1 GCA_028693155.1 Eubacteriales bacterium
CTTGACCATGGTGGGGGTGAACTCCTTGGAGCCCAGGCCATAACGGCCGCCCACGACCACGGGGATGTCGCGGCCTTCTTCGCGCAGCGCGGAGACCACGTCCAGATACAGAGGCTCGCCCAAAGCGCCGGGCTCCTTGGTGCGGTCCAGCACGGCGATCTTCTTGGCGGAAGCGGGGATGGCGTCCACGAAATGCTTGGCGGAGAACGGACGGTACAGGCGAACCTTGATGGCGCCAACCTTCTCGCCCTGAGCCAGCAGATGCTCGATGGTCTCGTCGATCACGTCGCAGGAGGAACCCATGGAGATGATGACCTTCTCGGCATCGGGCGCGCCCACATAGTCAAACAGCTTGTAGGAACGGCCGGTGATGCCCTCGACCTGCTTCATGGCTTCTTCCACGATTTCGGGAATCTTCAGATAGAAGGAGTTGCCCGCCTCGGCGTTCTGGAAGTAAATGTCGGGGTTCTGGGCGGTGCCCTGCTGATGCGGATGCTCGGGGTTCATGGCGCGGTCGCGGAATTCCTTGACCTTGTCCCAGGGCATGAGCTTCGCCATATCTTCGTAGTCGATGCTTTCGATCTTGGAGACCTCGTGAGAGGTGCGGAAGCCGTCGAAGAAGTGCAGGAAAGGAACGGAGGACTCCAGGGTGGACACATGCGCCACCAGAGCCAGATCCATGACCTCCTGAACAGAGGCGGCAGCCAGCATGGCAAAGCCGGTCTGGCGGCAGGCCATCACGTCGCTGTGGTCACCGAAAATGTTCAAGGCGTGGGTGGCCAGAGCGCGCGCGCTCACGTGGAACACGCAGGGCAGCTTCTCACCGGCGATCTTATACATGTTGGGGATCATCAGCAGCAGACCCTGAGAAGCGGTGAAGGTGCTGGTGAGAGCGCCGGCTGCCAACGAGCCGTGCACTGCGCCTGCGGCGCCGCCTTCGGACTGCATTTCAGAGATCTTCAGTTCCTGGCCGAACAGGTTCTTGCGGCCGTAAGCCGACCAGGTATCGGCCACTTCGGCCATGGGGGAAGAGGGAGTGATGGGGTAGATGGCCGCTACATCGCTGAACGCATACGCTACATGCGATGCCGCGGTATTCCCATCAATGGTCATTTTTTTGCCCATGATTGGACCTCCTTAGTAGATTGTGAAAATTACAACGCAACCAGGTCCTCTTAAAAACGATAAGAGAATCGACTTTGTAACACGCTAATTATAAGGCTTTATGACGGGAAGTGTCAAGGCGAAAAGGGGGGTGCAGGCGTCTTTGCGCCGGGGAAAAGGCGCTGTACCCGCTTCAAAAAAAGAAGGACGCCGCTGGGGCGGCATCCTTCAGCAAAATTAGGAAAACGGGCATCACGTTTCCAGAGAAAAAGCCTTCAGCGCGGCGCTCATGCCGATGCGGTCGGCACCGGCGGCGAGCATGGTTTCTACATCGCTTCGGGTGCGGATGCCGCCGGAGGCTTTGATGCGCACCTGCGCAGGCAGCAGGGAGCGAAACAGACGGATGTCCTGCGCCTGAGCCCCGGCGCTGCCAAAGCCCGTGGAGGTCTTGATGAAGTCGCAGCCCTCTTCGGCCACGATGCGGCACAACGCCTCTTTATCCTCCGGGCGAAGATTGCAGGTCTCCACAATGACCTTGAGCACCGAACCTAAGCAGGCCGCCCGCACCTGCGCAATCTCGCGGCGCACGGCGTCGTAATCGCCCGCGCGGGTAAAGCCGTTGTTGATCACCATGTCGATTTCACCGGCGCCCTGCTCAACGGCCAGCCGCGTTTCAAATACCTTTGTTTCCGCAGCGTGATAGCCCCAGGGGAAGCCGATGACCGTGCAAACCCGGCTGGAGTCGCCGATGAGCGAGGAGGCCAGCGCAACAAAGCACGGCTTTACGCATACAGACGCAAAGCGGTATTTCAGCAGCTGCGCGGCCAGCGCGCGCACCTCGGCTTCTCCCGTTATGGGGTTCAGATCGGTATGGTCAATGCGGGAAAGCATTTCCTGTGTTGTCATAAGCGGATCGCTCCTTATCGGATGTTGTACACGCTGCGCACGGTCAGCTGCTTGGGGTCGCCGCGCAAAATGCGGATGCGGCGCTCCCCGCCGTCCATGTCGAAGTAGTTGTCGGCCAGCAGCAGTTCGCAGTCGGGGGAGGCCACTTCAATGCTGCGGGCAAAGGCCTGCGCGGCAACGACGACCTCATCGCCCTCGCGGCACACGCTCAACTTCGGGTCGGCAAAGGCAAAGTGCTTGGGCGGGCAGAACAACACGCCCGAAGAACTCATCAGCGCTCCGTCCCGGTCATACAGCTGATAGCTGACGTACTGGGCGTAAGTCTGGGCGTCGGCGCAGCTTTCCTCCTCCAGCCACAGGCTGGAGAGCGGTGCCACGCTGACCTCCTGCTCGCCGCCCCGCACCACCGAACCGTCGGGGTTGCGCAAAGACCAGACCACGCGGCCGCAAAAGGTGTCCATGGTCTCGTTGGCCACGGACAGCCGAATGCTTTTTTTCAAATCAAAGGGTTGGGCGTTCACGTTGGTGTTCTGGGTCAGCACGCCCTCCTCGCAGCAGGACAGCATGACCGGCGCGAAAAAGCGCTTGGCGTAATAATGAAGCGCTTTCCAGCGGCCGTAGTAGTCAATGGAGGCCCAGGAGGCTACCGGCCAGCAGTCGTTGAGCTGCCAGTAAATAGCGCCCATGCACCGCCCACGGTTGCGGCGCCAGTGCTCCACGCCGTATTTGATGGCCTCGGCCTGCAAAAGCTGGGAAGCGTAGACCAGCGTGTCCAGATCGCCGGGATACAGGAAGGTCTGGTACAGATAGTTCATGATCTTGCCGTTGGCGGCGTTGTTGCGCTGGTGCTTTTCCATCACGTAGGAAAAGACGTTTCGATCCTCGGGCGCGGTGAAGGCCTCGATGGTCTTCATGCAGGGGAAGGACTGAAAGCCGAATTCCGATGCGTAGCGGAAGAAATGATTGCGGTAATCGGGGAAGGGCTTGTTGCCGTGCCACACCTCCCAGTAGTGCACATCGCCCCGGTTGGGATCGTTGGGGTTGTCAAACCCGCCGCCCGACGAGGGGCTGGCTGGCCAGTAAAAGGTGTTGGGGTCGTATTCCCGCAGCACCTCGGGGAACAGGTATTCATACATACGGATGTAGTCGGCCTTTTGCTTGTGGGAGGAGACCCATGTCCATTGATCGACAAACATCTCCATTTCGTTGTTGCCGCACCATAGACCCAGCGAAGCGTGGTGGCGCAGGCGCTTCACGTTGTCAATGAGCTCCTGGCGGATGTTCTGCGCGAAGTCCGGCGTCAGCTCGTAAACAGCGCAGGCGAACATCATGTCCTGCCATACCACCAGTCCCAGCTCGTCGCAGATGTCATAAAAGAAGTCGTCGGGGTAATAGCCGCCGCCCCACACGCGGACGGCGTTCATGTTGGCGGCAATGCAGTCCTGCAGGAGCGCCCGGGTGTGCTGAGGCGTGACGCGGCTGAGGATGTTGTCCTCGGGAATGTAGTCTGCGCCCATGGCGAAGATCTGCACACCGTTGACCTCGTGGGCAAAGCTCTCTCCCCACTGATCCTTTTCAATATGCATAGTCATGGTGCGCAGGCCGATGCGCCGGGTGTAGGTGTCCAGCAAAACATCACCGGCGTACAGCTCCACCGTCAGCGTATAAAGCGGCTGGTCGCCGTATCCGTGGGGCCACCACAGGCGGGGATCGTCAATGACGATATGCTCCGCATCCTCTCCGGTGATGAGTGCGCCGTCGGGCGTGGTCACAAAGCTTTGCAGCGCCAGATCTTCGGTGTCCGTGCCGCTCAGCTCAATTTCCGTATCCAGCATGAGCGTGACGCGGCCGGCTTCGTGCTTCTGGGTAATGAGCACGCCGTCGATGCGGGCGGTATTGAAGGCCACCACCGAAATATCCCGCCAGATGCCGGCGTCGGGCAGGTGCGGACCCCAATCCCAACCGAACATGCAGTGTGCCTTGCGCAGGTGAGGAAAACCCACCATGGCGTCGGAAGACCCATCGGCCTTGCACTGCCGATCTGCCTGGGCGATGAAGCGGGTGGGGGAGGCAAAGCGGATCTCCAGGGTGTTGACCCCCTCGCGCGCCAGTTCGCTCATGTCGAATTCCCAGGTGCGGTGCATATTGTCCGCTTCGCCCAGCAGCGCGCCGTTGAGTGCCAGCGCTGCCAGCGTGTCCAGCCCTTCGCAGCGCAGCAGCAGGCTGTCGCAGCAAAGCTGCTCGCGCGTCAGGGTAAACTCGCGCCGGTAAATAAAGTCGTGATCCATCAGCGCAAGAGCCTTTGTTTCGTTGTCCCGGTAAAAGGGATCTTCCATGGCGCCGCAGCGCAGCAGATCGGCATAGACCGAGCCGGGTACCTGCGCGGCGTATATGCGATCCTCGCCCGCGATCTGCATCTGCCAGGCGCCGTTGAGGGATGTACGGATCATAGCAATCCTCCCGAATACATAAAGATATCCATACAGTAAAGCACGCGATGGGGAAAGTCAAGATCAGGGAGGAAGTGTTTTCGGGCGTGTAAAATCGGTATTCAGCGATTGACGCCCTTGCCCTTGCGCGCTACAATAAGGCAGGCTTTTATGACTGTTTATGAGAAAAAAGGAGGTCGGCAATGCAGACCATACTGGAATTATTAAAGGCGGTGCTGCTGGGCGTTGTGCAGGGCATCACGGAGTGGCTGCCCATCAGCAGCACGGGGCACATGATCCTGATCAACGAGTTCGTCAAAATGGACTTCAGCAAGGATTTTGTGGATATGTTCATGGTGGTGGTGCAGCTGGGCTCCATCCTGGCGGTGGTGGTGCTTTACTTCAATAAGCTCAACCCCTGGGCGCCCCGCAAAACGCCGCAGCAGCGGAAAAACACTTGGTCGCTGTGGCTCAAGGTGCTGGTCGCCTGTGTTCCCGCCGGCGTGATCGGCATCTTGTTTGACGACCAGATCGACACGCTGTTTTACAATGCGCCCACCATCGCCATTGCGCTGATCGTTTACGGCGTTGCGTTTCTGATCATTGAGAGCCGCAAGCGCCGTCCCCGCATTCGCCGGATGGATGAGCTGGATTATAAGACGGCCTTCTTTATCGGGCTGATTCAGGTGCTTGCGTTGATCCCCGGCACTTCTCGCTCGGGCTCCACCATATTGGGCGCGGTGCTGCTGGGCTGCTCGCGCTATGTGGCTGCCGAGTTTTCGTTCTTTTTGGCCGTTCCCGTGATGTTCGGTGCCAGCGCGGTCAAGCTGCTGGGGGCCGGCTTTGCTTTCAGCGGTTTGGAGTGGGCAGTGCTCCTGGTGGGCATGGCGGTAGCCTTCGGTGTGTCGGTGCTGGCGATTCGCTTCCTGATGCAGTACATTAAGAAGCATAATTTCAAAGCGTTTGGCCTTTATCGCATCGTGCTGGGTGCGGTGGTGCTGCTGTACTTTCTTCTGCTGAAGTAGAATGTAATAAGCTTTTTTCAGCGGCGTCTTCGGGCGCCGCTTTTTTGCTGCGCGCAGACTGTGTCGTCTGTAGGCAAGACAAAAAACGGGGGTATCGTTGCCCTAAAGAGCAGGCATAGAAAAACATCTCGCATTGCCCCGGACAACGAAACAAATATTGAACTGGTGAGGGATGAAATCTATGAACGAGAAAAAAGGGGATAGCCCATGAGTGTGCGATTATGTTCGGAAAACATTCTCAGAAAATTTGCCAAACCATATACGGAGCCGATTTCCAATCGTTTCCCGCGCTGCGCAGGGGAAGATCTCGTGGGGCGAACCGATACTGGGCGCCGCAGACGCTGCTGCAGTCGGATCGACCCCACGCACGTGGGGTGAACCGCAGCAAAATAAGCGTTGACAAGCCGCGTGCAGATTGACCCTACGCACGTGGGGGTGAACCGGCTTGCGCCCCATCATGCGATCACTGAGGTAGATTGACCCCACGCACGTGGGGGTGAACCGGCTTGCGCGGCGCAGCGGAAAAGATACCTGATTCGGCAAATGCTTTTGCGCGTTGTGCGGTTTTTACGCGGCGCCCCATTCGGCGCAGATGAGTAAGGAGGGTCTGCTTGTGCTCGAAAATTGAGCGATGCATGGGGGCAATCGCTCAGGCCACTCCTTCTGCGCAACCAAAAAGAAGCGCTGACGCAAATGCGGGCACACCGGTACGCTCGGAGGTGGTTGAGCTTACCGATGCAGACAGGGAGCAGGCCACAGACAAACAGCGGCACACGATGAAAAGCATAGAAACATTAGCCAAAAGCCGCGGTGTAAAGGTGAACTGGGTAAAATCCATCTCAAGCTATGATGCAGATGGGAACTATGTAGGCGAGGCCAACGGGGCATCGGATCGGGCAAATAACAGCATTACGTTGGCGATGGATACCAAACAAACCATGGCTGACCAGATGGCGC
>JAQUVY010000118.1 GCA_028693155.1 Eubacteriales bacterium
CCTCCGGCGGGGGCAAACCCTTGTGCGGAAGCGAGCCGTGTTTCGGCGTAGCCGAAACACTCGGAAGAGGGGACGTTGTTGTATCACCGCTCCCGTGATTGTTGCCAAGGCAACAACACTGCGCTGGGCTTCCACGTGTTTTGGCAGCCAGTGCCGCTGGGGCGGCACTGGTTTGATGCGCCCCCTAAGGTCCCCCTTGCATCCTCCTATTACCCCCTGGCGCCTGGGGACACCCCGGGAGCGTCTTGCCTTTGGCAAGGCGCGAAGGCAGTCAAGAGTTCCTGCTGACGCTGATGCCGGCAGGAACACCGCAGGTGTTCCGAAAGGCGGCGGCAAGGCGCGAAGGCAGTCAAGAGTTCCTGCTGACGCTGATGCCGGCAGGAACACCGCAGGTGTTCCGAAAGGCGGCGGCAAGGCGCGAGGGCAGCCAAGAGCAACTGCTGACGCAAAAAAACAGGTTCGCCGCAGGCTGCTTGTCCTCGGGAACGATACCCCGATCGTCAAAGCAGTCTTTCCCCGAAGAAAGGGTCAAGGGATACCATCCCTTGTGGACGTTCTTAGCATCTTTCTTCCTACGCCGCTCCCTCGATTATTGCTTGGTTCGAGCGTGTTTTGGCCTTGGGTGCCGCTGAAGCGGCACTGATTTTCAGGGTTGTATTTTTCATGGCCGCCCCCGCTAAGGCGGAGCTGGCCGGAAAGGATAGATCTATGTGGAACGTGGTAGATACGCATACCGACGCGCTGCTGCGTCTGAGCGACGACGCACCCCGGCTGCTGAACGACCGGCACATCAACGAGGCGGGCTTGAGGAGCGGCGGGGCGGCGTTGATCGCGTTTGCCGCCTTTACCGACGCGGCGGCGCAGGGCACGCCCAGCCTGCCGTTGGGGCTCAAGCTGGTGGATCGCTACTGGCGCATGACCGAGGCATATGCTGACTGGATGGCGCCGGTGGCGTCTATGGCGCAGTATGAGCAGGCTCGTGCCGCGGGCAAGGTGGGCGCGCTGCTCACCATTGAGGGCGGCGGCATTTTGCAGGGAGATCTGGCGGTGCTGCGTTTGCTGCACCGGCTGGGTGCGCGTATGTTCAGCCTTACCTGGTCCAACACCACAGAGCTGGGCTGCGGCTGCGCCAGCCCGGAGGATACGGGGCTGACACCGCTGGGATTTTCGGCGGTGGAGGAGTGCAACCGTTTGGGCATCATTCTGGACGTGTCGCATCTGTCGGATAAAGGCTTTTGGCAGCTGCTGGAGCATTCCCGGCAGCCGGTGGCAGCCAGCCATTCGGACGCGCGGGCGCTGTGCCCCGATCAAAAACGCGACCTGACCGACGAGATGCTCAAAGCGTTGGGGGCGGCAGGCGGTTATGTGGGCGTCAATTACTGCCATCCCTTCCTGACCAACTCCGGCGATGTTCCGGCCGCGCTGGAGGATGTGGTGCGGCATATTGAGCACATGGCTGAATATGCCGGTGTCGCGCATGTGGGCATCGGCACCGATTACGATGGCATTCCCGCCGCGCCGAAGGGCTTGGAGGATTGCTCCACCTACCCGAGAGTCGCCGAAGCGTTGCTGAAACGGGGCTGGGCGGAGGAGGATGTAAAAGGCATTATGGGCGAAAACTTCCTCAGGCTGTTTGCCGAGGTGTGCGGCTGACACCATCAAAAAAGGGCGTTCTGCAAGAAAAAGCAGAACGCCTTTTTGTTATCCAACAGAAACGAAATGGCCGGAAGCCCTCGTTTTGCTGCGTATCCTATGCGCTTTCAACCGGTGCTGATGCCACCATGCCGGAGAAAGCAGCAGCGCGAGGGAAGTCCGTTCGGATTGGATTTTCATGGGGCATACCGCCCTCTAGTCCGACCATCGGGCGTATCCTAAGTACTGCCCGGTCTGCGCGTCGATGTACACGTTGGCGTACCGATGCCTTTCATTTATGCTGATGTATACATTCCACACCCGGCGGTTATATAAAGGTCGGTGATAATCATAGTACCCCGTGATCAAGGGAACCCTGCCCCACGCTTCCGCAGTATAGAAACCGGTGTCTGCCACAAACGCCTGCCGCTGCGCGCCGCGGTCGTCCCTTACCGCCCGCGCGTAGGACACCAGAATGGCTTGCTCGGCGGTGAGGGGCGCAATGCCCGACCGGCCGCAAAAAAAGCAAAGGAGGAGCAGCAGCGCGAGGGAAACCGTTCGGATCCATCGTTTCACAGCCGTTCCTCCTTTTTTACAAGGCAGTGTTCGGTTTGCTTTACAGGCGGTTGACCACCGTGTCCCACAGCACATCCAGCTCGGCCTGCATGTCGTCCTCATTGGCGGTCACGGCAATGACAGCGTCCTGCCGGGGCAGCATGATGCACAGCTGTCCGTAGGCGCCGTCCCCGCGGAACGCGTCGTCCCGGCTGCAGCGCCAGAACTGATATCCGTAGCCGCTGCCCCAGTCGGGTTTCCCCGGGGCGGCGTTTTCGATCTGCTTCGCCGTGGCGCAGGAAAGCCATTCCCGGCTGACGATGCGTTGGCCGCCAGCTTCGCCGCCGTTGAGCACCATGCGGCCGAATTTCAGGATGTCTGCCGGGCGCAGATAAAGCCCGGCGCAGCCCAGGGTGATGCCGCGCGGGCAGGTTTCCCACACGGGGCGGGCAATGCCCAGCGGCGCAAAAAGCCGGGGCACGAGGTAATCCAACAGGGTTTCCCCGGTGACGGCCTGCACAAGCGCGGAAAGCAGATAGGTGCAGGCGCTGTCGTACACAAACCGTTCTCCCGGCATCCGATCCAGCGGCTGAGACAGGTAGTACCGCACCCAGTTGTCGTCGGGGATCACTTTGCGCTGAGCCGACATCATCAGCGGGGTGTCGTGCCCGGGGGACATGGTGAGCAAATGGCGCACCGTCATCGCCCGCAGCGCATCCGACGGCTGCGCGGGCGCATCGTCGGGGAAAAAGGAAAGCACCGCGTCGTCCGGATGCACCTTCCCGGCGTCCACCAGCATCCCCACCGCACAGGAGGTGAAGCTTTTGCTCAGCGAATGTAAAATATGCGGTTCGTCGGGCTGCCACTGGTAAGCCGCCAGGGTTTGCCCGTGCTGTTCCACGGCGATGCCGTGCAGCGTCAACCCGCGCTGCGCAGTCTGCGCGATCATTTCCCGCAAAAAGTCCGTGTTCATTCCGCCCTCCCCGCTTTGCGCTCAGTCGAGCACAATATCCTTCTTCTTTCCTTTTTTGTTGACCGGGTATTCCCGAATGCGGCTGACAAAATCCAGGCTGACCAGCTCCTGCTCGCCGGATTTGCGGCGCACCTGCAGCCAGTTGTCGGCCACGCCTTCCACCACGCCCTGGGTGCTCTCACCGTTCAAGCCCGAGTAGATGAGGCAGTCCTTGCCGATAAAACGTTCAAAAATTTCGTTCATGGGATTCATTCCTCCTTTTTTGCGCGCGGCGCGCAGATGCTGTATGCGCACATAGGCCTGCCGACGCCGCTGCTGCAGCACCAAAAACAGCACGACCAGCATCAGAAAAAAGCAGCTGTAAAGAGCCGGGCTCATTTGTCCGTGCCCAAAAGCTCGGCGGCGTAGGGAAGGGTTTCCACCCAATGGCAAAAGGTGTGCCACTCGTCCAGCTTGTGATTTTTGCGCGCGGCGTACATGCCCCGCAGGTTCTCGTAATCCATGGTTACGGTCCGCATCTGCTCATAGCTGCTGGGCAAGAACTGAATCATATCGTACCAATAGGTCTTGTCCTTGGTCTCCACAAAGCGGCGGCGAAGGGTTTCCAAATAAGCCAGAACCTGCTCGAACTGGGCAAGCGTTTCGGCGTCCATGTGGTCGTGGCTGAAATCTTCCGGCGCAAAGGGCTTGCTGTGGATCTTGTGCATGGTGCTGGTGGAATTGGCCACCGTGCCCACCTTATAGGTGTCAAACTCCTTCCACCAGTACAACGGCGCGGTAATATCCACCGATACAAAGATCTGGCGGATAAACTTGCGGTGGTCGCTGCCGGCCTGGCAAAGGCGCATGGCCAGGTCCAGATCATTGGGTCCCAGCACGTAGCTGCCGTCCGGTGCGGTGTGGCTGTCGGCGCGCGCCCAGCTGGCCATGGGGTTGCGCGCGCCGCGCATGGCATTGTCCAGATTCATGACGGCGGTGCGCTCCAATCGAATCATGACGGGTCTCCTTTGTTTTTTTCCATTATATCATATCACACCCCATGGGGGCAGTCCCATCGCGCTTTGTGAAAAAATCGCATTCGTCATAATGCGACAAAAACTGCTATTTCCATCCCCGAAAAAGCGATGTAAAATGAATAAAACGCGAAAGAAGCGTGGTTATGAAGATTTATGACGAAGCGCTGGCCGCTATGCTGCGCGGCACAGGCCGTGAGGTAATGGTGCAGGGGCACGCGGTGCGCATAAAGCCCATTCCGGACGATGCGCGCCCGGGCGTTCCCGATCCCCGGGAGTGGGCATACCTGCAGGCGCTGCAGGCGCAAAGCGACAAGCCGTTGCGCTCCCTGCAGGAGATCCGAGAGAGCCAGGGCTTCCCCAACCGCAACTTAAACACGGTGGAGATCCACACCAAGTATGAGGAAATGGATGTGGGCGCGCGCCGGGTGGGCTTGTGGCGATACTATCCGCGCAAACCCGAGGGCAAAACCGGCCGTCCGGCCATGCTGTTTTTGCATGGCGGCGGGTGGAACGGCGGCAGCGTGTACACCGTAGAAAACGCCTGCCGGCTGCTGGCGGAATGGGCGGACGCGGTGGTGTTTGCGCCGGAATATTCTCTGGCACCCGATCACCCCTTTCCCCAGGGACTGGAGGATTGCCACGCGGCGCTGCGGCGTATCCATCAAAACGCGGCGGCGTACGGAATCGATCCGTCGCGCATCGGCGTGGCGGGGGACGGCGCGGGCGGAAATTTGGCCGCGGCGTTGGCTCTGGCGGATCGGGACGCCGCAGAAGGACTTGTCGCATACCAGGCACTGATCTATCCGGTTTTGACCTTCTGCCCCTTCTCTACGCCGGACTATCGCTGGAGTCTGGATCAATACGAGATCAGCGAGCCCTACCGGGAGCTTTTGATTCCGCAGATGGTGCGCATGAGCTATACAGCGGCAGATCCCGGCGCGCCGGTCTGGCCGGATTATCTCCCCGACCAAACCCAACGGATGAACCCCTATGCCAGCCCGCTGCTGGCGCAGGAATTTTCCGGGTTGCCGCGCACCCTGATGATCTCCAGTCAATACAGCGGCGTGCGCATTCAGGACGAGCTTTACGCCGCGAAGTTGGCCGATGCAGGGGTGTGCGTGCGCACCCTGCGCTACGCGGGGCTGGGGCATTCGTTTTTGGATCGGCTGGGGGTACAGCCTCAGGCCGAGGATGTGATCCGGGAGATTGCGGAGGATATGAAAAGCCCGCAGCAGACGGGCAAATAATTAGTAGGAATGCAGCGCCGGCGCAGGGTGGCGAGTTGCGCGCGGCTTCATAACGACATATTGGGTTTGAGCATATTGGCTGATTCCTCAAATCTCGCCTTTCTGGGAACGGAGAGACCGAAGCGATGGCTTTGGGCTCTCTTTTCCTTTCCTGTGTTATAATGTGCCCATGGGTTTTCAACCAATTTCCCCCGACGGGTCGGCGTTCGTCCTTACCGGGGCAAATAAAAACAAATTACGAGGCAAACAGATGCGGTTGAGTGAAAAATATGAATGCAGAGCCATGGAGGATCAGACAGCCACGATCATTGCGGGCTGGCTGTCCCATGAGCTTTATCGTGGGTTTGGCATGATGCGGGCGGATAACTGTCGCAAAGTGCTGGGCGGCGGAAGCTGCTGGGCGGTGTTTACGCCCGAGGAGGAGCTGGCCGGGTTTGTGTGCCTGGGTTCCGCGGCGCGGGAAGGCCACGGGCCGTATGCGCCAGGCTATACGGACGTTGCCTTCGGCATGGCGCCGGGGCGCTGCCGGCAGCACAAGGGCGTGGGCTTTGCCCAGGCGATGGTGGCGTTTGCCAAGGAGCAGCGGCCCGAGCTTCCGCTGCGGGTCACGGTGGAGACGAGCAACGTGCGCGCGGCAGACGTGTGCCGCAAACAGGGCTTTGTCAAAGTGGGCGATTATGTATGCCTGGCGGGGGATAAATTCTGCGCATATCAGGTGAGCACGCTGGCCTTCGGGCAAAGCCGCTGAAGGCTGCACACGGCGTGTGCGGCTCCTCCCTATGCCTGGCAGGGAAGGTAAAAAAGGCGCCCCGCGCATGATTGCGTGAAATAGTCAATAGATAGTAGACACAAAAATCCAATTAAGCCGCCAGTTCCGTTCGAAACAGGACTGGCGGTTTTCCGTTGAGCTTGCGAACGGGACGGACGCAGTTAAAATACTGGACGCACTT
>JAQUVY010000017.1 GCA_028693155.1 Eubacteriales bacterium
GTAAATGGTCACGACGGTTCCGTTTTTCAGCGAACCCAGCCGGGCGGAGGTAACCGAAGCACCCGAACGCACCGACAGAGAAGTGCTCACTTTTACCGTACCGGAGGAGGTCGCCTCCTCCGCGGGAGCGGGTGTAGGCGTGGGCGTTGCCGCCGTACCCCCCAGCACAATGTAGGTTTTGGAAACATAGCCGGTATAGCTGCCAGTTTGAATTTGATACCACGAACCAGAGGTTCCCAAAACGGTCACCGTCGTTCCGTGTTTGATGCGTGTCACAATGGTTGCCTGTGTGCTAGGCGTCTTTCGCACGTTCAGCGAGCTGCCGGAGGAGGAGAGTTTAACCGTACCGGTCTGGGTCGTCACGGGCGGCGCAGGCGTGGGCGTCGGTGCCGCAGGCGTGGGCGTCACCACCGGCGTGGGTGTCACCACCGGCGTGGGCGTCACCACCGGCGTGGGTGTCACCACCGGCGTGGGCGTCACTACCGGCGTGGGGGTCACCACTGGCGTGGGCGTCACTACTGGCGTTTCCACATCCGTAATGTTTTTAACATACTGCGCCGAGGCAAAGCCCTCCAGGCCGTTATAGCGAACCAGATGCCACTGATCTCCCTTGGCCAGGATCTCTACCGTTTTTCCATGGGGAATGCTGGTAATGATCAAGCCGCTGCTGCTGTTATAGTGCCGCATATACAGCGAACTGCTGGTGCTGCTCAGCGTAATGACGCCGGTGGCCACGGCAGGCGCGCGCTGGCTGTCCTGGGGAATGCTGTCCACCGCCGTGACCTCGCTTTTGGATACATAAGCGGTCCAGGCCTTCGTGGGCAAATAGACCCGGAAGCTGGTTCCAACCTCATCCAACACCTGCATATATGTGCCTGCATACAGCACGGTTTTTACCGAGGTGGCCGAGGAGTTTTGGTAGAGGTTAATGGCCTTTTCGGCCTTGGCAAACTTAACCGTGCTGCCGGTAATGCCGCCGCCTGTCGAGGGCAGGGGCTGCTCGGTCAAGCTCAGCGTGTCCAGCGAAGTGCCGCCGTAATAAAAATTCAATATGTCCTGATAGCCGCTGCCGCTCTTGGCCATCTGCTGCGCCCCGCGCTGGCTCAAGCCCACGCCGTGACCGTAGCGACGAGCCGTGATCACATAGCTGTCGTTGGTCTCGTCCACATACCAGAGCTTAAAGGTGCTCATCAGGCTGTGCACGCTGTCGTAAGCCGTCTTGATGGCGGCGGTGGTCACATCCACCGTATAATCTTTATTCACACCCGACAGGGTGGAGTTCACCGTAAAGGTGATCTTCTGAAACTCCCGGCTCTGGCTGGGATAGCCGTTGGGCAGGGTGCTGAGCACCGCCCCGGTGACCGCCTGAATGTTGATGGCGGAGGCGTCGTCGCAGGCGATCCCCTCAGCCACAAAGCATTTGCGCAGCTCCTCTTTGATCAGATCGCGTATCCGGGTATCATCGCCGCTGTAAGCCCGGGCATCCTTGTAGACCGTCAGGCTCTGGCAGGGGCTTGCGGGGTTGGCGATGTCGTAGGGGTCGTCCTTCATAACATGATAGGTGTCCGCACCCCAGCCGCGCAGCGAGGACAAGTTGGTCTGCCCGCCGTTGCTGGCCGAGTAAGAACCGTCAATGATCGAGCCGTTATATTTCAGCACCTGCCCGGCGGTAGCCTTGACCGCCGTCTTGATGTTGCTCCAGCCCGAGTTATATCCGATATAGGCCTGATAATTCGTGGTGTCGTCCACGTCATAGGTTCCGCCGGTGCGGGACCGGTTGATGGCATAGGTACGGGAAGCCACCGCCTGTGCCTTGAGCGCCTCGAGAGGCCAGCTTTCGCTCATCTCCTTGGCCAGAACGCCGTAAAGGTAGGTGTCCAGATAAACGCAGTTCACCGTCTGCACGTTCGCGCCGGAACGGTAGAAGTAAAGATCGCCCTTATAGTTGAGCGTACCGCGCTTGGCGTGCTTCACCGTCACCCATTCCTTATCGGATGTGCCCTGGCACTGGCGCAGGGTCAGCGCGGAAGCGCCGGTAATGGCTGCCGCGCCGTCTATGGTAACGTTCAGCGCCGAACCCGTATTGGTGACCACACAGGTTGCGCCGGAGATGACCGTTATGTTGGGATACTCCGCAAACTGGTAGCTCCCTTCAGGCGTAAACGTGACGCTGGTCACATCCCCCATATTCAGCAATACTCGGATATAGCTGTAATCCGCCTCTGCCCGCGCCGGCAACGCCGGAATCAGCAGAGCCAGGCACAGCAGCACCGCACAAATTCTTTTCAAAGCCTTTAGCCTCCCGTTGGTCAAAAGTCCCTCAAAGAGAAACTTCTCCCTCTTGTGCTTCCTATTATACACAATTTTCAAACAAATTGTTTTAAGAGTTGTTTCTAATTCTTATCTATTTGCGGGAATATCCGCGTCTTTTTGCCGGAAATACGCATTGCCCCCCCGGTTTGGCCGCGATATAATGAGCCTGTAAGCATTCTTGCCGATAGGAGAGAAAACATGTTTCAGGATGGTTTTATCAAGGCAGCGGCGGCTACCCCCCACCTGCGGGTGGCAGATCCGCACTGGAATACAGATCAAATTCTGGCGCTGGCCGACCGCGCCGCGGCGCAGGGCGTGCAGGTGCTGTGCTTCCCCGAGCTGTGTGTCACCGGCTATACCTGCTCGGATCTTTTTTTGCAGGATCTGCTGCTGGAAAACGCGCTGGAGGAGCTGCGCCGCATGGTGCGCCACAGTCAGGGCATAAAAATGCTCACCGTGGTGGGGCTTCCCCTGCGGCTGGACAACCGCCTGTTTAACTGCGCGGCGGTGCTCAGCGACGGCCGTCTGCTGGGGCTGGTTCCCAAAACCTATATTCCCAATTATGGGGAGTTTTATGAGCGGCGGCATTTTTCGCCCGCGTCAGCGGCCGTCAGCCGCACCTTTATGCTGGACGACCAGGAGATCCCCTTTGGCACGGACCTGCTGTTCCGCTGCCGGGAAAACGCCGAGTTTCAGGTTGCCGCGGAGATCTGCGAAGATCTGTGGGTGCCCGTTTCTCCCGGCGCGCTGCACGCGCTGGCCGGCGCTTCCCTCATCGTGAACCCCTCGGCCAGCAACGAGACCGTGGGCAAAGCGAGCTACCGCCGGGAGCTGGTGAAGGCGCAGTCCGCCAAGTGTGTCTGCGCTTATGTGTACGCCTCGGCCGGTGAGGGCGAAAGCTCTACCGACCTGGTATTCGCCGGGCAGAACCTCATTGCCGAAAACGGCGTGCTGCTGGCGGAAAACCCGCCTTTTGCCGGGGAGGGCGACGGCCTGCTGGTCAGCCACATCGACGTGATGAAGCTGCTGGGAGAGCGGCGGCGCATGACGTCGTTCCTGGCGCAGCTTGAGGGCGCGGAAAACCAGCTCATGCCCCGGCGGCACATCTCCTTTTCTCTGGCACCCGAGGAGAGCGCGCTGCAATACCCCGTGGAACCGCTGCCCTTCGTGCCGCAAAACAGCGCCCACCTTTACGAGCGCTGCGAGGAGATCTTCGCCATCCAGGTGGCGGGGCTTACCCAGCGTATGCGGCATATCCACGCGAGCCATGCCGTGGTGAACATCTCCGGCGGGCTGGACTCCACACTGGCGCTGCTGGTCACCGCCCGCGCCTTTGACGCGCTGGGGCTGCCCCGCGAGGGCATCACCGCGCTGACGCTGCCGGGCTTTGGCACCACCGACCGCACCTATCACAATGCGCTGTCCCTCATGCGCCTGCTGGGCTGCACCATCCGCGAGATCTCCATCGTGCCCGCGGTGCGCCAGCACTTTTCCGACATCGGGCAGGACGCGGACAACCACGACGTGACCTACGAAAACAGCCAGGCGCGGGAACGCACCCAGATCGCCATGGACATTGCCAACCAGCTGGGCTGCCCGGTGATCGGCACGGGCGACCTTTCCGAGCTGGCGCTGGGCTGGGCCACCTACAACGGCGACCATATGTCCATGTACGGCGTGAACGCCGGCGTACCCAAAACTCTGGTGCGCCATCTGGTGCGCCATGTGGCCGAGCATATGGGCGGCGAGGTGAAGGATGTGCTGCTGGACATCGTGGCCACCCCGGTGAGCCCCGAGCTGCTGCCCCACAAGAACGGGGAGATTCAGCAAAAAACCGAGGACATTGTGGGGCCCTACGAGCTGCACGATTTTTATCTGTATCAGATGGTGCGTTTCGGCTTTCCGCCGCGCAAGGTGTACCGCCTGGCGCAGGTCGCCTTTGCCGGCAGCTATGACGACGCCGTGATCCTCAAATGGCTGAAGGTGTTTGTGCGCCGGTTCTTCGCCCAGCAGTACAAGCGCTCCTGCCTGCCCGACGGCCCCAAGGTGGGCTCGGTCAGCCTGTCGCCCCGCGGCGATTGGCGCATGCCCAGCGACGCCACGGCGCGCGCCTGGCTGGATGACTTGGAAGGGCTGGGCTGACGCGCATGGCGGAGTATTGGGATCTTTTTGATGCCGACCGCGGTGCCACGGGGCAGATCATGCGGCGAGGCGACCCTTATCCGCCCGGCGGATATCATCTGGTGATCCACGTCTGCCTGTTCAACGCCCAAGGCGAGCTGCTCATTCAGCGCCGGCAGCCCTTCAAGGAGGGGTGGCCGGGGCTGTGGGATCTTTCGGTGGGCGGCAGCGCGGTGGCGGGCGAAACGGGCAGCCAGGCCGCCCGGCGCGAGCTGCGCGAAGAGCTGGGGTACGATGCGGATTTCACCGGCATACTGCCCCTGCTGAGCGTCAGCTACGACGGCGGGTTCGACGATTACTACGCACTGCGCACCGAGGTTGCGCCCGGTGCGCTGCGCCTGCAGCCCGAGGAGGTTTGCGACGCACACTGGGCCTCGCGCGGCGAAGTGCTGGCCATGATTGAGGACGGGCGGTTCATCCCCTATTACCCCAGCCTCATCCAGCTGCTGTTTGACAAGCAGACCCGCTACGGCGCACACACGCACTAAAACAAAAAGCGCTGTCCATTGATAAAATGGGCAGCGCTTTTTGCTAGTTTATTCCCGCAGGTCATAGTGGCGGGCTTTCAAGTACGCCTCGACGGCCGCTGCCCCGCTCCCCCACTCGTCGCTGATGGTAAAGATTAAGTGATTTCGGGTAATGCGGATATGCAGCCCCCGCAGGCGCATTTCCTCGGCTGCGTTCCCTGCGTGCTCGTCCAGCCGGGCATAGCCGTATTGCAGCAGCACCGAAGCCGCCTGTTGCGCCGCATCGCCATCCGCAAATGTCAATACGGCAAATTCTCGGGTCGTGCCGTCCGCAGCCGTATAAATGCAGGCTTCCCGCAAGT
Source organism: Eubacteriales bacterium (assembly GCA_028693155.1). GTDB lineage: Bacteria > Bacillota > Clostridia > Christensenellales > UMGS416 > STF2-111. Next base: position 5,324 of record JAQUVY010000017.1, read on the forward strand.
CATGGGCGTCCAGCCCAGGGTAGTGCTGTGCGGCGGCTTCCTGCGTCGCCTCCATATCCTGATAGACCGGCTGCTCCATCAGGTATGAACACAACCCCTGCGTGGGAAAAGTGGTGGTAGCGCGACGGTACAGCGCCATCCCCCCCGCCGCCAGCGCCGCCGCCAGCGCCAGCGCCAGCCCACCCATGGCAAACGCCAGCAACCGCCTGCGCCGCAGGCTTCGCCCAATCCGCAGCAGCGCTGCTTGCGCCCCGACCGCGGTGTCGGTCGGGATGGGCTCCTCCTCCTGCATCTTCTTGAGCAGCTCGCGGCAGGCGGGGCACTCCCGCAGATGCTCCCGTATCATCTCCCGGGTTTGGGCGCTGCACGCGTCGTCGCAATACAGCGGCAGTACATCGCGTATCACGGCACAATCCACTTTCATTCCAATCCCTCCCGAATTTTAACTTTTGCGCGGTAATACGTCACGCGCGCCCAATTATCGCTTTTTCCAAATAGTTCACCGATGCGAGCGAAGGAAAGCTGACCAAACGCGCGCAGCGCAAACACCTCCTTGTAGGGCTCCTCCAGCTCATGCAGCCTGCGGTGGATCTCCCAGGCTGTTTGGGCGTCCTCCAGTTTGGTTTCCCATTCGGGCGCCTCCTCCTGCCCGGTCAGCTCCCGGGCGCGGCTGCGCTTTCTTTCCAGGCTGATCCAAGTGTTTTTCGCAATCTGGCACAGCCAAACAAACACCTGACTTTCCCCCCGAAAATTGCTGATGTTCTTTAACGCCTTAAAGAACGTCTCCTGGGTGATCTCGCCGGCCAAATCGGCATTGCGACACAAGGAGCAGGCATAGCGGTATACGCCGGCAAAATACTGCTCGTAGATCTGCGAAAAATCGTCTGCCATACCATCCTCCCTTTTGTTTCTCTTTTATATGACGCGCCGGCTTTCGTTTTGTTACAATCAAAAAAGGCGGCAGGTAAATCCGCCGCCTTTCCCTTTATTCCTGCGTGGTCAGCGAGGCGCTTTCGCCCCAGTCCACCACCTGCTCCACCGTATCCCCCAGCACGGCGATGATGACGGGCGTTCCGCTGCCCGTCCTGCCCGACAAAGGAATGGTATCGGTGCGCATCTCGGTCTCCTGACCCGACTTTTGCCGCACGGTCCAGCTGAGCGTGGCCGCGGCCAGCTGCGCCCAGGCCAGCTTCTCTCCGTTGGCGCCGTTTTTATAGAAGGGGAACACCTTACCGCCCTTCCCCGCGCGCCCCTGCATCTCCAGCTCTACCGCCAGCATTCTCTTGGCGTAGCCCTTGTCGCTGAGCATGAGCACCTCGGCCTCGTCGCTGTGCAGCCCAGCCCAGATGACCGTATCGCCCGCCTCCAGCGTAATGCCCTTGACGCCCTTGGCGGCGCGCCCCATGTCCGCCGCTTCGGAAAGCTTAAAGCAGATGGCCTGCCCGCGGGCGGTGATGAGCGCGGCTTTATCGCCCCGGGCGCAGGTAACGACACCCACCACGGCGTCGCCCTCTTTGAGCCCGCAGGCCACCACGCGGCGCTTTTTCATGTCATATTCGCTCATGGCCGTCTTCTTCACCATGCCCTGTCGGGTAAAGAACACGAAGTGTCCCCGGTCGGGCAGCGTCTCAAACGTATAGGCGTAGACCACTTCCTCCGCCACATCGTAGCCGTGAATGACGGCCGAGAGGTGCTCACCCCGGTCGCGCCAGCGCATGTCCTTCAGGTCGGCGCAGGGTATGGTGTAGGCGTTGCCCCGGTCGGTAAAGAGCATCAGCGTCTGGCGGGTGTTGCAGGGCAGCTCGAAGGCTGGCACGTCCCCGCCGGTCATGCCGTCGGGCATGGTGCTGCGATTGCTGCGCGAATAGGCGTTGGGATTCATGCGCTTGACGTATCCCTGGCGGGTGACCACGGCCACCGCATCCTCCACCACGATGAAATCCTCAGCGTTAAACTCCTTCACCTTGCCCGCGTCCATGATCTTGCAGCGGCGGCGAATGGCAAAGCGCTTGCGGATGTCCAGCATCTCGTCCTTGATGACCTGCACGAGCCGCGCCGCAGAGCGCAAAATGGCCTTGAGTTCCTTAATTAGGGCCTGCACCTCGGCCAGCTCCTGCTCCAGGCGGGTCACCTCCAGCGAGGTGAGCCGCTGCAGGCGCATGTCCAAAATGGCCTGCGCCTGAATGCCCGTCAGGTCAAAGGCGCGCATCAGGTTGCGCTTGGCCTCCTGCACCGAAGCGGAGGTCTTGATGAGGCGCACCACCTCGTCGATGTTGACAATGGCGATTTTCAGACCGATGAGGATGTGCTCCCGCGCCTCGGCCTTCTCCAAATCGAACTGGGTGCGGCGGCGCACCACATCCTTCTGATATTTGATGTAGTAAGCGTTGATCTCCTTCAGGGTCATCAGCTTGGGGCGTCCGTCGGCGATGGCCACCATGTTCGCGTTAAAATTGCACTGCAAATCGGAATACTTATACAAGTATTCCAGAATTTTCTGGGCGTCGCAGTCGCGCTTCACCTCGATGACCGCGCGCATGCCGTCGCGGTCGGACTCGTCGCGGATATCGCTGATGCCCGCCAGAATGCCTTTTTTGCTCTCGCTGAGGCGAAGGATCTCCTCCAGCATACGCGCCTTGTTCACCTGGAAGGGGATCTCGGTGATGACGATGTTGGTCTTGCCGGCATTTCCCTTTTCCAGCTCGGCCTTGGCGCGCATAACGATGCGCCCCTTGCCCGTTTCATACATTTGGCGAATGCCGTCGCTGCCCAGGATATACCCGCCCGTGGGGAAATCCGGCCCCTTGATGATCTGCATCAGCTCATCCAGCGTGATGTCGGGGTTGTCCATCTGCGCCACCACCGCGTCGATGGTCTCGCCCAGGTTATGCGGGGGAATTTCGGTGGCCAGCCCCACGGCAATGCCCTTGGCACCGTTGACCAGCAGGTTGGGGAAGCGGCCGGGCAGCATGTCCGGCTCCTTGAGGCTGTCGTCAAAATTCAGTGAAAAGCTGACCGTGTCCTTTTCGATGTCGCGCAGCAGCTCCAGCGCCAGCGGGGTCATGCGCGCCTCGGTGTATCGCATGGCCGCGGCCGAGTCGCCGTCCACCGAGCCGTAGTTCCCGTGGCCGTCCACCAGCGTGGCACCCATGTTGAAGTCCTGCGCCATGCGCACCATGGCGTCGTAAATGGACGTATCGCCGTGGGGATGGTATTTGCCCATGGTATCGCCCACGATACGCGCCGACTTACGATAGGGCTTATCCGGGGTGATCCCCAACTCCATCATGGTGTATAAAATGCGCCTCTGCACAGGCTTAAGCCCGTCCTCCACCCGCGGCAGCGCCCGGTGCAGGATGGCATACTCGGCAAAGGGAATCATGGACTCGTGCAGCACCGTCTCCAGCGGAGTCTCTACGATTACCTCATTGCGCGGCGGCGGTGTCTCCTTTTTCTTTGGCATAGATGCTCTCCTCCTGTAAAGCGGCTTATTCCTGGGTGGGATTGCCGGCGAAGTTGTCCTGACGGTTAAAATAGGCGTACTGGCTGATATAGTCGCGCCGGGGCTCCACCTTGTCCCCCATAAGGATGGTGACCATGCGCTCGGCATCGGCCGCGTCCTCAATGGTGACGCGCACCAGCTTGCGGTGCTCCGGGGAAAGGGTGGTCTCCCACAACTGCTCGGGGTTCATCTCGCCCAAGCCCTTAAAACGCTGCAGGCTGTAGCCCCGTCCCATGTTTTCGGTGGCCTTGGCCAGCTCCTTGTCGTCGTAAGCATACTTGACCACGCTGCCGCGGGATACCTTGTAAAGCGGCGGCTGGCCAATATAAAGATGCCCCTCGGTGATGAGCGGCTTCATGTAGCGAAAGAAAAAGGTGGATAAAATGGCGCGGATGTGCGCGCCGTCCTGATCGGCGTCCGAGAGGATGATGACCTTATGGTACTTTAAAGAGGTCACGTCAAAGTCCTCGTCGATGTTGGTGCCCAGGGCGGTAATGATGGAGCGAAACTCCTCATTTTGCAGCACGGCGTCCAGGCGCTTGCGCTCGGCGTTGAGCGGCTTGCCGCGCAGCGGCAAAATGGCCTGAAATTTGCGGTCGCGCCCCTGCTTGGCCGAGCCGCCTGCCGAGTCGCCCTCCACGATGAACAGCTCGTTTTCCTCGGGCTTTCTGCCGATGCAGCTGGAGAGCTTGCCCACCAGCGGCGCGCTTTCCAGCCCGCTTTTTTTGCGGGCCAGATCCTTGGCCTTGCGGGCGGCGGCGCGCACCTGCGCAGCCTTTACGGCCTTCTCCACGATGGCATTGACCGTGTCGGCGTTGCGCAGATCGTTAAACAGAGCGCCCAGCCGCTCCACCGTGGCGGTCTCCACCGCCGGGCGGGCCTCGCTGTTGCCCAGGCGGGTCTTGGTCTGCCCTTCGAACTGCACCTCGCGAATCTTGAGTGCCAGCACCGCCGTCATGCCCTCGCGGCAATCCTCGCCGCTCAAGTTGTCGTCCTTGCCCTTGAGGATGTTGTTTTTGCGCGCATACTCATTGACCACCTTGGTCAGAGCGGATTTGAAGCCCGTTTCGTGGGTGCCGCCCTCGGTGGTGGGGATGTTGTTCACATAGGAAAACAGCGACTCGGTGTACGTATCGGTATACTGAATGGCCACCGCGATCTCCATGTCCTGGGCGAAGCCCTCGAACACCAGCGGCTCGGCGTGCAGCGGGGTCTTTTCCTCGTTGAGGTATTTGACGAAATCCGCAATGCCGCCCTCGTAGCGATACTCCACCGGCACAAACCCGGCCACGCGCTCATCGCTGAAGCGGATGAACAGACCGCGGTTCAAAAAAGCCAGCTCCTTGAGGCGCTTGCTCACCGTTTCCGTGTTCAGAGCCAGGCTTTCAAACACGTCGCTGTCGGGCAGATAGGTCACACGGGTGCCGTGCTCAAAGGTCTTGCCCACCTGCTCCAGCGGGGTGACCGGCTTGCCCGCCTGCACCCGCTTGCCGGTGCGCACGCTCTCATACCTCTGGCGGTAAATGATACCGTCCTTATGCACCTCCACCACCAGCCAGGACGAAAGGGCGTTGACCACCGACGCGCCCACGCCGTGCAGCCCGCCGGAAAACTGATAGCTGTTGTGATCGAACTTGCCGCCGGCGTGCAGCTGGGTATACACCACCTGCACCCCCGGCACCTTGAGCTTGGGGTGAATGTCCACCGGGATGCCGCGCCCGTTGTCGGTGACCGTTACGCTGTTGTCGGGGTGAATGGTCACCGTCACCGTATCGGCGAAGCCGCCCATGGCTTCGTCAATGGCATTGTCCACGATCTCCCAGAGCATATGATGCAAACCGCGGCTGCCGGTGCTGCCGATATACATACCCGGACGCATCCGCACCGCGTCCAGCCCCTCCAGCACCTTGATGTCTCCGGCGGCGTAAGTGTTTGCCATGTTGTTTCCTCCTGAAATAAATCCGTAAAAATGAAGTTCTAATAATATAAAATAGCACAACCGCCGAAAAAAGGAAAGCGCACCGGCAGCTGCCCAGGGGTTGGTGCGGCCATAAAAATGTGATACACTGCAAAAAAACACCGCAACAAGAGGAGCGCATCTGTATGCTGGGACGGCTGTTTGATCTGCAAAAATTCTGCCTGCACGACGGGCCGGGCATTCGCACAACCGTGTTTTTCAAGGGGTGCGACAACCGCTGCCCCTGGTGTCACAATCCCGAATCGCTCAGCGGCAGGCCGCAGATCAAATATTTGCCGGCCAACTGCATCGGCGACGGCGCGTGCGTCGCGGCCTGCCCGCGCGGCGCCCACTCTCTGGCGCAGGGTGCGCACCGGTATGACCCCACGCTGTGCACCGCCTGCGGCGCCTGCGCCGAGGTGTGCTATGCCGGAGCCATGGTGCGCGTGGGCTACGAGGCCTCCCCGCAGGACATCCTGCAGGCAGCGCTGCGCGATGTCCCCTTCTACCAAACCTCGGGCGGCGGTGTCACCTTTTCCGGCGGAGAGCCGCTGCTGCAAAGCGATTTTTTAGCCCAATGCCTGCGCCTGTGCCGGCAGGCCGGGCTGCACACGGCGGTGGAAACCGCGCTGAACGTTCCGCCCGAAGCCCTGGAGCCCATTCTTCCCTTGGCCGATCTGTTTTTATGCGATCTCAAGCACAGCGACGACGACGTGCTGCGCCGGGTGTGCGGCATTGACGGGGCGCGGGTGCGCGCGAACCTTTCGCGCCTCAGCGCATCGGGCGTCCCCTTTTGGGTGCGCACGCCGGTGGCCGAGGGCTTCAACGCCTGTGCGGACACCATCGCGGCGCTGGCGCGGCAGGCCGCTCTGCCCGGCCTTGTGCTTTATGAGCTGCTGCCCCTGCACACCTACGCGCAGGTAAAATACGAGACGCTCCACATGCCGGCGGACAGCCGCTTCACCCCGCCCGCGGCACAGACCATGGAGCAGCTGGCCGCAGCGGCCGGGCGGTGGCTGCCCCGGGTGGTCTACGACGGCAAAGAATTCGGCGGTTCCTCAAAATAAAGCTTGCTTATGACCCAAGGGCATATGTTACAACCAAAGAAAATGCTTTGGAGGCAACCACCATGCGGATCAAAGAGGTTTGCGCCGCGCTGGGCATTACCGAGCGCGCGGTGCGTTATTATGAAAAGGAGGGACTGCTGCACCCGCATATTCTGCGGGTAAACGGCCGCGCCTTTCGCAGCTACACGCCGGACAATCTGGAAACGCTGCGCACCATCGCCACGCTGCGCCGGCTGGATTTCTCCACAGAGGAGATCGCACGGATGCAGGGCGACGCAGCCGCCATTCCCGGCATAATCGCTTGCCATTGCCAGGCGCTGGAGGAGCGTTTGGCCGCTTTGCACCTGGCGCACAGTGCGCTGGAAGCGGCGCAGACGCGTTCCTTTGCCTCGGTGGATGAACTGGCCAACTGCCTCTCCCCCGCCGCGCGGGCAGTACCCCTTCCCGACGAAAAACCGCTCTTTTGGCAGATCGACCGGCAGCAGGTGCGCGATCCCGGGGTGGATTTTGACGCCTGGCAAGCCGCCATGCTGCGCCGGGGAACGCGCACGGTATATGCGCTGGCCATTGTGAATGCGCTGTTTTCTTTGGCGCTCTTCGTTTTTACGCTGGGAGATCTGTCTTTTTTTACCCTGCTTACCCTGCTGGCCGGTCTGGGTTTATCGGCAGGGCTGGCGTTGGGTGTGCGCTGGATCCGCTGGTACATGGCGCTGAGCGCGGCGGCGGGACTGACCCAGGCGGTGGTGCTGGCACTGGGAGTGGTGCCGGAGGCGGGCGCATTTTTCTGGTGCCTTTTGGGTGCGTATTTGCTGTTTTGCGGCGCGCTGGTGTATTGCCTGCTCTTTTTCCCGCCGGTGCGGGAATATTTTGCCCGCCGCGACGCTTGAACCGCCGCCGCTTTGGCAAATCCCCGCCGGGGCAGCGCAAATTATTCCTTGTCCGCACCATATGAAAAGGTTATGATAAATCTGATAACAAAGCCAACAAGGAGGAGAGCTATGAGCACGCAAAGCATGACCGTTCGCGAGCGTCTTTCCGCGGCGCTGCGTTCCAAAGAGGTCGACCGCCTACCCTGGGCGCCCCTGACCGACCCCTATTTTGTCAACTCCATCCACCTGCAGGGGTTTGATATGAACCATCTGCAGATCATGAAGCATATGGGCTGCGACTTCATGGAACGCCACGTCTGCAACCCCAAGCCGATTTACCGCAACGTGACCATGCGCGAGGAGCGCACGCCCGACGTGGAGCGCACCTACTATGACACCCCGGTGGGCAGCATCTACATTGAGCGCAAACACACCAGCGGCAACACCTGGTACGTCTCCAAGCACAGCATTGAAACGCTGGAGGACGTTAAGGTCTTCACCTATATCGCGCAGAACACCACCTATGAAGCCAACGTGGAAGGCTTCATCGCCCGGGAAAAAGAGCTGGGCGACGACGGCATCGCCACCCCCAGCGGCAACATGAGCCCGGTGCAGGATGTGCTTCAGTTTGCCGCCGGCGTGGAAAACACCGTTTACCTGATGGCCGACTATCCCGACGAAATGGACGAGATGTTTGACGCCATGCAGCAGCGCAACCTGCGCCAGTACACCGAGCTGTTGAAATACCCCACTGATGTCATCATTGATTATGAAGACACCTCCAGCACGGTCATGAGCAAGAATATGTTCAAGAATTATTCTCTTCCCGCCATTGATGAGTACGCTGACCTGTGCCACACCGCCGGCAAGCTGTACATCACCCACATGTGCGGCAAGCTGACCGCCTTTGTCAACGAGATCGGCTCCGGCCGTCAGGACGGCGTGGACTCGGTCTGCCCCGCAGGCACGGGCGATCTGGATCCCTGGACGGCGCGTGAGACCTGGGGCCCGGGCAAGGTGGTCATCGGAGGCATCGATCCGCCCGATCTGTCCCGCGTGACGGTGGAAGAGGCCATGATGATGGCCGTGCGCGCCATGAAGCGCGTGGCCAACAAGCGCGGCTTCATCCTGAGCACCGGAGATGCCGTTCCCTACGGCACGCCCGTGCGCAATATGTCCGCCATCGCCGATCTGATCGCTTACCTGGGACCCAAGTCCCTGAGCGGTGATTTTGACGAGAGCGTCATCAAGCAATTTCTGTAAAACAAAAGCAGCGTCAAGGGAGACCCTCCGCAAGGAAGTGGTCTCCCTTGTTTTTTATGTTATACTTTGCGCAGGGGTATTTATATTTTGCGAGGTGATATAGTGAAGTCTGAAAAATCAAAATTGCTGATTAAGACCTTTGATGGTTCATTATTGAATCTGAAAATCAATCCGAAATGCCTAAACAGCAGTGTGGAATTTTCAATTAAATACTATGATTATGATGGCGATAAAAGTCTGAAAAAAGCAAAAATTGTATTTAAAAAAGTGGTTTCAGTGGATTTTGAAATCAACTATTTTGATAACTTTATTGGCGCGGAACTATTTGGGTTTTATGAGATTTTTGATAGTGAAAAGAAAAAGCAAATGATTGAAAAAGTATTTTCCAACAGATTAGAGGGATACCTCTATCATGGCGATTACGATTACGATGCAAATGAACAACATGATATGCTTAATTGGCGTGAACCTGTAGATTCCATAATGCTTGAATTGGAAAAGTATCGTTTGTTTCAACAGCAAACTCAAGGCGGCATTTACTATGTTTTGGCAGCTGAATATGATGTTATTGCAAAGTAAGATTATGAGCATAATCCCCCCACATGACATCTTTACAGACATTGTCCAAAAGGGGGAGGCAGCGCGTTGCCTGCTTTGACGGATTCAAAAAACGAGATGCTGCCTGGCCACCACATCTCGTTTTTTTGTTGGAACTTTGGAAATCATTTCGGCAGCCTTCTTGCCCGGGACACTGCTTTTTTTTGCTTTTTAAATATGGTAAAATAGAGATATGAAAACACAAAAGCAGCAACAAAAGGGATTTACCCTCATCGAACTCGTCGTGGTCATCGCCGTGCTGGCCATTTTGGCCGCCGTGGCCATTCCCTCCTTCAACGGCTATACAAAAAAGGCCAACGAGGCCGTCTGCCTGGCAAACCGCTCGGTCATCCGCACCCAGGCCGTGGCCGCCATGGCGGCGGATCCCGCGCTGGCCGGGCAGATTCGCGGTGCCGGCGGTGACATTTCGGCGCTGCTGGCCGCCAGCGGCATGGTGAACTTTCCCGCCTGCCCCACCGAGGGAACCTATGCGGTGTATTTTGCGCCGCCTATGGACGTGGAGGTGAACTGTTCTCTCCACGCTCCCCGTGAGAACGGCGGCGGGTTTTACGCTGGCATCAAGCAAATCTACGATTCGCTTCCCGGCTATGTGATGGGAACCACCCTGCGCAGCAAGCTGATGGAGCTGATGGGCGGCCGAAACGTCATGGTGAACATCGGCGGCACCTCTTATTACCTGAAGGTGGATCGTCAGACCGGCAGCAGCGAACCGACACTATACGCCGGCACGAAATTTACCGACTGGCGTCTCTCGGCGCTTTATGACGACACCACCGACACCTGGTATCAGTACATCGCCGGGGACTGCGCCACCTCGGGGCGCAGCAAGGCCGATCTGCTGGGCGACATAGCGGCCAACCCGCAGAACTGGCAGCAGGTCAGCGTCACGCTGCAGTAACGCCGCAGGCGCGGCGCACAGCTTTTCTCCATTTCACCGCAAAGCAACGCCCGCCGGTTTTCCGGCGGGCGTTTGGTTTTGGATGGCAGCGGGCGATCCGCAAGCTGCTTTGCAGTTTTTTTACAGCAAATGCTCCCTGAGCCAAGCCGGCTCCCGGGGGCTGAGCAACGCCGGCGCGATGTCAAAGGCCGTGCGGCAGCCGCTCTCCCCCCGCAGGCTCATGCGATACGCCGCGCGGGCAAAGGCCACCAGCACACCGGCGGTGAACTCCGGGTTGGAATCCAATTTCAGCTCATAGGAAATGACATGCCCGTGCTCCCCATTTTCCCCGGTCTTGCCGGTGCGGATCACGCGGCCGCCGTGCGGGATGCCGGCGTGGTCGCGCTTCAGCTCCTCCAGGGAGATAAAATGCACCGTGGTGTCGTAATCGGCAAAATAATTGGGCATGGTCTTGATCTCATTTTCGATGCGCGCCAGATCCGCCCCCTCCTCCGCCACCACGTAGCACTCGCGGGTGTGCTTCTGGCGGGTGGAAAGCTCCGGGTGTTCCCCGCGCAGCACGGCCTCCACCGCGTCGGCCACCGGCACCGTGTACTGCCGGGCATCCACCACGCCTTTGATGCGGCGGATGGCGTCCGAATGTCCTTGGCTGACCCCGCGGCCCCAGAAGGTATAATCCGCGCCGTCCGGCAAAATGGCTTCGGCGTACAGCCGGTTCAGCGAAAACATGCCCGGATCCCAGCCTACCGAAATGATGCCCACACGGCCGGCCTCCTTGGCCGCCTCGTTTACCTGCGCATAGTGCGCACCGATGTTGGCGTGGGTGTCAAAGCTGTCCACCACGTTGAACAGCTTGGCGTACTGCGCGGTCTGGGTGGGCAGATCGGTGGCGCTGCCGCCGCACAGGATCATCACGTCAATATCCGCCTCCATGTCTTCGGCGTCCTGCGCCGCGTAGACCTTGGCGCCGGGCGTCACCGGCTTGATGCTTTGCGGATCGCGCCGGGTAAAAATACCCGTCAGCTCCATATCCGGGTTTTGAGCCAGAGCATATTCCACGCCCCTGCCCAGGTTGCCGTATCCCATGATACCGATGCGAATCTTCATGTGTATGTCTCCTTCAAATTGGAGTATAAACGCAAGCGCGTCTATTTCACGATTCTGTCTTCCAGCTCCTGCGCCGTATCCACAACATAGTCGGCGCCCGCCTCCTCAAGCAGTGCCCGGGAACGAAAGCCCCAGGTCACGCCGCACACGGCGATGCCCGCCGCCCGCGCCGTCTGCACGTCCACATCCGAATCTCCCACGTACAGCGTGGATGCCGGGTTGGCCTCCAGCTGCGCCATGGCGGCCAGCACCGTATCGGGTGCGGGCTTTTTGCGCACGGCAGGCGACTCGCCCACCGCCGCCTCTATCCATTGGGAAAACCAGCGCGCATTGAGCGCCTTCACCGCCGCGTCAAATTTGTTGGAAATGATGGCCATGCGGCAGCCCTGGGCCCGCAGGTGCTCCAGCAGGGTGAGGATGCCGGGATAGGGCGCGGTGTGATCCTCCATGTGCCGGGAATAGTGCTCCCGAAACACAGCCAGGCACGCCAGCATATCCGCGCGCGGCGTGCCAGCCGGCACTGCCCGCTCTATGAGCTTTTCCACGCCGTTGCCCACAAACGCACGCACCTCATCCTTTTGCCGCAGCGGATAGCCGCACGCGGCAAGCGCCGCGTTGGTGCTGCCCGCCAAATCGTCCAGCGTGTCCAGCAGCGTACCGTCCAAGTCAAATAATACGGTTTGCTTTGTCATTTACCATTGCTCCTCATGCACGCAGGCGTCGTCGTACCGCTGCGGCGCTTCGCGCTGTTGGGCGGGATGCCCCACGCATACCATGGCGGCGGGCAGCATATCCTCCGGGATGCCGAAGGCTTCGTGCGCGCCCCGGCAGCGCTCCTCATTGGGATACATCCCCAGCCACACGGCACCAAGCCCCAGGCCATGGGCGGCCAGCAGCATGTTCTGCGCCGCGGCGGCGCAGTCCTGGGCTGCGTATTCCCTGCTGGGCTGCTTCTTCAGATCGGCGCAGATCACGATGACCGCCGCGCCGGGCCGTGTCGTCATGGCGGCATAGGGATGGAACGCGGGGATCTTTTCCCGCAAGGCCGGATCCCGCAGCACCAAAAAGTTCCAGGGGCGCAGGTTTCGCGCCGTGGGCGCGCAAAAGCCCGCCTCCAGCAGCGTGCGGATCGCCTCGCCGCTCACCGGCTCCTCAGTGTATTCCCGGATACTCCTGCGCGTCCGGATGGCCTGTAAAACATCCATCGTAATCCTCCTTGGCAAAGGTGTCCCAAACGCCGCCCTGGGGCAGGCAGGCAAAGGTCATCGGTTTCTTTTTGGTGGGGTGCTCCAGCCCCAGCCGCCAGCTCCACAGCGCCAGCTGCCCCGGGTGGGAAGAAGGGTCGTACCGCGCGTCCCCCCACAAAGGATGCCCCATCTGGGCAAACTGCACGCGGATCTGATGGGAACGCCCAGTTTCCAGGCGCACGGCGCACAGCGCCAATCCATCCCGCACGGCCAGCACCTCGTGGTGCAGCCGTGCTTCCTTTGCGCCGGGTGTGCCCTGGGGCACGGCGGTCACCATGTTGGTCGCCTCGTCCTTGCGCAAAAAAGAGCGCAGCGACCCGCCCGGAGGCGCGCCGCGGCACACACACAAATATTCCTTATGCAGCCGCCCCTCCCGCACCTGGGCAGACAGCCGCGCCGCCGCCTTGGACGTGCGGGCAAACACCAGCACGCCGCCGGTCGGTCGATCCAGCCGATGCACCAGCCCTAAGTAAACTTCGCCCGGCTTGTGATAGGCCCGGCGGATATACCCCTTGAGCAGGGTGAGCAGGTCGGCGTCGCCGGTAATGTCGCCCTGGGTCAGCAAATTGCAGGGCTTGACCACAACCAGCAGGTGGTTGTCTTCGTATAGAATGCGAATGTCCCCGCAGGGGCTGGCGACGCACGTCATTTCTGCCACCGGCCGGACGTTCCGCAGGGCAGCACCATGCTCCGCTCGGTCACGGGCAGCCCCACCTCGTCGGCCTGCACATGCCCGCCGAAGCGCGGAGACATGGTCAGCTCCAGCATGTTTTTGAGCACCGTGGCACCCAACCCGGTGGTGTAGGAATTGATGAGGAAAAAGACCGGCTCGTCTGTCAGGATGGCCATGCAGGCGCTGACCAGCTCAAAGAGCTTGTCCTCCAGCTTCCACATCTCGCCGCCCGGACCCCGCCCGTAGCTGGGCGGATCCATTAAGATGGCGTCGTATTTTTTCCCGCGGCGCGCCTCGCGCTGCACGAACTTCAAGCAGTCGTCAATGATGAAGCGCACCGGCGCATCGCTGAGGCCGTTGAGCTCCAGGTTTTCTCCCGCCCACTGCACCATGCCCTTGGCCGCATCCACATGGGTGACCCGGGCGCCCTGCGCGGCGCAGGCCACCGTGGCTCCGCCGGTATAGGCAAACAGGTTCAGCACGTTCAGCTCGCTCGCCGGCCGGCCGCACCGGGCGATGCAGCTGCGCATCCAGTCCCAGTTGACGGCCTGCTCGGGGAACAGCCCCGTGTGCTTAAAGCCCAGGGGTTTGATATAGAAATTTAAATCTCCATAGCCCACCGTCCAGCGCTTGGGCAGCTCGGCGTGGTAATCCCACTCGCCGCCGCCCGCGCTGCTGCGGTGATACTCGGCATGGACGTTGTTCCACGCCGGGTGGGTGTGCCCCTCGGGCCAGATAGCCTGAGGATCGGGGCGCAGCAGGATCACATCCCGCCAGCGCTCCAGCTTGCGCCCGTTTCCTGCGTCTATCACTTCAAAGTTTTCCCATCCGTCGGCTAAAAACAAGCTCGTTTACCCCAATTTCTTTACTTCAAACTGACCCTTCAGGCCGTTGATGTCCTGTTCCACCGGCGAAGTCATTCCGCCGCGCTCCACCTGGTCGGCCAGCGTGTCGCGCCCGATGGCGGCAGCCGCCTTGGCAATGCGTCCGCACAGCTCTTCATCGCCGTCATAGCGCAGTGCGATGTGATCGGTCACCTCGAAACCCGCGTCGCGGCGCATGGCCTGCACCCGGGAAACCACCTCGCGCACATAGCCCTCTTCCAGGAGCTCGGGCGTCAGGTTGGTATCCATGGCCACCGACAGACCCTTGTCCGACAGCGACACATAACCGCTGCGCTGGCTGGTCTCGGTGAGCACGTCCTCGGGCTTGAGCACCACCTCTTCGCCCTCCAGCATGACACTGGCCTGGCCATTCTCGCGCAGGGCGCGCACAAAGGCGCTGCCGTCGGTCTGCTGCAGAGCCTGACGCAGGGCGGGCAGGCGCTTGCCAAAGCGCGGACCCAGCGTGCGCAGCTGGGGCTTGATGAGGTAATCCACAAAGCCGCTGGCATCGTTGACAAACTCCACCTTTTTCACGTTCAGCTCGTCGGCCACCAGCGCCACATACTGCGCCGCCAGGGGCTCTCCCTCCACATACAGCGTGGAAACGGGCTGACGGTTCTTCACCTGCGCCGTGCTGCGGCAGGCGCGCCCCAGCACCACGATGTCCAGCACCCGGGTCATGCTGCGCTCCAGGTCGGCATCCACCCACTGGGCATGATAGGCGGGGAAGTCGCACAGGTGCACCGACTCAGGCGCGGTTTTATCCACCTTGCACACCAGGTTCAGATACATCTGCTCGGCCATGAAGGGGGTGAAGGGTGCGGTCAGCTTGGCCATGTCCACCAGCACACGGTACAACGTCATATAGGCGTCCACCTTGTCCTTGGTTTCCGCCTTGCCCCAGTAGCGCTCGCGGCCGCGGCGCACATACCAGTTGGACAGTTCATCCACAAACTGGCTCATGGCCCGCGCCGTCTCGAAAATGCGGTACTGGCCCAGACCGTCGTCCACCAGCTTGATCAGGCTTTCCAGCCGGGAAAGGATCCATTTGTCCATCACGGGCAGATGATCATAATCCAGCTCGTGCTTGGTGGGATCGAAGTTGTCGATGTTTGCATAGAGCACATAGAACGCGTAGGTGTTCCACAGGGTGCCCATATACTTGCGCTGCGCCTCGCCCACCGCCTCGGCGTAAAAGCGCGAGGGAAGCCAGGGCGCGCTGCCTGTATAAAAATACCAGCGCACGGCGTCGGCACCGGCGGTGTTGAGCATGTCCCAGGGGTTAATGACGTTGCCCTTGTGCTTGGACATTTTGTAGCCGTCCTTGTCGCACACATGCCCCAGCACAATGCAGTTTTTAAAGGGCGCCTTGTCAAAGAGCAGGGTGGAGATGGCCAGCAGCGTATAGAACCAGCCGCGGGTCTGATCCACCGCCTCGGAAATAAAGTCGGCGGGGAAATGCTTGTTGAACAGCTCCTTGTTTTCAAAGGGGTAGTGCAGCTGGGCAAAGGGCATGGAGCCCGAGTCGAACCAGCAGTCGATGACCACCGGCTCGCGGTGCATGGGCTTGCCGCAATGCGGGCAGGTCAGCACCACCTGGTCGATATAGGGCTTGTGCAGCTCCATATTGGGATCCACATTCTGCCCCTTTTCGATGAGCTCCGCCCGGCTGCCGATCACTTCCACATGCCCGCACTCGCAGGTCCACACCGGCAGAGGCGTGCCCCAATAACGCTCGCGGGACAGCCCCCAGTCGATGACGTTCTCCAGGAAGTTGCCCATGCGGCCGTCGCGAATGTTCTCGGGGATCCAGTTGACGCTGTTGTTGTTGCGCGCCAGCGCGTCGCGCACCGCGGTCATTTTGATAAACCAGGTGTCGCGGGGATAATAAAGCAGCGGCGTGTCGCAGCGCCAGCAGAAGGGGTAGCTGTGCTCAAAGGGCAGCGCACTTTGCAGCTGGCCGCGCTCCTTGAGCTCCTTTTCAATGTCCTTATCCACATCCTTCACGAAGCGGCCTGCCCAGGGCGTCTGGGCGGTGAAACAGCCCTGCGCATCCACGATGAGGTTAAACGGGATGCCCTCGCGCTGCAAAATGCGCATATCGTCCTCGCCAAAGGGAGCGATGTGCACGATGCCCGTGCCGTCGGTCAGAGTAACGTAATCATCGGCCACCACATAGGGGGTGCGTCCCTCCGCCATGGATCCGGCGTGGAACAGCTCCTCATATTCGGTGCCCACCAGCGCCCTGCCCTGGAAGGTCTTGATGACCGTGTAATTGCCTTCGCCCAGCACCGAATCGGCCAGCGCCGGTGCCATGATGTAGGTCACGCCGCCGCAATCCAGCTCGGCATACTCGTTGTGGGCGTTCACGCACAGCGCCTGGTTGCTGGGCAGCGTCCAGGGCGTGGTGGTCCAGGCCAGGATGTAGGTGTTTTCCCGGCCCTTCACGCGGAAGCGCGCGATGATGGAGGTTTCCTTCACATCCGCGTAGCCCTGCGCCACCTCATGGGAGGACAGCGCCGTGCCGCAGCGGGGGCAATAAGGCACCACCTTATAGCCCTTATACAGCAAGCCCTTTTCGGCGATGGTTTTGATGGCCCACCACTCGGACTCGATATAGCTGTCGTCATAGGTGACATAGGGATTTTCCATATCGGCCCAGAAGCCCACCGCGTCGCTCATGGACTCCCACTCACCCTTGTACTTCCAGACGCTCTCCTTGCACTTGCCGATAAAGGGCTCGATGCCGTAGGCCTCGATCTGGGGCTTGCCGTCCAGACCCAGCTGCTTCTCCACCTCCAGCTCCACGGGCAGCCCGTGGGTATCCCAGCCGGCCTTGCGCAGCACATGATATCCCTTCATGGTGCGGTACCGGGGGATGAGGTCCTTGATGGAGCGGGTCAGCAGATGCCCCACATGGGGCATGCCGTTGGCCGTGGGCGGGCCGTCGTAGAAGGAAAACTCCTCGCTGCCCTCGCGGTTTTTCACACTTTTCTCAAAGATGTGGTTCTTTTTCCAGTATTCAAGGATCTCATGCTCTCTGGGCACAAAATCCAGGCTGGTTGTCACCTTATCATGGATCATCACACATAACCTCCCGAAAGACCCCTAGCGGGATCCAGCATTAAAATAAAAAAACCGTCCCTGAAAAAGGGACGGATCAACTCATGGCATTTCCGCGGTACCACCCTGCTTCGCGGCGTATGCCGCGCGCTCGTGCGGGGAACGCATCCCCGCGCCCGATAACGGTGGGCCGCCGCGTGCGCTTGCCTGCCCGCCGGGGCTCTGGGCGCCGCGCTCCAAAGGGATACCGGTATGCCTGCTTACGGACGCCGGGCTTTCACCTGTCCCCGGCTCTCTTGTTGTCCTGCATGGCTCCGGCCTGTCTTTTTCGCCGCGTTTGCTTATATTTTTGGAATTATCCAACATTATAGAGCATCTGTGCAGAAATGTAAAGCCGCAGGCCGGGAATTTTCTTGACAAAATGGGGGATGGCTTCTATGATAATGACGGAAATTGTTAGAATTATTACTTTTTTGAGGAGCCTTTCATGCAAGCAAACAGCGCCAACGAAAAACAGTATATCCGCATGACCCAAACCCCCATCCCCAAGCTGGTGATCACACTGGCCATCCCCACCATTTTGGGAATGCTGGTCAGCGCGATTTACAACATGGCCGACACCTACTTCGTCTCTCAGCTGGGCACCAGCGCGGCGGGCGCGGTGGGCGTGGTTTTTTCCCTCATGGCCATCATACAGGCCGTGGGCTTCACGCTGGGCATGGGCGCGGGCAGCCTGGTGTCCCGCTTGCTGGGGCAGCAAAAGGGCAAGGAGGCTGACGCCGTCAGCTCCACCGCCTTTTTCTGCGCGCTGGGCTTCGGGCTGCTGCTCACCGTGTTCGGGCTGGTGTTTCTGGACGGGCTGATGGAGCTGCTGGGTGCCACGCCCACCATTTTACCCTACGCACGCGCCTATGCCCGTTACATTTTGCTGGGCGCGCCCATCATGTGCGCCTCTTTTGTGATGAACAACGTACTGCGCAGCGAGGGCAAGGCCTCGCTGGCCGTCATCGGCAT
This sequence comes from Eubacteriales bacterium, assembly GCA_028693155.1. Classification (GTDB taxonomy): domain Bacteria; phylum Bacillota; class Clostridia; order Christensenellales; family UMGS416; genus STF2-111. Next base: position 23,486 of record JAQUVY010000017.1, read on the forward strand.
CGGTGTAGGCGGCCTGCTCAACATCGCGCTGGATCCGCTGTTTATCTTCGTGTTTAAACTGGGCATTTCGGGCGCGGCGCTGGCCACGGTGCTCAGCCAATGCATCAGCTTCGGCATTTTGCTGTTTATGTTTTTACGGCGCAAAAGCCTGACCCATCTGTCGGTGCGCAACATCTCCCGGCAGGGCATCACCTATTGGCAGATCTTCAAAACCGGGCTGCCCTCGCTGTGCCGGCAGGGGCTGGCCAGCATTGCCACCGTCATGCTCAACCGCGCAGCCGGCGTATACGGCGACCCGGCCATCGCCGCCATGTCCATCGTGGGGCGGGTTTTTATGTTCATCCTGTTTGTCATGCTGGGTCTGGGGCAGGGCTTTCAGCCGGTTGTGGGCTTCAACTACGGCGCCAAGCACTATGACCGCGTAAAGCAATCCTATTTCTTTACGCTCTTTACCGGCCTGGGAATTCTTACCGTGCTGGCCGCGGCAGGCTATTTCCTTGCGCCGTCTATCATGACGGCCTTTCGCCGTGACGACGCCGTCGTCATCGCCATTGGCACGCTGGCCATTCGCGCCCAGTGCCTGGCGCTGCCTTTGCAGCCCTTCATGGTCACCAGCAATATGCTGCTGCAATCGGTAGGGCGCTCGTGGAGCGCCACGTTCCTGTCCATGGCGCGGCAGGGCATCTTCTTTTTGCCGCTTATCCTGCTGCTTCCAGCGCTGTGGGGCCTGCTGGGTGTGCAGCTGACCCAACCGCTGGCCGATGTACTTACCTTTGCCAGCAGCTTCTTTTTCATTATTCCCTTCTTCCGCAAGCTTGCGCGGGAACAGGCGGCGCTGCAAGCCGCTGCGCAAGCAGATCATCAATAACATCCGACTTATTTTTTCAGCGCAAAACCGGGCAACGCGGTTTTGCGCTGTTTTTTTTGCGCCCACCCTCGGGGCCGTACCCGCGCGGTGCCCGCTTGCCTGCGGGCGGCCCATCATGTATACTGGGGAAGGATTTTTTATGCTGCGGGTAAACCGATTTTAGTTTTTTCTTCGGGAGAAAACGGCGCTGCGCGAGAGGCGAATATGCGGGATAAACGAAGGGTCATTTATTACGAAAACGAGCTTGAGAACGAGTTCTCCATAGCGCAGATCACGCCCATTGCCATAGACGGTGACTATCGCTATGACCGCGACGGGCTGTGGGATCGCTTTGCGCACGTTTTTTGGTACCGCGCGATCGCTACGCCCATTGCCTGGCTGTACATGAAGCTGGCTTTTCACCACCGGGTGGAGAACCGGCAAGCCCTGAAGGCCTGCCCCGGCACCGGCTGCTTTTTATACGGCAACCACACCCAAGACATCGGCGACGCCTTTACGCCCACCCTGCTGACGTTTCCCCGGGAAGCCTGCGTCATCGTTCACCCCAACAACGTGTCCATGCCCGTTTTGGGCAGGATCACGCCCTATCTGGGCGCGCTGCCGCTGCCCGGCGATATGCCCGCTTCCATCAACTTCATGCGGGCCATTCAAAAGCGTATCCGGCGCAGGGCAGCCGTGGTCATCTATCCCGAGGCGCACATCTGGCCGTTTTACACGCAGATCCGTCCCTTTTCGGACGCTTCCTTTTATTACCCGGTGAAATGCGCCGCCCCGGTCTTTTGCTTCACCAACACCTACCAGAAGCGAAAGCATTCCCAAAAGCCCCGGATCGTCACCTACATCGACGGTCCGTTTTACCCCGACGCGTCCCTGCCCATCAAGGAGCGAAAAAAGGACCTGCGCGATCGGGTGTATGCGCGTATGTGTGAGCGGTCCGCCCTTTCGGACGTGACCTGGATCAAATATATCAGAAAGGAGGACACCGATGGTTAATATCTTATTCTGCGGCAACGACAAGGTTTTCGACGGCATGCTGACTGCCGCGCTGTCCATCCTGAAAAGGACGGCATCGCGGGAGCCCTTCGCCTTTTATGTGTTCACCATGGATGTGTCTCACATCAAGCCGACCTATCTTCCGGTAAGCGACGCGCAAATGCGCTATTTTGAAGGCGTGATCCAATCCTATCACCCGGACAGCACCGCGACCAAGATCGATGTGACCGCGCTGTACCGAAGCGAGTTTGACCGCTGCCCCAATGAGAACGCGTACTGCTCGCCGTATACGCTGATCCGGCTTTTCGCCGACGAAATCGACGCGCTGCCCGACAAGCTGCTGTACCTGGATGCGGACGTTTTGTTCAACCGTGACGTTCACCTGCTGTACGATACCGACATCGAAGGCTGCGAATACGCCGCCGCCCGGGATCACTACGGCAAATACCTCATCCAGCCCAACTACATCAACGCCGGGGTGCTGCTGCTCAACCTGAAGGAAATGCGCAAAACCGGCATACTGACCCGAGCGCGGGCACTTCTGCGCGAGAAAAAGCTGGTTTTTGCCGACCAAAGCGCGCTGATTCGTTCCACCACCCGCAAAAAGGTGCTGCCGCAAAAATTCAACGACCAAAAATATCTGCACAGTCATACCGTCGTGCGGCATTTTTCCAAGCGGCTGTTCTGGCTGCCCTATCCCCACACGGACAACATCAAGCAATGGCAGGTCGAAAAAGTCCATAAAATTTTCCGCTATTATACTTTTGATGATATTTTATACGAGTATCTCGACCTGAAGCAAAAGTTTGAAGAAGGGAACTGCAATGGATAAACAGATCATCCCCATATTTTATTCCTGCGACGATAACTTCGCCAAATATACCGCCGTTTCGCTGCATTCTATGATTTGCAACGCATCTCCCGCGTATCGATACAATATCCACGTCCTGAACTCCGGCCTGTCCGACGAGACACACGCACTGCTGGGAGCGCTGGCCACCGATTCCTTCACCGTGTTTTTTGATGACGTCACCGATTATCTGCGCTCCATCGCGAATCGGTTTCCCATCCGCGATTACTACTCGCAAAGCACCTATTTCCGTCTGTTCATCGCGGATATGTTTCCCCAGTATGACAAGATCATTTACATCGACAGCGACACCATTGTGCAGGGGGACATCAGCCAGCTGTACCTCACCGACATCCACGACGCCTATGTGGGCGCCTGCCATGAGCAGGCCATGGTGCAGGTGGACGAATACGGAGAATACGCGGAAAAGGTGATCGGCGTTTCGCGCTATAATTTTTTCAACGCCGGGCTGCTGCTCGTCAACTGCGATCAGTTCCGCCTGCGCTTTGTGCTGGACAAGTTCATTCAGCACCTGCACACCTATGAATTCGTCGTCACCCAGGACGAGGACTACCTGAACCTGATCTGCAAGGATCACGTCTTTTGGCTGGATCAGCGTTGGAACACCGAGGTCTTCGGGGAGATCGGCTACCCCATCGAGCAGGCGAACATCGTGCATTACATCATGACGAACAAGCCCTGGCACTATGAAGACTGCCGCTATGCCGACCTTTTCTGGCGCTGCGCGCGGGAGCTGCCGGTGTACGACGAGCTGCTGGGCATACGCGCCGCATACACCGACGAGCAAAAGGAGGCCGACCGCCGCTCGTGCGAGGCGCTGCTGGCGCTGGCGGTTTCGGAGACAAACCGCGACGACAACTACCAGAACCGCATCAACAAAGCCAGCCGCGCCAAGGATCGCATCGACATTCTGCAAAAGATACAGGACTACGAGCGAGCCGGCCGCTTTGACGAGGACGTGGAGGAGGATCCCCCGTCGCGGGTGCTGATGCCCGAGGATGTGGAATATATCCGCAGGGGCTTCAACCAAAAGCTGAAAACGAAAATTGCCTACGCGCTGGCGAAGAAATTTCTCGCGCGCCTGCTGGACGAAAAAAAGATGATTGTCAAGGAGATCCGGGGCATTGAGCACTTTCAGAACCTGACCAGCGGAGCCGTCATCACCTGCAACCACTTCAACGCCTATGACAGCTTTGCCATACAGCTGGCGTACGAAGCGGCCAACCAGCCCGAGCGCACCTTTTACCGCATTATCCGGGAAGGCAACTATACCTCCTACCCCGGGTTTTACGGCTTCCTCATGCGCAACTGCAACACGCTTCCCTTGTCCTCCAACTATCAGACGATGAAGAAGCTGATCCTATCCACCAACCAGCTCCTTCAGGAGGGGAATTTTGTGCTGGTCTATCCTGAGCAAAGCATGTGGTGGAACTACCGCAAGCCCAAGCCGCTAAAGAAGGGCGCGTACATCTTCGCCAGCCAGAACCAGGTGCCCGTTCTGCCCTGCTTCATCACCATGAAGGACTCGGACGTCATCAGCGACGACGGCTTCTTTGTGCAGGAATATACCATCCACATCGGAGCGCCCATCTATCCCGACCCGGAGAAATCCTACGTAAAAAACACCGCGGCCATGATGGAAGCCAACGCCGCCCTGTGGAAGGATATTTACGAGGCGGAGTACCACATCCCGCTGACCTATCTCACCGAATAAAGCCTTCACCCAAAAATGGGAGTCCTCGCCCCATGCCGGTGCATGGCGGCACAAATCTCAAAGCGGATGCTGTTCAGCCGAACAGCATCCGCTTTTTGCTTATTATCTTTGGGCGGGCGCCGCGCCGCTCACCTTGCGCAAACGGGCAGCGCAAAATCCAACCTGCCAAATTTTCTCAGTAAATTCAGATCGCGTACGATAAAATGCGCACCCCAATAATAGTTCCCGATGGTCTGCTCGGCCACGCACCACCGTTTTCCGTCGGGATGCGGATTGCTCCGCTCGTATGCGTCCAGCTCTTCGGGGGACGCCAGCTGCACCTCCCGGGGATTGAGCAAGGAGTCCGCGATGGTATCCAGATTTCTGTCCACGGTCTGCCTGCACGCTGCGTAATGGCTGCTTTGGGGCGAACCGATAAAATACACCGGCAGCGGCAGCCAGGCCGGCCATGTCGCCGGGTCATACGCCTGAATGTTCAGCGCCGTCGGGTCATAATCGGGATACCCCTCCAGAAGCACCTGCTCGCAGGACTGATACCGCTCTTTCAGACCTGCGGCCCTGCTGTAAATATCGCTGCCCTTGTCCGCATATCGGAGAATAAAATCCGAAAGGCGCTTGGTCACGCCGACATCCGCCTGGGCGGCTTTTTCGGGGCTGAAATGGAACCACGGCATATGGGCATACGCATTGTTGCCGGGAACGCCCTGCATGCCTACCCACCCGTCCGCAAGTAAATATGCGCCCGATGCCAAGTACTTTATGATGCCCGAAACCATGGCATCCTTTGCGCCGCCGGCCGCATCGCCTGCGACATCCAGATAATCCAACGCGATACATACCGTGTAGGGGGACGAGTCGGGATTCCAGTTGTTGCACTCCAGATTGTGCCCGAACCCGCCGTCCTCATTTTGGTAGGCGGATAAGACGCCCAGAAAATCATCGGCGCTGCCGTTTTCAAAAAGATATTTCCACATGGTGTAGTCCAGCGGCCTTGCGTTTCGATAAACCAGTTTTCTTAATCGTAAGAACGCATCCATGGATATTTTTTTCATATCAGGCACCTCCGTCTACGATGTAAACCAACCATTCCTGATGAATATAGCACAGCAGCAGGCGGATGGGAACCATGTTTCCATGCGCCTGCTGCAATACGGCGCTGCCGCGCCTCGTTTCGGCTTTTGCGCGCTTAGGAAAGCGCCGTGCCGTTGACGTACACCGTATGCCCGTTGGTCACGATGCGCGATACGTCTCCGGTAAAGGAGGTCAGGTAGGCATCCGCAGTCAGCGTCCAGGTGGAGGCAGCGTCCAGCGTCACGGCCGCCTGCCCGGCCTGCCCGTCCGGGTTGACGGTGCCGGTGAAGGCGCTGGCGTTGGCCAGAGACATCTCCAGAGAGGACGCCGCGTCCACGGTGATCGTGCCGGTCAGCACCTGCGCATCAGCCGTGAAGGTCACGGTGCCGCCGTTGCTGCCCTTTGTGCCCCAGCCCCGGCTGCCGTCATTGCCCGCCACGGTCAAGAGGGTATCGTTGGCCAACCCCAGCGTCACACTTTTTAAGGCGATGGTGCAGCTGGTATTGGTGACGTAAAACAGATCTCCCGCCTTGGCGGTCAGCGACCCGCCGGTCATGGCAAAGGACGCATGGCCCACATCGGCATCGCCGGACATGCTCTGGTAGATCATCACGCCGTGGATGTTTTCCGAGCCGTCCTGATAGGTGCCGTCCATGCTGCCCGTCACCGCGCAGTCGGTCAGCGACACGGCGTTCTTGCCCTCCACCACCACTGCCTCGGAATGGTTGGCGGTCAGCGTGGCGTCGCTTACGGCAATATCCGCCGTGCTGTATACGGCCGGGCTGCCCGTGCCGTTGGTCACATAGACGCCGCCCGTCACGCGCACCGTGCCGCCGCCCCGGTCGCTGCGGATGGCCGCCGAAGAGTTGCCTTGGGTCTCCACGTCCAGGTTTGTCGCGTTGGTCGCGCCGCCGCCGGTGGTCTGGATGCCGCCGGAGTTATCCGCCGATGTGCGGATGGTCGTGTCCGATACGTTCACGGTGGTGCCTTCGCCGTAGCTGAACACGCCGTTGCCGTTTTGCGCGGCGGTGGTGACGGCGGCGTTTTTCAGGGTAAGGGTGGCACCGTTGAGCGCCAAAATCCCCGCGTTCGCGCCGTAAAAATCACCGTTCTCCGTGCTGGAGGTGGCACCGGCCGTTTTTTGTACCGTCACGCCGTCCAGCGTTACCGTCGCGCCGTCCACGCGCAGCGCGTTTTCATCATCCCCAGTGGAGTTATAGGTCTGCCCCCGGATGCTGTCATCCTGAGAAAGTGTGGCCGCCGCGGTGCCGTTGGATACGGTCGTCTGCCCGCCGTTTTCACCGCCCGGCATGGCCTGCATTTGCTGCACGGCCACCGCCG
>JAQUVY010000018.1 GCA_028693155.1 Eubacteriales bacterium
CGTCACACAGTGCCGCGATGTATTTTGGACGATTTTCGACTGTCTTGGGCAGACGCAGCATTATGACATGATGATGGGAAATGAGGCATTGCCAGAATAGGAGGAAGCTAATTGTCAGAAATAATAACGCTCGACGAAAAGGCAGAATCGGTGCGGTATCTTTCGGAAAGAGATACCTGTATCGAGCTTTAGATATGGCCTTGACGAAAGAAGAATTTTATCCAAGATAACCCAATCCCGTAATTCAGCGAGATTGAAAAGCAGTTTTGACATAAGAGAAACCGCTCATCTGTTTTTAGATAATGTTACACCACAAGGAGGAAAACAATGGTTACAACAAAGAAAGAAGGTGAAAGTCGTATTCAACGGACCAAGGCGCTCTTATTACGTTACTCGGATTTTCATGGTTACGATACGATAGAAGAGCATAAAGCAGTGATTCACTCATTTGGTTACTGCTGGTTTGGTAAGTTTGGAAAGAAAATCTCCTCAAAATACCTCTCGCAGTTTATGGGAGACAGCACATCCTGCATGGTCTTTTTATACACTGCAGGCGTATTACACAAAGGCCAGATGAATGCTGTTTCTTATGAGCGGCCAATAAATGGGTATCCTGAATACTATGACGATTTTCTGTATAAGAAAGAGGACTTTATCCCTCAGGTTTTTTTGCGACTTACATCAATAGAATCCGTCGCACTTGATACACTTGAACAATATGTCGTAGTAAGTAGCGGAAAGCCAATCCTATACGACCTGAAGAAAACCATCAGTTCATTTATTATCATCCAAGATAGAGATGATTGGGTGCCACCCGTAAAAAAAAGACGAGTGGTCAAAGAAAAACCTGTGCAACGGGTAAATCCAGTGAACACAAATTCTTGCGTTTATCGCAAGGGCGGTAGCTGCACAAATCGGCGCTGTATAAACTTCTCATATGAATGTGACCGGCCAAGCAGTTGCGCCAAACAAAAATTAGAATAGGAGAAAAACAATGGAAGAGTTTTTAATTACCGAATTTTACGAAAATATGAAGAATGTTCATTTTGGTGCGTATGGTATCATCGATGCTGATAGCAGGATACATACACTTGGAACTGATTCAAAAATCATTGGTCGCGTTTTCGAGATGCTTGCCCAACCAGTTTTGGAGGAAATAGCTGCGGCACACGGGCTCATTCTCAAAACCCCTGAATCACAGACTGTATATCCTGATTTTGTAATGATGACGGACGAAGCATCAAAAGAAAAAATTGCCATCGACATTAAGACTACATACATCGACACGGCACAGTCATCAATAAAGTTTACGCTCGGCTCTTTTGGTTCGTATATGCGTAACAACACCAAGAATATTGAGTACACGTATACGGATTACACAAGGCACTATGTAATAGGCTTCGTTTACAAACGAAATGATGCGGCACAAGCGAGCCGTGTATATTCATATGAGGACAGGACGAAAATTGAATTTCCTTATAGCAATGTTAGATATTTCATTCAAGAGAAATATAAAATAGCTGGAGATAAGCCGGGTTCTGGAAACACAGAAAATATCGGTTCTTTTCCCACAAGGATTTTTCAAGACCTTGTTGATGGCAACGGTCCTTTTAGTAGATTAGGCGCGGATGCCTTTGACCTGTACTGGAAACATTACCCTCAATACCGCGCTGCTTCAAAAGCGTACACTTCTCTTGATGGGTTCATGGATTGGTTCCTTCAACAAGAAACTGCTCCTGAACTTCTTCATGAGTATAACTATGAGAAAATTATAGAAAACATCAGGTTGTTCAGAGGACGCTAAGCACAAAAAAGAGGAGAAAGGTTATCATTCCTCCTCCTCTTTTATTTATCGCTTTATTGCCAGTACTTCAATCATAGGATGCCTGTTAGATTCTTTTGCCCCAATGTGATAGAAGTGATTATGCTCGTACCATGTAAAGTCTGACCAGTGGTCATATAAATGTTCATTTCTTCTGAATTCATTTTCACGCCACATAGAAAGGCATACATTAGCAGGAGTATTATGCGCATACTCGGATAAAAGCACGGCTTCTTCTTCCGGCCATTCCCCAACATAGGATGTATCTCTCCCTATGTATGGTGGGTCAAGATAAATGTAATCATTCTCAGTAGCAGATTCAAATGTCTCTTGCCAAGGACAACAAACAAATCGCCAATCTTTCCCGTCCATGATTTGCGCCATTCTTGCGACTTGATTACAGATTTTAGTGATATATGCCTTTGCAAACCTGTTAGGCTTTTGACAAAACGGAACATTGAAGTAGCCTGATTTGTTGAAACGAATCATACCGTTGAAATCAGAACGATTCAGGAAAAGGAAATACAGCGGGTCCCCATTTGCGTTAAATGCATCTCGCATTTCGATATAGTACTCAGCGCCTCTTTCTTCAAGAATGCTGCCGTGATACTCAAGAAATTCTCTCACGGTTTTGCTGGTTATTTTCCCACTCTGAATGCCTTGGTATAATGCGATAATATATTGATTCTTGTCGGATAATAATGCTCTTTGCGGTGCAAGATTGAGCGCGACGACGCCCGTTCCAACAAAAGGCTCAATCCATAGCCCTGCATCGTCTCGATGGACGTTTTCAATGATAAAAGGTACTAATTTGGTTTTTATGCCTTGACATTTAATCGGCGGCACAAACACACTTTTTTCACTCATGTCTTTCTCCTAATCTATATTGAACTTTTGCCGCTTAATATCCAAGCATCAAGCTCGGAACGCTTGAACTTCCATTGCTTACCTACTTTGTGCGCAGGAATTTCTGATTCGGCTTTTTTAATCCAATTTCTGATGGTGTCCTTATTTACGTCAAGGTATTCGGCCGCCTCGTCTATGCCTATCCACCCATCATTTCTGCCTGTATCCATTAAACAAACTCCTTTCTCGCGACTTAAGATAGTATAGCACAAAAAGCCGAAATTGTAAAGCGTTTCACATGAATATATATGATTTGATATGAATTATAAAACATAGCGTAATGTGTTAAACCGCCAGGATATAAATTAATATCATTGTAATATCAGCATGATATTATTTCGTCTCTCGTTACTGTTAAAAGATTCGACACCATCAAGAAACCTTTTAATTTTGCCACACAATTTAATTATTCCCTCGCCGCCGTTTTTGCAGGGTAAGTTGCCACCCGACCGAAACGGCAGCGCCGACAATTCCATACAGTTAGGCAGGGCTTCCGAAGTCAGCAATTGACCACGGAAGCCCTGTTTTTGCGCCCTGTTCAGCCATTTTCCGGCGGGGGAGGGCTTTTTCTATTGTATCAAAATCTGCATTTATATAGACGATTGCTGTGGCAGCGGTAGGCTTCTGCGCGAAACGTTCAATATTCCCGTTTGCCGAGTGCACACCCTATGCACACCCCCAAGTTTCCGTTTGCCGAGTGCAAGGTGTAATACACCTATATGCTCCTTGGACGGGGCTTTTTCTTTGCACTCTACAAACGGCAGAAAACAAAAAAGCCGCCAGAATGCCTTGCTACCAAGACATTCTGCCGGCTACCGTGTGCAAAATAAAAACGCCAGCATTGTATCAATACTGACGTTCTTATATGGCGGAGAAGGAGGGATTTGAACCCTCGCGCCGGTTTCCCGACCTACACCCTTAGCAGGGGCGCCTCTTCGGCCTCTTGAGTACTTCTCCATGCCGATATATTCACTTTGGCGGAGAGAGTGGGAGTCGAACCCACGGTACCTCGCGGTATCACCGGTTTTCAAGACCGGCTCCTTAGGCCTCTCGGACATCTCTCCACGTCTCTGTCGCAGTGGCAAGTATATCAAAAAACGAAAGAGATGTCAACGGAATTTTCTCACAATTATGAAGCGACAAAGGGGAGGGCAGCGGGATAACGGAATTTCGGCAGAGCCGCTTAGTTGGCCGTTTTGCTTACGCGGTGAACCCGGAATGATGCGCTCAAAGTTTCAGCTGCGCCCTTGTAAAAAAAGAGCTGATGGACCCTTTTTGGGTCATCAGCTCTTTGCTTATCCACCGCTTTTTAAATTCAGAAAGGGAAGATTGCGATCCGTGGAAAAGTTGTTTGCGCTGTAAAGAATGAGAATATCGTCGAACCCATAATCCTGAATATACTTTTCAAAATCCGTTTTGTAGTACCGCAGGTCAAGCATATGAATTTCACTGTACTGCGTGCTTAAAAACGGAATGAGGCTGTGGGCAAACGAGTCCTTGAACAGCAGCAGCTTTTTCCCACTGTTCCCGCTGCGGATTACAACCTTGGAGTGATTGCCATCCAGAAATACACTGTATTGATCCGCAGTAGTCAGGCGGTCGGCGGCATAAAAGCCATCCGTCGTCTGCACCAGCTCGTTGTTTTCATAGATCTCTACGGTTGCCGACGTTTTGGGGGCGTAACCCACGATTTGGTCGGGAGAGACCCACCAGGAACCGCTTCGCGCGCGCAGCGTGCCATAAAAGCGCGCTGATAAAACCTGCCGGTCAAAGGCTTCCAGGTCATCGGCAGTGTTGCCCATGGCTGCGCTCAGCATTTGGTACCCCAGATAGGCGCCCTGCGTTGTCCAATGGTGATCGGTGCGGTAATAAAGATCCTTTTGCGTCTGCCCTGCGGTGCGAAAGGGGGCGGACAGGTCGATGTAATGCGCGGCGGAAAATGCTTTCTGCGCAGCCGCAAACAGCTCCCCTTCATCCCCGCAAAGACTGACGGGCGGCAGCAAATCTCCATACACATAGCTGCTGTCCGGGATCAGCGCAAAATACACCGGGATGTTTTGAGCCTGCGCAAACGTTTCAATGGCGGAAAAACTGCCTGCTTGCAGCTTCTGATCCATCGTTTCATACTTCATCAGCAGAAAATCGTCCTTGCCCAGGTAAACATTGTGGTTTTCCCGCTGCCCCAGCAGCGTCTGGAAGGAGGCCTTCATGCCCACCCAGAAGTCCCTGAGAGGAAACTGATCGGGCACATATGCTTCAAATTTCTGCGTCCATTTGTCATGGAGCAGTGCGGACAGGGAAAACTTTGGGAAGCTGGCAAGCACCCGATTTTCCGTGGCAGAAAAGTCTTTCTCGGGCAGCAGCACATTGGCAATGCCCAACCCCCCGATGAAGAGCAGGAATGACAGCAGGATCGCCATGTTTTTCGTTTTTCCGTTTTGCTGTTTCATGTGCCCTCCTTAAAAGCGGAAATACAGGAACGGGTTGTAGCTGGAATCCACAAAGCACGCCGTGCACACCAGCAAAACCAGCACGCACAGCGCCGGCGCCAACCACCCTTCCAAACGGGGAAAACGCAGGAGAAACTTTTGATAGACCTGCTTCCCAAGAGGCGTGGCGGCAATGCCGCCCACCGCAAACAGCACGGCCCAATAAAGCAGCCCATGCAGGGCCTGCGCGTCGATCAAAGAGGCACCGCCGCCGAACATGACAGCCAGGTAGGCACCGGCCTGCGGCAGCGAATCAATGGAGAAAAACACCCAGCTGATGAGCACCATCAGCAATGTGTAAAGATGCCCCACCCAGGCGGGAGCCTTTTGCAGCCCGCGCAGCAGGAAAGCCTTTTCCACCATCAGCAGCACGGCAAAATAGATTCCCCAGATGATAAAATTCCAGCTGGCGCCGTGCCAGAAGCCCGTCAACATCCACACCACGAACAGGTTCAGATAAGTGCGGGGCAGTCCTTTGCGGTTTCCGCCCAGCGGAATGTACACGTATTCCCGAAACCAGGAGCTCAGTGTGATGTGCCACCTGCGCCAGAAATCCGTAATGCTTTTGGCAATATACGGGTAGTTGAAGTTGATGGGAAACTCAAAGCCGAACATCCTTCCCAGCCCGATGGCCATATCGGAATAACCGCTGAAGTCAAAGTAGATTTGCAGCGCATAGGCAACGATGCCTACCCATGCCCCCACCACGCTCAGCTGCGAAGGCGGCACGGCCTTGAATTGCTCCCACAGAATGCCAAACTGGTTGGCAAGCAATACTTTTTTTGCCATACCCACGCAAAACAGCTGAACGCCCGAGGCAAACTGATCCAGCGTTTCCCGCCGCTCGTTCATTTGGGCGGCGATGTCCTTGTAGCGCACGATGGGGCCGGCAACCAGCTGGGGAAACAGCGTTACATACGCGCCAAAGTTCAAAATGTTTTTCTGCACCGGCGCATCCCCCCGGTAAACGTCTATCGTGTAGGACATGCTTTGGAAGGTGTAGAAGGAAATGCCGATGGGCAGGGTAATGGAAGGGGCAGTAAGGCCGGAAAGCCCCGGGATCATCGCAAGGTTCTCCACCAGGAAGCCGGAATACTTGAAAAAGCCCAGCATTCCCAGATTGCCGATCATAGACACCGCCAATGCGATACGCGCCCGTCGCACATTGCTCTGGCGATATTTGCCCACGAAATAACCGCACACATAATCCAAGGCCGTAGAAAAAAGCATGATGGTAATGTAAAGCGGTTCTCCCCAGCCGTAAAAGACAAGACTGAATATGAGGAGAACCGCATTGCGGTATTTCCGAGGGCAAAGGTAGTAGATCAGCAGCACTACCGGCAAATAAAGGAACAGGAAGGTGAGACTGCTGAAAACCATATCGAGTTGCTCCCGTCTGCGTTATTTGGTTGTAAAGCTATCGGTAATGATCTTCTCAATGGCTTCGGCGTTTTCACCGACGGCCAGGTAAACATAATTTCCGTTGGTCTTTACGCTGGCGGCCTTTACAAACTCGTATTGATCCGGCAGGTATTGGCTCCACTGCTGATCCAGCGCTGCCAGACGGGCTTCCAACGCCTTTTTGACGCTCTCCACATCCTGCGCGCTCTTTGCTTCCACAATGGCGATCTCTTCGGCACGAATGTTGATCATGGCCATATGCACGGAATAAGCGGCCACCTTGGTCAGATCGAGCTCGGGATACATGGCGGGCAGCGTGGTTTCATCCAGCGCCTGCATCATGTTCAGCTCTACGCCGTTTTCAATTTTGTCCCACGTGGCGGGGATATCCAACGAGACGGAAGAGCCTGCCGCCTTGGGTGCGCTGCAGCCCACAGCCAACATCAGTACGGCCATCACGGCGGCCAGAGTGAAAAATACTTTCTTCATAGGGGATTTTACCTCCAATTTGTTTTGCACATATGAGACGCAGCATTTGGAGAAAAAGTTCCCACTAAAAATTATTTCTGTTCAAAAACATCATACGGGTAGTTGGTAATGATCTCCGTGATGCCCTTGTCGATCATGGCCTGGGCAGCCGCTGCGGTGTTTACCGTCCACGGACGGATGGTAATGCCCTCTGCAAAAACAGGTGACAGCTCGTCAGTGTCCAGCGTCCGCCAGTGGGGATGGATCGCCCGGGCGCCAAAGGAGAGCGTGTACTCGGCCGTGTTGTACAGGCAGGCGTCGTAAAGCGGCGCGCATTCTAGTTGCGGGCACAGCAGGTGCATCCTCTTGAGGCTGAGGTGGTTGAAGGAGGAGATGACCGCCCGCTCCACCATGTGATGTTTCTTGAGCGCCTCCAGCGTTTTTTGTTCCAGCTGGGGATAATCCACATAGGAGTTTTTCAGTTCGATGTTTAAGGTCAGATCAGTGTTTTCCAGCAGGATAAGGACTTCTTCCAGTGTGGGGATGCGGGTTCCCGCAAATTCGGGGGCAAACCAACTCCCGGCATCCAGCGCCTTGATCTCATCCATAAACAATTTGCCGATGGCGTAATCTTTACCGGTCGTGCGCAGGGTGGATTCGTCATGGATGACCACGAGCTCTCCCTCTTTGGAGAGATGGACATCCAGCTCAATGCCGTGAACATGATGAGCGACTGCCAATTCAAAGGCGGGCATGGTGTTTTCCGGAGCTTTTGAAGAGACGCCGCGATGGGCAAAAAATTTGATTGCCTTTTCCATGATGCTATGCCTCCCAGTAATTTTCCCCATATCGGGTACACTGGAATTATAACATGAAGTGCGCACAAAGCAGGAGGAAATATCCAGGATGACTTATTATTTTAACGGAACGATTGTTCCCATGCTGCGGGATGGGGAGAAAAGCGACGCATTGCTTACGCAAAACGGCAGCATCGCGGCGCTGGGCGAGCGGGCGCGGGAGCTTGCGGACGGGGAGCGCGACATACGGCGCGTGGATCTAAAGGGGAGAACCCTGCTTCCTGCCTTCCTGGACAGCCACAGCCACATCACGGCGCTGGCGGGAACCTTAGACCTGGCAGATCTGAGCGCTTGCGGCAGCTTTGAGGAGCTGGTAAAGCGGCTGCGCACCCGGGCGGCGCAGCTGCGTCCCGGGCAGTGGCTCCTGGGATTCGGCTACGATCACAATGACATGCAGGAAAAGAGACACCCGGATAAGAATGTGCTGGACACGGTTTCGGCTGAAATCCCCATTTTGATCACCCATGCCTCGGGTCATATGGGCGTCGCCAACACCGCCGCATTGAAGATGATGGGTCTTAACCGGGACACGCCGGATGAACCCGGCGGGAAAAAGGGGCGCGATGCCTCGGGCGAACTCAACGGATACCTGGAAGAGCGCGTATTTATGGCTGCTGCCGCTCGTGCGCCCCGACCCACCGTGACCCAGCAGACAGAAAACCTGCTGCGCGCGCAGGAAATCTATTTAAGCCACGGCATTGCCACCATTCAGGACGGGAAAACCGGGGCAGCCCAATGGCGTCAGCTTTGCAGCGTGGCGCAAAGGCAGGCGTGGAAAGCCGATGTGGTGGCTTATCTGGATATGGAAGCCGCGGATGCCATTTTGGGCGGCGAAAAAAACGGCCTTGAGGCAAAAAACGGGCTGACCGTTGGTGGGTATAAAGTATTTTTGGACGGCTCTCCTCAGGGGAAAACGGCGTGGCTCTCCCAGCCCTATGCCACCGGCGGAAATGGGTATCCGGTGCATACGGATGCGCAGGTGCTGGGGTTTGCCCAAAAGGCCATTCGGGATGGCCGGCAGCTGTTGGCGCATTGCAACGGCGATGCGGCGGCGCAGCAGTGGATCGATGCCTATGGCGCCGCCATGCGGCAGGAAGGTCATGGCAGCGAGCTGCGGCCGGTCATGATCCATGCGCAGACGCTGCGCCCGGATCAGATGCCCGCCATGACGCAGGAGGGGATGATCGCGTCGTTTTTTGCCGCGCACCTCTATTACTGGGGAGATGTGCATCTGGAAAACCTGGGCGAAGCCCGCGCCCGGCGGATAAGCCCGCTGCGCAGCGCGCTGGAGCAGGGCGTTGTCTCCACGCTCCACACGGATACGCCGGTTTTGCCGCCGAACCTTTTGGCCAGTGTGGGGTGCGCGGTAAACCGCGTGACCGGGCGAGGGATCGTGCTGGGGGAGGAGGAACGAATCCCCGCGTTTGAAGCACTGCGGATGATCACCTTCAACGCGGCCTGGCAATACCATCAGGAAAAACGCAAAGGAACGCTTGAACCGGGAAAAGCGGCGGATCTGGTGGTGCTGGATGCCGATCCGCTGGCGTGCAAACCGGAAGACATCCAAAAAATATCTGTAGAAATGACCATAAAGGGGGATGAAATCATCTGGGAAAAGAGGTAAAATAACGATCATAATTCCAAGAAAAAGGAAGGATGAATCGCTATGCCTATTGTGGATATGCCTTTGGAAGAATTGCGCCGCTACCCCGGCCGCACCTCCGCTCCGGCTGATTTTGACACGTTCTGGGACAAGAGCCTGCGCGAGCAGGCGGCGGTCGATCCCCAGGTGGAGCTGCGGGAGGCAAAGTTTCAAACGCCCTTCGCCCAGTGCTTTGATCTTTATTTTACAGGAGTCAAAGGCGCGCGGATCTACGCAAAATACGTTCGCCCCGTCAATGCAGCCGCGCCACATCCGGCAGTGCTTAAGTTCCACGGCTATACCGGGGACTGCGGAGATTGGAACGAGCTGCTGCCCTATGCGGCCGCGGGGATGTCCATCGCGGCGATGGACTGCCGCGGGCAGGGCGGGCGCTCCGAGGATGTGGGCGGCGTTCGTGGCAACACGCACCACGGGCACATCATCCGAGGCCTTGCGGAAATGGACCCGGAGAAGCTGCTTTTTCGAGATATTTTCCTGGACAGCGCACAGTTGGCGCGGGTGGTAATGGGCTCTGACGAGGTGGATGCGGATCGGGTAGGCGCTTTTGGCGGGTCGCAGGGCGGAGCGCTTACGCTGGCTTGTGCTTCGCTGGTTCCGCAGATCCGCATCGCCGCGCCGATGTATCCGTTTTTGTGCGATTATCGCCGGGTATGGGATATGGATCTGGATGTGGATGCGTATGCGGAGCTGAAGGAGTACTTTCGCCATTTTGACCCGCGCCATGAGCAGGAGCAGGCGATTTTCGGAATGCTGGACTATATCGACCTGCAGTTCCTGGCAAGCCGTATCCGCGCGCAGCTGACCATGTTCACCGGGTTGATGGACAACATTTGCCCCCCGTCCACCCAGTTTGCCGCGTACAACAAAATGGTCTGCAAAAAGAACGTTGTTCTCTATCCGGATTTTGGCCACGAGTGGCTGCCGGATGCCTTGGATATGACCTATCAACTCATGCTTGCCCTTTAAAAAAGAACAGACTGCATAAACCTCCCGATAACGGCCAACCTAAAGGCAAAGAAGATCGGGAGGTTGTTTTTTTATGCTGAGAAAATGGCTTGCGGCAGGCATAGCCGTCTGCCTGGTGATTTTTGGAACATTGCCCGCGGCGGCTCTTGCCCAGCCCCAGGCAGCGGTGCTGCCCTTTGAGCTGCCCGTGAAGTCCGCCGTGCTCATTGACGCGGAAAGCGGCACCGTTCTTGCCCAGAAAAATGCGGACGAAAAGCTGCCCATGGCCAGCGTGACCAAGATCATGACGCTGCTGCTCGTCTTTGAAGCCATGGATCAGGGGCAATACGGTTTGGAAGATGAGGTGCCCGTCAGCCCCTATGCGGCCGGCATGGGCGGCTCACAGGCGCTGCTGGACGCGGGAGGCGTATATCCGGTTACCGAACTGGTCAAATCCATCATTGTGGCTTCGGCGAACGATTCCAGCGTTGCCATGGCCGAATTTACATCCGGATCGGCGGAAGCGTTTGTCGCCCGGATGAACCAGCGCGCTTTGGAATTGGGGATGCGCAACACGCACTTTGTAAACTGCAATGGCCTTCCGGCGGCAGATCATTACAGTTCGGCGGCCGACATTGCCGTGATGTGCCGGGAGCTGCTCAAACACGGATTGTTTTACCAATACAGCACGATTTGGACGGATCAGATCGTGCACAATGACGGCCGGGTGACCATGTTGGCCAATACCAACAAGCTGCTGCGCAGCTATGCCGGGTGCGACGGGGTAAAGACCGGCTCCACCGGGGAAGCGGGCTACTGCATGGCGGTCACCGCCCTGCGGGAAGACAGCCGGTTCATCGCGATGGTTTTGGGCGCAAAAACCTCGCAGGAGCGCTTCAGCGCCGCATCCAAGCTGTTGGACCACGCCTTTGCAAATTACACACACACCGTTGTGTACGACAAAGACCAGGTGGTCAGCGACCCAATCCCCGTGAGAGGGGGCAAGACGGAGGCCATCCGTGCGCTGGCTGCGGAAAAAGTTTGCGTGTTGACGCCGCGCACCTCGCAGGCTGACATTCAGCTGGAGGTCGAGCTCCCGGAGTATCTGGAAGCGCCCGTTGAAGCGCACAGCTATATCGGCACGGTATCCGTGCGGGAAAACGGAGAACTGGTGGGCACTTATCCGCTTTGCGCCGACCAGGGCGTGGAAAAGGCCGGATTTTGGGATCGGGTCGTCAAACTTGTCGGCCGCTTTTGACAGCGAACCGGATACGGGACGCGGGAAATTTACCCGCGTTCTTTTTTTTGCTTGCCCGGTCAAAGGTTGGCAACCCCCCGAAAATGCCGTATAATGGATTGGATTGAAGGAAAAGGAGAACAGGTTTGGACATCAACTGGTATCCGGGGCATATGGCCAAGGCTCGGCGCCTCATGCAGGAGAGCCTGAAGGCAGTAGATCTGATCATCGAAATTGTGGATGCGCGAATTCCGCATTCCTCCAGAAATCCCGATTTTGATGATCTGTTCGCAAATAAAGAAAGAGTTATGGTTCTCAACAAAGCCGACCTTGCCGATAAGGCGATCACCAAGCTGTGGCTGGATCATTACCACCAGGCCGGCCTGCAAACCTTGGCGCTGGATTCGGCACATCCCAAGGATAAAAAGCTGGTAGAAGGGATGATCGCCCGAGCCGCGCAGGAAAAGGTGACGCGCATGGCGAACCGAGGGGCAAAGAAAGTTGTCCGCGCCATGGTGACGGGAATTCCCAACGTGGGGAAATCCACCTTTATCAATATGTTCGCGGGGACGGCCGCTGCCAAGGCCAGCAATCGCCCCGGCGTAACGCGCGGCAAGCAGATCATCCGCATTACCCCTTGGTTGGAGCTGATGGATACTCCCGGTGTGCTGTGGCCCAAGCTGGACGATCCGGACGGCGCGCTGCATTTGGCTTTGACCGGTGCCATCAAGGATGACATTATGAACGTATACGGTTTGGCGCGCGAACTGGTTGCGATTGTTGGCCAACGCTATCCCGACGCGCTGCCTCAACGGTACAAGCTGGAGGAGCTGGGGGAGACACCCGACCACACCATACAGGCGATCTGCAAAAAGCGCGGATTTTTGCTCAGGGGCGGCGAGCTGGATGAAGAACGGGCAGCCCGTACCTTATTGGAAGAATACCGCAATGCAAAACTTGGCGCAATGACACTGGAGACACCGGATGAAATCAAAAAACGAAGCGGCGACGCGGAATCTTTTGAACTTTGACCTAAGCCATGGTGAGGCGGGCAGCCTTGCCGGCATGGACGAGGCGGGGCGAGGCCCGCTGGCGGGACCGGTGGTCGCCGCCTGCGTTGTGATGCCCATGGAAGAAGCCATTCCCGGCATCAATGACTCGAAAAAGCTTACCGCAAAGCGCCGAGATGTGCTTTACGACGAAATTATTCAAAAAGCGCTGGCCTGGGGCGTAGGCATTGTGGATGAAAAAAGCATTGATCAAATCAACATCCTGCAGGCCACCAAGCGCGCCATGGAGCAGGCCTGGCAGGCAATGGGCGTGGAACCGGAAACCCTGCTGGTGGATTCGGTAAAGGGCTTGCGAATTTCGGCTCAGATTCTGCCCATGGATAAAGGGGATGCCACGAGCTATCATATCGCCGCGGCGTCCATCGTGGCAAAGGTTACCCGAGATCGGCTTATGCAGCAATACGCCCTTGAATACCCCGAATATCATTTTGAAAAGCATATGGGCTACGGCACGGCGCTGCACCTGCAGGCTCTGGCCGAATATGGCCCCTGTCCCATCCACCGGCGCTCATTTTTGAAAAATCTGAAGGCCGATGCCGCCGCTGCCGGAAAAGCGGGCGAAGACTGGGCAACGCTTTACTTAGCCGCCCGAGGGTGGGGAATCGAAACACTGAACTATAAAACGCGCGAAGGGGAGATCGACATCATTGCCCGCGACCCGCGGGGCACGGTGGTCTTTGCCGAAGTGAAAACCCGAAAACAGGGTGGAGCCTCTTTGCCGCGCGAAGCGGTAGACGCCGCAAAGCAGGGGAAGATCATTCGGGCAGCTCTCCAATATATTTCGGAGCAGCCGTCTGCGCAAATCCAATATCGTTTTGATGTGCTGGAAATTTTTTATGACGAAAAGGGGCACGAGGTGCTGCATCTGCGCGATGCGTTCCGCCCGGAAGGAGGAAACTATGTGGTGTAAGCGATGGGCAGCGCTTGCAGCGGCAATCCTGCTGCTGTTTGCGGTTGCTCCGGCGTCTTTGGCGCAGGAAACCGAAAACCTGCTGCAAAACGCAGCCTTCGAGAGTTCGGATGCCGACGGGCTGAGCGACTGGTATTTTGACGCATGGGAAACCGAAGAAGGGTATACGGATGCCGGCGTGGCCTTTGATGAAAGCCGTGCCAGCCAGGTGGCCTACCTGACCAACCATGAAACCAACGATTCCCGCTGGTGTCAAAGCGTCACCGTGGAACCGAACACTTATTACCGCCTGTCCGGCTATGTTATGGCGCGGGGCGCAGACGGAAGCTGGGGCGCCTCGCTGGCGATCGACCAGACCTATGCCCACACGCAGGCGCTGACCGACGCAGGATGGACCTATGTGGAGATCATCGGCTGCACGCAGGAAGAGCAGACCTCGGCGGTTGTGCAGCTGCGCTTGGGCGGCTACGGCAGCACCACCGTGGGCAGCGCTTATTTCGACGATGTAAAGCTGGAAAAGCTGGACAGCCTTCCCGAGGGTGCGGTGGCGCAGTCCTGGGCGACCTTTGACACCGCCTCCTCCTCGGGGGATGATACCGATGCCAAGAGCGGCAAGGGAACGTTTGGCTTTGTATTGATCGCGGCGCTTTATGCGCTGATCTTCTGCGCCGTGGCGCGCAAACGCCTCCCGGGGAACCCGTGGGAGTTCGGGAAAAAGGCAGTGCTGCCGGCTGTGCTCATTCTCGCCGCCGCCTTTTTGCTGCGGTGCATTCTGGCGCTGGCGGTGTATGGGTATCCCAACGACATCGGCTGCTGGCTGGGCTGGGCGGAGCAAGCTGTGCAGTCGGATTTGTTTCGCATTTACAATGAAGCCTCTTTTCTGGATTATCCTCCCGGCTATCTTTATGTGTTGTATCTGCTGGGATGGGTCAACCGCCTGCCCCTGCCCGCGGGTTGGGAAGTGCTGGTCGTCAAGCTGCCTTCCATCATCGCGGATTTTGCCACGGCCTATCTGATTTATCGCATTGCGAAAAAGATGCAGCGTCCCGAGCAGGGCATCGTGCTGGGCGTGCTGTATCTGTTTAATCCCCTGGTCATCCTGGACTCTTCCGCATGGGGACAGATCGATTCCATCCTGACCCTGTTTCTGGTGGCCTCGCTATATGCGGCGTGGCAAAAGAAACCGGTTTGGGCGGCGGCCATCTATGGCCTGGGCTTAACGGTCAAGCCGCAGATGCTGTTGTTT
The DNA here is from genome assembly GCA_028693155.1 of Eubacteriales bacterium. Taxonomy (GTDB): domain Bacteria; phylum Bacillota; class Clostridia; order Christensenellales; family UMGS416; genus STF2-111. The sequence continues at coordinate 15,015 of JAQUVY010000018.1, forward strand.
GCGCCGCTGATGCTGATGATGCTCATTGTGGAAATGCGCAGCGCGGGATCGTGGAAAAAGGCGTTGCTTACCGCTGTGAAGACATTGGGCGCGGGCGCTGCCGCTCTGGTCATTCCGTCGCTGCCGTTTTGGATCGCTTCGGGCGATCCCATGTGGCTGTTTAATTTGTACGGCGGCACGATGGGATCCTACGATTACGGTTCGGTGAACGCCTGCAACCTGGCGGCATTCTTCGGGGGAAACTGGAGAGCCGGCGGGGAGAAGTTCCTTTTCCTGAGCTACGATCAATGGGGTCTGTTGGGGATCTTGCTTTCCTGCGGGTATGTGTTTTGCCGCTATGTGATCCGCGAAAAGGCGCAGGATAAAATTTTCCTGTACGGTGCGGTGCTGCTGTGCGGCATTTATACGCTGGGGCACCAAATGCACGAGCGCTACCTTTTTCCCATTGTAGCCCTGCTGTTTGTTTATTACCTGATGTCCCAGAATAAACGCGTGCTTTACGCGGCCTGCGCGCTTACGGCGGTGCAGTTTCTGAACGTTGCCATTGTGCTGGCAGAGCAATATATCCTGGCGCCTCTGGTGCAGTCCGGTGTGTTTGCCATGGCGGGGGCGGGGGATGGCGGTTATCGCCTGCTCGCTCTTTCTCTGGGCATGGTCTGCTGCCTGGTCTATCTTTTGCTGATCGAAAGGAATGTGATGATCCCGTTGAAGATAAAGCCTGACGAAAAAGCGGAGGTCTCCCCAAAGGAGCCCCGTCCCTTGGTGCGGATGCCGCGGGAAAAGGTCAAGTGGTGCAAAAAGGACCATTTGCTCATGTGGGGTCTGACGCTGATCTACGCCATTGTGGCTGTCGTCTACCTGGGCGATACGGACGTGCCCGTTAAGATGTGGAAAGCAAACGCCAGCAATTCCTACGCGGTGGTGGATTTGGGACAGCCGCAGGAGTTGTCCGAGTTCTGGTGCTATTTCGGCTTGACAAAAGGGGATATGACGGTTGCCGTTTCCGAGGATGGGGAAAACTGGAAAAACGTTCAGACGATGGAATATGTGGAAAGCACCGTCTTTCAGATCTGGGACAAGTTCTCTGTCGGGAAGCAGGCGCGCTATGTGCGCTTTACCGTGACCACGCCTACGGTGCGGCTGCTGGAAGTCGCATTTAAAGACGCGCAGGGGAATACCCTGGTTCCGGTGGGCATTGCGGATCAGGGCGGCTGTGAAAGCGACGCTGCCGCACTCATCGACGAGCAGGATCGTATCCCCGAGCAGCCCAGCCAGATGAACAGCACCTATTTCGATGAGATTTATCACGCGCGCACTGCGTGGGAGCATCTCAATGGCATGAAGCCCTATGAAACCACCCATCCGCCGCTGGGAAAGCTGATCATTTCGGTGGGCATCGCCCTTTTTGACATGACGCCCTTTGGCTGGCGCATCATGGGCACGTTGTTCGGCGTGTTCATGATACCGTTGGTTTATTGGTTTGCCAAAGAGCTTTTCCGCGAAACGCGGTACGCGTTTATTGCGTCCTTCCTGATAGCGTTTGACTTCATGCACTTTACCCAGACGCGAATTGCCACCATTGATACCTATGGTGTGTTCTTTATCATCCTCATGTTTGGGTTCATGTATCAATATTTAACGCGGACCAACTACAACGTGCAGCCGCTGCGCAAAACGCTGCTGCCGCTGGGCTTGTGCGGCCTGGCCTTTGGGCTGGGCGCGGCCAGTAAGTGGACGGGGCTCTATGCCGGCGCCGGGCTGGCCATCATCTTCTTCTATTCCATCTTCTGCCGGGCGCGCGAATATGCCGCGGCGCGATCCGGTGCGGTGGAGGGTGAGCTGGCGCAGACCATCCGGCGGAATTTTTGGCGCAATACGATTTTGACGCTGCTGTGCTGCATCGTGTTTTTCATCGTGATTCCCGCGGCCATTTATGTGGCCTCCTACATCCCGTACGCCAAAGGGGTCAACAGTCAAAACCTGCTCAAGACCGTGTGGGACAGCCAGCTGAGCATGTTCCGCTATCACAGCCAGCTGGTGGATGATCACTTCTTCAAGTCCCCCTGGTATCAGTGGCCGCTCATCATCAAACCCATCTGGTTTTACAAAAACAGCTGCCTGCCCGAAGGCTGGATGGGTTCCATCGCCTCCTTCGGCAACCCGGCCGTATGGCTGCCCGGCACGGCAGCGATGATCTGGCTGATTGTGCGTATCATAAAAAACCGGCGCATGCAAATGCCGGACGTGTTCATTCTGGCCGGATACCTTACCCAATATCTGCCGTGGGTGTTGGTGCCCAGAAGCATGTTTATTTATCATTACTTCCCGGCGGTACCCTTTTTCATCATGGCCATTGTCATGTGGATTCGGGAATGGGAAACAAAAAAGGAACGCAAAAAGCAATATATCTGGGTCTACCTGGCGGTGGTGCTGCTGCTGTTTGTATTGTTCTATCCGGTGCTGTCCGGCCTGCCCATTCCTTCGTGGTATGGCAAGCTGCTGCGCTGGCTGCCCACTTGGTATTTCACCTACTAAACGCCGCGCCGCAGGCGCTGAGGAGGGGGAAAAATGCTTGCAAAGGTCATGAGCATGGGCCTGAATGGGGTAGAAGGCTTTCCCGTGTCGGTCGAGATGGATCTCTCCGCAGGGCTTCCTGTTTTTGAGATCGTCGGGCTGCCGGGCGCGGCGGTAAAGGAATCCAAGGAGCGTGTGCGTTCGGCAATTCGCAACATGGGCGGCACGTTCCCGGTTTCCAGGCTTACCCTCAACCTGGCGCCGGCGGATATTCGCAAAGAAGGCCCTATCTACGATCTTCCCATTGCGTTGGGCATTCTTCTTTGCAGCGAGCAGCTGCGCCGCATCCCGGAAAATACGGTGTTTTTGGGTGAGCTGTCGCTGGACGGCAAGGTGCGGGGGATCAAGGGCGTGCTGCCCATGGCGGCTGCCGCGCGGGAGCTGGGGTATGAAACGGTCGTTGTTCCGGCGCAAAACGCGCAGGAAGCCACCTGCATACAAGGGCTGCGTGTACTGCCGGTGCAGTCTCTGCAGGAGCTGGTGGCTGCGCTTAACGGCCGGGAGCCGCCAGCGTATGCGCCCGACTTTTCGTGGCAGGACACGTCTGCTGAATTGTCCCTTGCGGAGGATCTGTCCATGATCAAGGGACAAGCGGGTGCCAAGCGCGCGCTGGAGGTGGCCGCGGCCGGCGGGCATAACCTGCTGATGATCGGTCCGCCCGGCTCGGGCAAAAGTATGCTGGCCAAAACGCTGCCCGGCATTTTGCCGGACCTGACCTATGAGGAAGCGCTGGAGGTAACCAAGCTTTACAGCGTGGCCGGTGAGCTTCCCCCTTCTCAGGGCCTGCTGCGCCGCAGGCAGGTGCGCGCGCCCCATCACACCGCATCGACGGTGGCTTTGGCGGGCGGCGGGCAGCCCGTCAAGCCCGGGGACATCAGCTTGGCGCATTACGGCGTGCTGTTTTTGGATGAGCTTCCCGAATTCAGCCGAGCGTCGCTGGAGGTGCTGCGGCAGCCGCTGGAGGATGGAAAACTGACCGTTTCCCGATCGGCTGGCAGCTACACGTTCCCGGCAAAATTCATGCTGGTCGCCGCAATGAATCCCTGCCCCTGCGGCTATTACGGCTCGCGGTCCCGCCCGTGCCGCTGCTCGCCGGCGCAGATCTCCCAATATCAAAACCGTATTTCCGGCCCGCTGCTGGATCGTATGGACATACAGGTAGAGGTGGGCGAGGTGGAGTATCGGCAGCTGAGCGATCAGCGAAAAGGGGAAGGCTCCGCTGCCGTGCGGGAGCGGGTGGAGCAGGCGCGCGCGCTTCAGCAGCGCCGCGGCGGCCCTACCTTTACCAACTCGCAGCTTTCTCCGGCTCAACTCAATGAATTTTGCGCACTGACCGCCAAAGGCCATGATATTCTGCGCCAAGCGTTTGAAACCTACGGTATGAGCGCAAGAGCCTATTCCCGCATTTTGAAGGTTGCCCGTACGGTGGCCGATTTGGCCGGAAGCGCGGATGTTTTGCCCGAGCACCTGTTGGAGGCCATCCAGTATCGCGTGTTGGATAAAAAATATTGGGGAGGAGACCGATAGGAACCATGCCATATACGGCGGAAGAAAAGTGTTGGATCTGGCTGCAAAAGGCATTGGAACAGCGCAACGCGGCGCAGCTGCGGCTGGTGCATCATTTTGGCTCGGCGCAAGAAGTATGGCGTGCCGTGCGTGACCAGCCCCAAGAGATCGAAGCCCTGCCGCGCATAAGCCCAAGGATGTTGGCCGGCCTGCGTTCTCACGCCGATCCGGTGCGAGCAAACGCGTTTTTTCATCGCATGGAGCAGTTGGGCGTGTTTGCCGTTACGCTGGATTCGCCCGATTATCCTCCTCTTCTCAGGCAGATCAGCGCCCCGCCGCTGGTGCTGTACGCAAAGGGGCGCAGGGAGCTGCTGGCGACAAGCCGTGCCATCGCCGTGATCGGTCGGCGCACGCCCGAGCAATACGGGCGCGACGCGGCGGAGATGATCGCCAAAGGGCTGGCCGGCGGTAAGGTTGCTGTGGTTTCCGGCATGGCCTACGGGATTGATTCCTGCGCGCACGCCGCCGCGCTGGACGCGGGCGGAGACAGCATCGCGGTGCTGGGCTGCGGGCCGGATGTGATCTATCCCCGTGAAAAGGAAGCCATTTATCATGAGCTTTGCAGGCGGGGCGCCGTCATCAGCGAATATCCGCCGGGAACCGAACCCCTGCGGGAGCATTTTCCCGCGCGCAATCGCATTATCAGCGGGCTTTGTTCGGGTGTGGTCATTGTGGAAGCGGCGGTGCGTTCCGGCACCAAGATCACGGTGGATTTTGCTTTGGAGCAGGGTAGAGATGTATTTGCGGTGCCGGGAAATATTTTCAGCCAGGGCAGCGAGGGCACCAATGAACTTCTGCAGGAGGGCGCGATCCCCGTGCGCAGTGCAGGGGATATCCTGTCCCATTATGGGTGGCGGCCGGGGGAAGTGCCCCGCGTTACGCTGGAGCTGACCCCGCAGGAGCGGCTCATCGCCGATACGCTGGCGCAAGACGAAATTGAATTTGACGAACTGTACGAGCAATTGGACATGACCATGCCCCAGCTCTCCAGCACCCTTTCGGAGATGGAGCTCAAGGGCATCATAGTCTGCTTGCCCGGGAGAAGATACGCAATCAAACATCATTGAGGTGAAAATGGAAAAGGTTACGGTAATCGGAGCAGGCCTCGCCGGGAGCGAGGCAGCCTATCAGCTGGCAAAGCGCGGCATCCCCGTGCGCCTGTGGGAGATGAAGCGGCTGCGTAAGCAACCGGCTCATACGGAAGATACCTTTGCGGAGCTGGTGTGCAGCAATTCCCTGCGGTCGGATCGCCTGCAAAACGCGGTTGGACTGCTCAAGGAAGAGATGAGGAGACTGGATTCGCTCATTATGCAGGCGGCGGATGCCACCCGCGTTCCGGCCGGCGGCGCGCTAGCGGTGGATCGGCACTTGTTTTCGGATTATGTGACACAGCGATTAAAGGCCATGCCGCAGATAGAGATCGTGGAGGAAGAGTGCCGAGATATTCCGGAGGGACCGTGCATTTTGGCGTCGGGTCCGCTGACGGATGGAGAGCTGGCGCAGGCCATTGCCGCGCGGTGCAGCGGGTTCAAGCTGCATTTTCACGACGCGGTGGCACCCATCATTTCCTTTGACAGCATAGATATGGAGAAGGCTTTTTTCTTTTCACGCTACGACCGGGGCAGCGACTACATCAATTGTCCCATGAATCAGCAGGAATACGACGCGTTTTATGACGCGCTTGTCGGCGCGCGGCTGGCGGATCTGCATGAATTTGACCGGGATGCGAATATCTTTGAAGGGTGCATGCCGGTGGAAGTTATGGCCGGCAGGGGACGAATGACGCTGGCTTTCGGGCCGCTTAAGCCTGTGGGCATTCTAGATCCGCACACGGGGAAACGGCCGTATGCGGTGGTGCAGCTGCGGCGTGAAAACGCCGAAGGAACCTACTATAACATGGTCGGCTTTCAAACGCGGTTGGCATGGCCTGAGCAAAAACGTGTGTTTTCGCTCATCCCCGGCTTGGAAAATGCTGAGTTTCTGCGCTATGGCGTCATGCACCGCAATACTTATTTGGATTCCCCGGGCTTTTTGCAGGCGGATTACAGCGTGGCCGAAACGCCCGAGCTGTACTTTGCCGGGCAAATTACCGGAGTGGAGGGCTATGTGGAATCGGCGGCGTCGGGAATGACGGCCGGCATCAGCCTCGCCCGCCGGCAGATGGGACTGCCGCCCATCGACTTTACCGGCTGCACGGTGATTGGCTCCATGGGGCAGTATGTATCGCGCGGCCTGGGCGGCGCGTTTGTGCCCATGAACGCGAATTTTGGTTTGATGGATCCGCTTCAGGGTAAGATACATGGAAAAAAGAATCGTCAGGAGCTCTATGTGCAGCGCGCATTGAGCACCCTTGAGAATTTGGTACCAGCGGTGAAAGGAGAATTTTATGAAGTTTGAGGGAACAACCATCGTGGCAATCCACCGCGATGGAAATTGCGCCATAGCCGGCGACGGGCAGGTAACCATGGGTGAGACGGTCATTATGAAAAACACGGCTGTTAAGGTGCGTAAGATCTATAACGGTCAGGTGGCCTGTGGGTTTGCCGGCAGCGTGGCCGACGCTTTCAGTCTGATGGAGCGTTTTGAGGCTAAGCTGCAGCAGTTCAGCGGGAATCTGCGCCGCGCCGCCGTTGAGCTGGCGCAGGAGTGGCGCAGCGACCAGGTGATGAAAAAGCTGGAGGCGCTGCTCATTGCTGCGGACAGCGAAGCATTGGTCGTTTTGTCGGGCGGCGGCGAAGTCATCGAGCCGGATGACGGCATTGCCGCCATCGGTTCGGGCGGAAACTACGCACTGGCAGCCGCGCGTGCCCTGGCGCAAAATACGGAACTGCCGCCGCGGGACATCGCCTATAAAGCGCTGAAGATCGCTTCGGAGATCTGCGTGTATACCAATGACCATATTACGGTGGAAGAAGTGGGTGAAGCAAAATGATGGAATTATCACCAGTTGAAATCGTCAACGAGCTGAATAAATATATCATCGGGCAGGATGGAGCCAAGCGGGCCGTGGCCGTAGCGCTGCGCAACCGCTATCGCCGCAGCCGCCTTTCTGAGGAAATGAAGGCCGAGGTCACCCCGAAGAACATCATTATGGTAGGGCCTACCGGCGTGGGCAAAACGGAGATCGCCCGCCGCCTGGCAAAGCTGGTGCGTGCGCCGTTTGTGAAGGTGGAGGCCACAAAATTTACCGAGGTCGGCTATGTGGGGCGCGATGTGGATTCCATGGTGCGCGATCTGGTTGAGGCAGCCATCCGGCTGGTCAAAGAGAAAAAAACCGAGGCCGTCAAGGAGGAAGCCACGGCGCGCGCCAATGAGCGCCTGGCCAAGGCACTTGCCCCTTCCAAGCGGATCAAAAAAAGCCGCGGCCCCATTGAAATGCTGATGGGTGCGCCGGCACCGGAAGAAGAACTGGAACCCGATGAGGAATTGAAGATCAAACGCTCGGCAATTTTGGATCAGCTGAAGCGTGGGGCGCTGGAAAACACCTTGGTTGAGGTGGAGATTGAAGAATCGCAGAGCAATAAAGAGCTGATGCCGGGCAGCGGCGTAGAGCTGAACCTGAACGACATTATGGGGGGGATGCTGCCTAAGAAAACAAAGAAGCGCAGCCTGCCCGTGCGCGAAGCCCGCCGCATCCTGGAGCAGGAAGAGGCGATGAATCTCATCGATATGGATGAGGTGACGACGGAAGCGCTGGCTTTGGCGGAAAACCACGGCATTATTTTCATTGACGAGATCGATAAAATTGCCGGCCGCAGCGCGTCTCAGGGGCCGGACGTATCCCGCGAGGGCGTTCAGCGCGACATCCTTCCTCTGGTGGAGGGCAGCACGGTCACAACGAAGTACGGCCCTGTCAAGACCGACTATGTCCTTTTTATCGCGGCCGGTGCGTTCCATGTCTCCAAGATCAGCGATCTGATCCCCGAGCTGCAGGGGCGTTTCCCCATCAAGGTGGAGTTGGGCAGCTTAAGCGAGCAGGATTTCCTGCTGATCCTTTCTCAGCCGGAAAATGCGCTTATTAAGCAATATGCCGCCATGCTTGAGGTGGATCACATCCATTTGAACTTTGAGGACAGCGCCCTGGAAGCCATCGCGCACTATGCCTACGTTGCCAATGAAACCAAGGAAAATCTGGGCGCCCGCCGCCTGCACACGATCATGGAATCTCTGCTGGAGGATATTTCCTTTAACGCCAGCGGCAACCACCCCATGATCGACGTCAATGTGGACAGCCGCTATGTGGCAGAGCATTTGAAAGACGTCGTGGTTGAGGAAGATTTGACAAAGTTTATTATCTAACGATGAAGTTCACACAGGGGGGAGAAGAATATGAAAGCATTTTTTAAGGAGTTTCAAAAGTTTATTCAACGCGGCAATGTGATGGATCTGGCAGTCGGCGTTATCATCGGCGCGGCATTCAAGGCCATTGTGGATGCGCTGGTCAACAACATCTTGTCGCCGCTTTTGGGTCTACTTGTGCGCGTAGACTTTAGCCAACTTTCGGTGACCTTCGGCGGCGTAACGCTGCAATACGGCGCGTTCATTATGGCCGTGCTGAATTTCTTTATCTTGGCTTTTGCGCTGTTCCTTATCGTCAAGGCGATGAATAGCTTGAAGCGCCCGGTAAAGGAGGCACCCAAGGCGGTCACAACCAAGCAATGCCCCTTTTGCCGCAGTGAGATCGCTTTGGAGGCGACCCGCTGCCCGCACTGCACTTCGGTGCTGGAGGATGGCAAAAAGTAACGCTGAATCGCCATAAAAGAGCGCTTTAGCTTGCCCTGCACCCCGATTGTTGCCGGTAGGATATGCCGAATTACGATCGGGGTGTTTTTTGCCGGGAAAAACGGAAAGCCAAGCAGACAATGCGCGTGAGATTTTTTCAGGCAGGATGGCAACTGTGCACAAAGCGCCGGCGTTTTGAGGGCTGAGGCAAAACCGGAAGCGGTGTGCACATCGCCGATTGCCGTCGGGAAAGCAGGGGGATGCTTGCCGGCTGCGTGACAAGGGGCGGGGCTTGGTCGCCCGCGCACAGGCGGGAAAAACCGTTTCTGCCAGAAAAGAAAAAAATGCGTAGAACCTATTGGACGGGAAAAAAGCTGTTTCCACACCTAACCCGGCGCAGCAATGCGGGGCAAGGCATTTGGAGCGGCGAACCAGCGCGAACTACATTTGCAGGCCGCCGTTTTCGACCGCTGCCTCGACAGGGCAAAGTGAAAGAGCCTGCCGCCTGAGATGCACAGGCAGCAAGCCCTCCGGGTTCTTCTTTAACTTTTCTCTTCCTTCGTCAGCGCTTTTTTTCGCAAAAAGCCTTTACAGCGCCTGATAAAACTCCAGGATCTCGCCGTCGGGTCCTTTTACAAAAGAAATGCGGATATCCTTGCCGCCCATGTTGATGTCGTGGGGGGCTTCTTCGCTTTCACAGCCCGCGGCCACGCACTTTTCATACATGGCGGCACTGTCGTCCACCTCCAACGCCAGGTGCTTGAACATGTTCTGAACGCCTTTTACCGTGCCGCCGCAGAACAGCTCAATGGCGTTGTTGTTGCCCATGTCCAGCATGGCGAAGCCCTTGTCGTCCTTGCGGAAGCTGATCGTGGGGGTCATGCCCAGCACTTCGGTATAGAAATGAAAGGACTTGTCATAATCGGTAGCAATAATGCCGATGTGATTGATGCCTTTTACCTTAGCCATGATGAAATTCCTCCTGAGATTTGATATACTCATTATATTATCTTTTGTGCGTTTTGAAAAGGTTTTTAATAGAGCCGATCTATGGATTCGGTAAAAAATGTATGGATGGTGTGACGGCGATGAGCAGAGGAGAACCAAAGTTTGATTGCGTAGCGCTAGGTGAGGTGATGCTGCGCTTCGACCCGGGGGACGTGCGCGTGCGCTGCGCCCGGGATTTTCATGTGTGGGAAGGCGGAGGCGAGTATAACGTGGCGCGCGGGCTGCGCAAATGCTTTGGCCTGCGTACTTCAGTCGTTACGGCGCTGCCGAAAAGCCCCTTGGGTGATTTGGCGGAGGATTTGATTTTGCAGGGCGGCGTAGATACGCAAAACATTTTGTGGCGGCCGTATGACGGCCTGGGTTATGACACACGGCTGGGTTTGAATTTTACCGAGCGCGGCTTTGGCGTGCGCGGGGCAATGGGGATGTCCGACCGTGCCAATTCTGCGGCGTCTCAGCTGAAAGTGGGAGAGGTGGATTGGCAGAAAATCTTTGAAAAACAGGGCAGCCGCTGGTTCCACACGGGCGGCATTTTTGCCGCGCTGAGTGCCGATACGGCGGCGCTTACGCTGGAGGCTGTCAAAGCGGCCAAGGCCGCCGGAGTGCCGGTCTCGTTTGACTTTAATTACCGCCCTTCGCTTTGGGCGCGTTCGGGCGGGGAGGCGAAGGCGGTTGCCTTTTTTCGGGAATTGATGAACGACGTAGATGTGCTTTTTGCCGGAATGGAGGACATGACGGTGCGCCTGGGCGTGTCGGGCTGCGACGGGACTTTAGAGGACGCCATGCGGCGCACAGGCGCCGCCTATCCCAACCTGAAGGTGATCGCCTGCACCCGGCGCGGCGTCATCAGCGCGTCTACCAACGATTGGAGCGCGCTGTGCCTGAAAGACGGAACGTTGTACGAATCAAAAAAATACCCCGCCTTAGCGGTGTTGGATCGCATCGGCGGGGGAGACGGCTTTGCATCGGGGGTGATCTATGGAATGCTTTGCGGGCTGGATATGCAGCAATCCGTGGAATACGGCGCGGCGCATGGCGCTTTGGTCATGACAACGCCGGGAGATACCTCCATGGCCACGCTCCCGGAGGTGGAAAAGCTGGCCAACGGCGGTTCCGCGGCGGTGGTGCGCTGAGCGTCATTGGGCAAAATAGGCAAGAATACCATCGAGGATCCCCTGCGCCATCTTTTCCTGATAAGCGGAATCGACCAGCAGGTGGTCCTCTTTTTCGTTGGTCATGTGACCCATTTCAATGTTCAGGATCATGCGGTCGCTCCAATTGAAGCCGGTTTGGTCGCTGCGCGGTACGATGCCCAAATTCTGCGCCTTCGTCTCTTTGCAGAAGGCGTCGATCAGCAGCTGCCCGGCCTTTTCGCACGCATCGGTGAAATCGCGTTTGGCGGGGTACAGCACGAAGGCACCGTGTTTTTCCGCGTTTTCCGAACCATTGCAGTGAAGGCGGAGCGCATAATCCGTCTTGCTCTTATTAAACAGTTTTGCGCGCTCCACATTGGAGATGTCGACATCGTTGGTTTCGCGCGTCATGACCACGGTGGCACCCTGCGCCTCCAGCTTATCGCGCAGCAGCAGCGCCACATCCAGCACCACCTCATATTCGGGCACCTTTGTAAAGCGCCCCTGTGTGCCGGAGGACACCTTCTTTTTCATGTCGCTCGAACCGGGAGAAACGGGCTCCTTGTCGCTGTTCGCCTTTTTTTGATGCCCGGGATCCAGCCCGATCACCAGCCCGCTCAAGGCCAGCGCACAGGGCTGGGCTTCTTCGGAAAACAATGCCTGCCGGGTGGAAGCATCCGCTGTGCCCGTTTCGGGAAGCTGGTTTTGCTTTTGAAAGGCGCGCACGGCGATTTCGGTTTTGCTTCCGTAATATCGGGTGGGCGTCTGGATCTGAAGATATTTTAAGGCGATGAGCCGCTGCTGAAGCGCCAGCACCTCATCGGACTCCGCGCCGGGGCCTAGCGCAGCTGCCGGCGTGGCGGTGGGTGAGGGCGACGGGGTCAGAGAAGGCGCAATGCTTGGCTCGGCGGCAGCAACAACGGGCGTTGCGGTGGGGGCGGCGGTGGCCACCACGTGCATCTCGCGCGCAGAGCAGCCGCAAAGCGTCAGCACCAGCAGGCAGAAACAGGCGACAGTGCGTTTCATGACAAAAGGTCCTTTTCCAAGAATAAGAACAGTATAACATAGCACATTTTTCAAAAAAGTTATTTTTCCGTGTGAAGAGCGGTGATTTGGCAGGCAAACTATCTTATGATGGGCGACAGCTCCTGCCGCGCGTCCTTTTCAAACTGGGTCAGCGTTTTTTCATCAACACGTTCCGCCAGATCGGCCATATACTGCGCGATGAAGTTTTGCCCAAAATATTTTTGCGATAAGCTGTTATACTCATCAATAAAGGGGCGATAGCGCTGGCCGGCCTTTTCAAAAAACAAGCTTTGATAAAGCACAGGCCATTGTCCCTTGGCTTCATGCCCTGTAAAAGGATCTATAAGCTTAGGCGTAAAGCAGATATTCCATGGCGCTTCAAACAAAAACGGGTTTTTCGTTCTGCCCCAAATATGTGACACCTGATAATTCAGCAGATCTACATTGCGCCTTTTTCCGGTTAGCTTTTGAATATTGCGCTGGGGGATAGCGTTGTTTGTCGGATCTGTTTTAATATGGTCGTTTCCCAGAATCTGATGGTAAAGGTCCTGATGGAGGCGTGTGCCGTGAGCGTTCCTTCCGTAACCCTGGATATAAACTTCTCCATTGTTCAAAAGGCGGGTTTTGAGCATTTTCCATTCTTCCTCAACGCGCGAAAGGTCGGGAAACACTGTGGCCTAGATGCCCCAGGCAAAAAGGTCTTCCTTCTTATTTTGAAGTGAGACAAAAAGTTCTCGTATGAGTCCATACAAATCGCTCCAGTGCTGAAATTTGACAAGAGAAGAACCGGCAAGCGTGCTTGCCGGTCTGTTTAGGTGATCGCGTTTGCTCCGTGGGTCGTCAGCAGGCTATTCCCACTCTATGGTGCCGGTCGGCTTCGGCGTCAGGTCATACAGCACACGATTCACGCCCGGTACCTCATGGATGATCCGATCGGTAATGCGGTCCATCAGCACCCAGTCCAGATGCTCAATGGTCGCGGTCATGGCGTCCACCGTGTTGACGGCGCGGATGATGACCGGGTATTCAAAGCAGCGGGCGTTGTTGCGCACGCCGACGGATTTCAGATCAGGCACGATGGTAAAGTATTGCCACACCTTGCCCACAAGACCGGCACTTTTAAATTCCTCACGCAAAATAGCGTCGGATTCCCGCACCGCCTCCAGACGGTCGCGGGTAATGGCGCCCAGGCAGCGCACCCCCAACCCCGGGCCGGGAAAGGGTTGGCGCTCCACCATTTGGGCGGGCAGTCCCAGCGCTCTGCCGCAGGCGCGCACCTCATCCTTAAAGAGGTACTTGAGCGGCTCTACCAGCTCAAACTTCATATCCTCAGGCAACCCGCCTACGTTGTGATGGCTCTTGACGATCTTGGCTGTTTTGGTGCCGCTCTCAACAATGTCGGGATAGATGGTGCCCTGACCCAAAAAGTCGATGCCGTCCAGCTTGCGCGCTTCTTCCTCAAACACGCGGATGAATTCGCCGCCGATGATCTTGCGCTTTTGCTCAGGGTCGCTCACGCCGGCCAGCTTGCCTAAAAAACGTTCAGCCGCATCGACGTAAACCAAATTGGCGTTGAGCTGCTTGCCGAACACCTCAATGACCTGCTCGGCCTCGCCCTTGCGCAGCAGGCCATGGTTCACATGCACACAGGTCAGCTGCGCACCGATGGCGCGGATGAGCAGGGCGGCCACCACGGAGGAATCCACGCCGCCGGAAAGCGCCAGCAGAACCTTTTTGCCGCCGATCTGCGCGCGCAGCGCGGCGACCTGATCCTCAATGAAGTTCTCCATGTTCCAATTGGCCTGCGCGCCGCAGCGATCAAACACAAAGCCGCGCAGGAGCGCTTCCATTGCCGCTTCTTCTTGCGGCCAGGCGGAAATTGCCTCGCAGCGCGCGGTGGGGTGATCGACGGCCAGCAGGGGCAACCCGCAGGTATAGATATGGGGCGATACCTCAATGGCGGAGCCATCTACCACGCGGTTTTCTCCGCCGTTGAGGATGATGCCCTTTACATTGGGCATGGCGGCCAGTTCCGCGGCCGTCAGGTCGTGAGGATAGATTTCGCTGTATACGCCCAGCGCGCGAACGGCGCGGGCAACGGCGGCATTTTCCGTGCCGCCTAGATCCAGAATGAGGATGCGATCCTGTTTCATGGGTGGTGTTCCTCCTCTTATTGGTGCCATTATTATACCGTAAAAATGCAGAAAAGGCTATTTTCGTGGGTTTGTTCTGTACATGAGACAGGGCATCTCTTATAATGAAGCCATTCTATGTGGGAGGACTGCTGCATGAATCGGGATTTTATTTATGAGGGTGAGACTGCGCGGGAGATCTCTTTTCCTCTGGGGGGGATCGGCACCGGCTGCATCGGCCTGGCCGGCAACGGCCAACTGATCGATGTGGAGATCTTTGGGCGGCCGAGCAAAGGCTCGCACGCGGCGATGAGCCACTTTGCCGTCAAGGCGGAGCAGGACGGGCGGGTTCTGGACGCTCGTGTGGTGATGGGTGACTATTTGGGCAGCCGTTCCGGCGCATACAACAGGCCGCACTTCAACAGCTTTGGCTTTGGCGTGGATCGCTCCTCGCTGATGGGGATGCCGCATTTTAAGCATTGCAGCTTTGAGGGGACGTTTCCCATGGCGACGCTGCGCTTTGCGGATGAAAACTTCCCGGGAGAGCTTTCGATGGAAGCCTTCAATCCGTTTATTCCCCTCAACGACCGAGATTCCTCCATCCCCGGGGCTTTCTTCGCGTTTTCTCTGCGCAATGATACTTCCGAGCCCATACGCTACACGATAGCGGGCACGCTGGATAACTTTTTGGCCAAGCACGGCGGTGTCCATCAGCATGTGGAGGAAACCGGCATCCATGCGCTGCACCTGAAAAACCGGGAGCGCCCCGAAGCATCTGTGGCGCTGGCCTGCGACGCCGAGGAGGTCAGCTTTCAGCAATACTGGTTCCGCGGGAACTGGTTTGACAACTTGGATACCTTCTGGCAGGACTTTACCCAGCCGGGACTGCTGGTCAACCGCGTTTATCAGGAGGAAAAGCACGGAGGCGACCCCAACTACGCCGCAGACGATCTGGCGACGCTGGCTGCCCATCTGACGCTGCAGCCCGGGCAAAGCGGCACGCTGCGTTTTGTCATCACCTGG